>PWGD01000002.1 GCA_003554395.1 Syntrophomonadaceae bacterium
CTCTGGATGGTCTCGATACATATTTTCAGGCCTTCTTCTTTTTTCTTTTCCGCTCCCTTGAGGCGTTCGATCAATTCATCGGGGATGGTGATGCCGGATACGTTGTTTTTCATGTACCTGGCCGCTCCCAGCGATTTGATCGGGGTGACACCGCCCATGATGGCCACTTTCTTGTGCAGGCCCCGTTCCCGGACCAGTTCCATCCACTTTTCAAAGCGGTCCAGGTCGAAGATACACTGGGTCTGGATAAAGCTGGCTCCGGCGTTGATTTTTTTCTCCAGGCGGTCGACCCGGTACTCGAAGGGGTCGGCAAAGGGGTTTGACACCGCGCCCAGGTAGTAGCTGATCGGCGCTTCCAGCTCGTCACCGCCTACAAAGCGGTTTTCATCGCGCATATCTTTTAGGCTTTTGATCAGCTGCATGGAGTCGATATCATAGACGCCCTTGGAGCCCTGCTCGTTGCCGAACTTTTGATGGTCTCCGGAGAGGCAGAGAATATTCTTGATGCCCAGGGCATGCGCGCCCAGGACATCGGCCTGGATGCAGATCCGGTTCCGGTCGCGCACGGTAATCTGGATGATCGGCTCCAGGCCCATCTGAACCAGGGTTGCTCCGCAGGCAATGCTGGAAGTGCGTACGATGGCTGTCTGGTTGTCGGTGATATTGTAAGCATCAACATGATTTTTCATTTCTTCGGCGTGATGCTTCAGCTGGGTAATGTCTGAGCTCTTGGGCGGACCCAGCTCGCCGCTAATGACAAAGTTTCCGCTGTTGATTATTTTTTCCAGGTTACTCCCCGCGATCAATTCTAACATCCTCCCTTACTGAGGTTCTCGGGCCCCCGTGATGGGATGTCGACCAATCCTTGGGAGGCTGAATCTCGGCCAGATCGCCGAGGCGTTCAAAGCTGGAAAGACGGTCGTAGATCAGCTGCCAGGCACAGTCAACATCTTCGCTAATCTCGCATTTGCCTTCAGCCGACCCCCCGCAGGGCCCGTTAAGCAGGCACTTGGCGCAGCGGGTTATGGGGCATATACCCATAGTCAGGTGAAGAACGCAATCTCCACAGCCGAGGCAGCGTTCCGACCAGACTCCCTGTTCGGTGGGATAGCCCATTGAGGTAGTATTCAGGCCGGGAACAACGCGCAGCGACTGCACATGTTCCACCATGGTCTGGACTCCGACCCCACAGGCCAGGGAAACGATCAGATCGTAGCCTTTTAATCTTTCCAGGACCTCATCAATAAATTCAAACTCGCACTGCCTTTCGATGGAAAAAGTTTCTACTTCGCCTTCCACGTTTTCTTTTTTACGGTGGATCCGCAGAAGGGCCGCCGTTTCCTGGGCTTCTTTATCTCCGCCCGCCATACAGACGCCCACGCAGGTATTGCAACCGAGCACGCAGATTTTTTTGTACGGGGCGGCCATAGCCGCTATTTCTTCCAGCGGCTTGCGTTCAGCGATTATCATGTACTCACCTTCCCTTCAACAATCATAATCTGTTCACTGGTATAATCTTAACGGTTGCGCTGTTTAAATACATCGACGAAAGAATCGCAGTAAATGTCCATGTCGAGTATAATCCGCGCTGCAGCCACTGCTGCCATCAGTTCGTCGTCACTGGCATCGGCAATGGCGGAGTCCAGGCCGTTGGCCATGGCCATAACGGCAAAAGTGCGGTTGATCAGCTCCCGGTTTTTGGTGCCCTGGGATATATTGCTCAAGCCGACCGTGGTTTTCGGGGCCGGGTCGGAGATCATCTTAATTTCGCGCAGGGTGCGCATTACTTCCGGGCCGTGGTCCTGGGCCACATTGCAGGGCAGGACCAGCGGGTCGATGTAGAGCATATCGGGGGCTATCCCGAAGGCATCGGCGGTGGCCACCAGTTCTGCGGCCAGCCCCACCCGCACGTCGGCGTCCTTGGGGATTCCTTCTTCGTTCATGGCCAGGCCGATTACTTCGGCCCCGTATTCGGCCGCCATGGCAAAGACGCGCTCCATCTTGGGCATTTCCGCCGGGACGGAATTGATCATAGCCGGCTGTTTGCAGAGCTTAAGGCCCGCTTCAATAGCGTCGTACTTGGTGGAATCGAGGGCAAGCGGCAGGTCACTGGCCTCCTGGGTTACCTCGACCAGCCATTTCATGGCCTCAACCGGTTCGGTCGAGCTGGGCCCGACATTAATGTCGAGGTAATGGGCCCCGTTATATTCCTGCTTGCGGGCCCATTCCTGGACCGGCCCCGGATCGCGATCGTTAATCGCCTTGGCGATATCTTTAAACATACCGTTAATGCGTTCGCCGATAATAATCATCAGCTTGCCTCCTTCACAATTTAATAGCTGTTATCCTTCATCAGGTCGTCAATATTATTTTTAATCACTTTCAGGGCCTCAGGATGGCGCATAACCAGGATATCGATCCCGGACTGCAGGTAGGCCATCGCGGTGGTCGCTTCCCAGAGAATACCTCTTTCTTCCTGCTCGCCCCAGCCGGGTTGTTCTTCATCAGAGATATTGGCTTCTTTTTGCCGCCAGGATTCGAAACCGGCATTGCCGTACATGGGCATGGCCAGCATCTTATCACCCTGCAGGGCGCCGTTGCGGGCCCGTTCCATGATGGAGTAAGAATATTCGATGCCGTAACCGAGGGCGGCCACGGTGGGGTCGATTATGATACGGCTGCTCATGGCCGGGCTCATCTCGGCAATGAGGATGTTAAGCTGCTTGCAGATGTTGATGTCGATCGGAGACTGGGCGATAACGACGTGGTTATTGGCCATGCAGGCGCTGGTAACCGCCTTGTAGTTTTCAAGCTCAGCCACGCCCATAACTAAATTTTCACCCTCCGCCGCTTCGGCGATGGGGCTGTAAATGGTGTTATCCTTTTCTGATTTGCCGCAGCCGATAACCATGACCGGCACGCTGACTGCTTCTAAGACCTTCTTAACGGTTTCGGCGCATGCTTCGGGCGAATGGTCGTTTAAGTCGGGATCGGCGCCTTTCAGGCGGACCTGGATCAGGTCGGCCCCGTATTCATCGACGCACTTTTTGGCCCAGGCTCCCGGATCATTGTAAACATCGCCGTAATAATTTTCAAAACAGGGATTCCAATCGGGAACCATGTCCCACACTTCCAGGGCCACTACCGGGCGGTTGGGTATTTCACCTTCGAAATGAAGGTAGGGCAGGGCCGATTCGCCCCCCACAGTGATGGTATGACTGCGGGTGCCTCCATCATCCTTGGTAGCGCCGAGGACTACCTGGCCTACTTTACTTCTATATTTTTCTTTTAGAATTTCTACAGCCATTTAAATACTCCTTTCATTAAATGGTTCACAAAATATCTGATTCCGGCCGGAATTTAGCTCACTCCGCCGGAGAAGTTATCCTTGGCGTACTTGGTGATACCGGAAGCTTCACGCGGTCCGACCATAACTTCCCAGCCCGATTCTTCTTCCAGGGTGCCTTTGAGAACGGCCACGTGGCCCGGAAGGACCAGTTTTTTATGGTTGACCTTGTCTTCCAGACCGCACTTTTTGATCGCTTCGGTAATGGTTTCCGCCGAAAACTTGTTGTCGGCGTAAGCGGTCA
>PWGD01000187.1 GCA_003554395.1 Syntrophomonadaceae bacterium
GGGCAAACTCCGGGTGCAGGGCTGGACCGCTTTCAGCCGGCACTTTATTTAAGTAAGAATAAAACTGTAAACCGTAAAGTGATCAGATAAACAGAATGTCAACAAACCCGTCCCCTTAACATTCTGGTTGAAAGTGTGTCAACAACCCCGTCCCCCTGACACGTCTGTGATCTATTTTAGAGGCGGGCGGCTCCTTCCAGTTGGCCCAGGTGGGTCAGGTTTTCTTGTTTCAGGTATTCGATCAGGCCGGTTTTAATTTGGGCCGGCAGGTCCGGGTCATAGAAGAGGCCGGTCCCTATGGCTACGGCCCTGGCCCCGGCCATGATAAACTGCAGGGCGTCATCGGCCGAGGTAATCCCGCCCATGCCCAGGACCGGTATTTTAACCGCCCCGGCAACCTCCCAGACCATTTTCAGGGCCACCGGCATGATGGCCGGGCCGGAAAGCCCGCCGAAAACGTTGCCCAGCAGGGGTTTTTTCTGCCCGGTATCGATCAGCATCCCCCCCAGGGTGTTGATCAGGGAAATGCCGTCTGCCCCGGCTGCCTCGGCAGCCCGGGCGATCGCCACGATAGAGGTAACATTGGGCGACAGCTTGACCAGCAGGGGCAGCCCGGTCCGGCGGCGAACCGCTTCAACCACCCGGCGGGTCGCATCCGGATCGGTCCCGAAAGCCATCCCTCCCGCTTTAACGTTGGGGCAGGAAATATTTAATTCCAGGCCGTCAATTCCTTCCGCTCCCTCCAGGCCGGAAGCGACTTCGGCGTATTCTTCAAGGCTGCAGCCGACCACGTTGACAACCAGGCGCGGTCCGGATCCGCGCAGTTGGGGCAGGTCTTCTGCTAAAAATTTTTCCAGGCCCGGGTTTTGGAGGCCGATTGCGTTGAGCATGCCCGAGGGGGTTTCTGTCACTCGCGGAGGGGGATTGCCCGCCCAGGGCTCCGGAGAGATGCCCTTGACAATAATACCGCCCAGGTCCTTGAAGTCAATTAGCTCCCGGTATTCATGACCGTAACCGAAAGGTCCCGAAGCGGCCAGGATGGGATTATCCAGGGCTATACCGGCCAGGTTGACGCTCAAATCCGGCTTGAAAGTCTTCTCATTCATCGAGGATTACCTCCTCTGCCGGGAATACAGGACCGTCCCTGCAGACCCGCCGGTAACCGCCGGTCGTGGCCACGGCGCAGCCGAGGCAGGCCCCGATGCCGCAGGCCATCCTTTCTTCTAAGGAAAACCAGGCTTTGACTCCGGCCCGGCGGCAGATTTTTTTAACCGCGGCCAGCATCAGGCGGGGTCCGCAGGCAAAAACCGCCCCGGCTCCTTCGATCCGGCGGGAAAGGAGATCGGCGGCGGTGCCCTGTTCCCCCCTGCTGCCGTCATCGGTGGCCTCTATGATGCTCAAACCCGGCCGGTCCAGTTCGGGGCGGGGGCAAACCAGCAGCCCGGCGGTGCGGGCGCAGTAAATCAGGGTCCCCGGCGCCCCGGTGGATGCTGCCAGGAAGGCCAGGGGAACAATTCCCATTCCCCCTGCCACCAGCAGGGAGTGCGGTGGCGGAGAGGGAAAGCCCCTGCCCAGGGGACCGAGCAGTTTCAAGGCAGCGCCCGCGGAAACTTCGGCAAGCAGGGCAGTGCCCCTGCCCTTGACCTCCAGCAGGAGGGTCAGTTCACCGGCTGCGGGATCGGCCCTGTAAACGCTGAAAGGCCGCGGCAGCATCTGACTGTGCCGGGA
The DNA here is from genome assembly GCA_003554395.1 of Syntrophomonadaceae bacterium. GTDB lineage: Bacteria > Bacillota > Dethiobacteria > DTU022 > DTU022 > B1SED10-74M. The sequence continues at coordinate 1,729 of PWGD01000187.1, forward strand.
GGGCATGAAAACCTGGACAAACTGCCCGGGTTCAACCGTACGGGCGATGGCCGGCGCCTGCAGCTGTATCCGGTGGTAACCGGGCGAGACGACCCGGTTATCTAAAACCGGGCAGATTTCCGCCTGGTATTTAGCCCTGGTATTCTCGTTCAGTAACAACACCTTCTCTCATGGTTACCTCTCCTCCGACGATGGTGTATACCGGGGCCCCCCTCAGGCGTTTGCCGGCAAAGGGGGTGTTACGCGATTTCGAATACCAGTTTTCGGGCTCGATTATAAAATCCCGGTCCGGGTCGATAATGGTCACATCGCCCGGGCTGCCCGCTTTTAGGGTGCCGCCGGGCAGATCGAGGATCCGGGCCGGCATCTTGGTCAGCTTTTCCACCAGCAGGGGCAGGGTGAAATTTTTGCCCCGGCCGGAAGAAACTTCATCCAGCAACAGCGGCAGGGTCGTTTCCAGGCCCGCTATCCCGCAGGGGGCAAAATCATACTCCACATCCTTGTCGTCCGGGTGATGGGGGGCATGGTCCGAGACAATAGCATCGATAGTCCCGTCCAGCAGCCCCTCCCACAGAGCCTGGCGGTCATGCTCGCATCTAAGCGGTGGGCTGACCTTGGTATTGGTGTTATAACCGGAATTCTTTACCAGCCGATCGGTAAGCAGAAGGTGATGGGGAGTAACTTCAGCGGTCACGCTCAGGCCTTCAGCCTTGGCCCGGCGCAGCATATCTACGGATCCGGCGGTAGAAACATGGGCAATATGGAGCCGCCCGCCGGTAATTTTTAAGATCAGCAGGTCGCGGCTGATCATGGCTTCCTCGGCCGCAGCAGGGATGCCCCTTAACCCCAGCACGGAAGATACCGATCCTTCATGCATCATCCCCCCGGCAGATAGATAAGGGTCTTCTTCATGGACGATAACAACAGCGCCGAGCCCTGCCGCATAGTGCAGAGCATTGCGCATCATCATTCCGCTCACCAAAGGCTTGCCGTCGTCGGAAAAACCGGCCGCCCCGGCCAGCTTCATCCGGCCCAGCTCGGCCATTTCCTTGCCCTCCAGGCCCCTGGTCAACGCCCCAATCGGGTAAACCCTGGCCGCCGCCCCGGCTGCTCTCTTGCGGACATAACTGATCATGGAGGGATCGTCTCCCACCGGGTCGGTATTGGCCATCGCCGCCACGGCGCTAAAACCGCCGGCAGCGGCCGCCCGGGTCCCGGAAGCGATATCTTCTTTATATTCCTGGCCGGGATCGCGCAAATGGACGTGAATATCGATCATACCCGGGGTTACGACAAGGCCTTCGGCCTCGATTATTTCCGCCCCGGAAGGAGCCTGGAGTCCCTGTTCCACCTTTTCCACGATACCGTTTTTTATCAATAGATCGGCATTCTGATCGTAGCTCTGGGCCGGGTCAATGACCCTGCCCCCTTTTATAAAGAGCTGTTTCATTGTTCCTTCATCCCTCCCAGCAAAAGATAAAGCAGCGCCATCCGGACTGCCACGCCCGAAGCGGCCTGTTCCAGGACGACCGACCGGGGGCCGTCGGCCAGTTCTGAGCTGATCTCGATTCCCCGGTTCATCGGGCCGGGATGCATGATCAGGAGATCGTCTTTGGCCCGGGCAATTTTTTGCGGGGTCACCCCGTACAGTTCGGCATATTCGCGCATGCTCGGGAAAAGCCCGCTTTCCTGGCGCTCTTTTTGCAGCCTGAGGGCCATAACCACATCGGCGCCTTCAACCGCTTCTTCCAGGTCGTTGTAATAGTTAACTCCGAAAACATCCAGGTCCGGGGGCATTAAAGTCGGAGGGCCGGAAAC
>PWGD01000118.1 GCA_003554395.1 Syntrophomonadaceae bacterium
GGCAACTATGTCTCTTATTACAGCTTTGGGGAAGACTGGGACAGCCACAGCAAGCAGTTTACGAAAAATGTATCCTACGGGCGCTTTGAAGGGGAACGGCAGGTCACAACCACTCACCAGGCTGATGGAAGTTACTACTACACCATCCTGGAAAATGAATTTGGCGTTGCAGACCTTGAGGATCCAGCGCGGACTGAAAGCGTCCGTGAGGAAGATTTCCCGTCCTTATAGCTAACTTTCCCGCTAACCTTAAGGGAGGAACACGCTTGAGCAGAAGCAGAAAGAAAAATAGCAGGGAAAAGTCCCTGTCCTGGGCCACTATAGCGGGCGTTTTATTGATCATGGCCGCCGCTGCGCTCTACCTGGTCCCCGACCTCCCGGAACGCCTTGACTCCCTGCTCGATTTTGCCCGGCCGGAGCGGGAAGAGATGGTGGAGGAAGCCCCTGAAGTAAAAGAAGAGGCCCGGGAGCCCCGCCCTGAAGAAGAGATCAGCGATCCTTTTGAAGAGCGCGAGGAAAATGATCAAGAAGCGCCGGAAGATGAAGATCAAGTCGGGGATGAAGCGCAGGCTGAGTCGGCTGAGTCCGCGGCAGTTCCTGGACAGGAAAGCGGTGATCGGGAGGATCTGAAGGTGATTTCTGATGGGGACTACCTGCTGGCCCTGGTTACCAAAGAGACGACCCTGAAAAGAAATTATGTCCCTACCGACCTGGAAGCGGTTCCTGCCCGCCTGAACCCTTACTATCCGATGCAGCTGCGCTCCGAAGCGCTCCGCCACCTGGAAAAACTGTGGGAGGCGGCAAGAGACGACGGAGTTGCCTTGAGCATCCGCTCCGCCTACCGGAGCTACCAGACTCAAAAAGAACTGTTCCGCGATTATGTCAGCCGACACGGCGAAGCAGAAGCGAACCGGTTTAGCGCCCGGCCGGGGCAGTCGGAGCACCAGCTCGGGACCACCGTCGATTTTGGGGGGACCGGGGCCGATTTTACAGCCGCCTTTGCCGACACCAAGCAGGGGCGTTGGCTGGCCGCAAATGCCCACCGCTACGGTTTTGCCAAGAGCTACCCTGCGGGCAAGGAGCACATAACGGGCTATATCTATGAACCCTGGCATTACCGCTATATCGGAGTGGAGAGGGCCGGGGAGTGGAAGGCCTCCGGTCTGACGCTCAAAGAGTACCTGCAACAACAGCCGCAGCAATATGAATGATCGGGACTGTAATCAGAGGTTTTTTAACATAGGGAGGTAGTAGATCATGACCAATCATCTCCAGTTAAGCGCGGAAGAAAAAACCTTCGGCATGCTGTGCCACCTTTCGGCCCTGGCCCTGTTCATCCTGCCCTCTTTCGGCAATGTCTTCGGGCCCCTTATTGTCTGGTTGATTAAGAAAGACCAGTCGCAGTGGGTGGACCGGCAGGGCAAAGAAGCGCTCAATTTCCAGATCAGTATGGTAATCTATTCCATCGCAGCCTTTTTCCTGATGTTTTTGCTGACTATAACTGTGATCGGTATCCCCCTGGCAATTTTAATCGGCCTGGGCCTGGCCGTATTCTGGCTGATTGCGGTAATCATGGCATCGGTCAAGGCAAACAACGGGGAAGATTTCCGCTATCCCCTCAATATCAGGTTTATAAGGTAGCTGCCGAACAAATCCGGTCGCGGGTGCTTGCAATCTGCCGGCTAATGTCTTATGATGGAAAAAGACAAAGTAAAGTGGCGCTTGTTTTAATGATGTTTTTCAGGCAGTGTTTTCTCTATTCATAAAGGCAAAGGGGGTTTTTAGATGGCTAACGGAATGCAGTTAACCCAGGATGAAAGAACTTTTGGCATGCTCGTTCACCTGGCGGCCCTGGCCCAGTTTATAGTCCCTACTTTTGGAAACGTGATCGGGCCCCTGGTGATCTGGCTGATTAAAAAAGATCAATCGGCCTGGATTGACCGGCAGGGTAAAAATGCTCTCAATTTCCAGATCAGCATAGCGATTTATGCCCTGATTTCGACAATTCTGATCCCTGTCATTATCGGGATCTTTCTGCTGATTGCAGTGGGCATCTTTTGGCTGGTCATGGTCATTCTGGCCACGATCAGGGTCAGTGAAGGGGAAAGTTTCAGGTACCCGCTCAGTATTATATTTATTAAGTAGCAAACTACAGGAACTAACAAACTACAGTATCTATTCAAATAAATGCCGGAGGGTTGGGTTGAAGTTTACCCATCCCTTTTCTTACCTCAAAACAAGGATTTGCTTTGAAAAGGGCGAGTCTCGGAGTTCCGGATTATCCCGGATCAAAAGAAAAGGATCATTATTAAGGGGAAAATCTAGATCGAGAGCCGGCCAACAAGGCGTAAGGAGGGTTTTCAGATGAAAAAAATTGCCCTGATCGAGCCGCAATCGAAGGAGGATCATGTCTATAAGCATGTCCTGATGCCCCGCCTGGGTCTGCCGCTGCTGGGAACCCAACTCCAGCAGGCGGGTTACCAGGTCAGTTTCCATTTGGGCACCGTCAACTCCCTGCCCTGGTCAAAACTATTTGAGGCCGACCTGGTTGGGATCTCGACTACAACGGCTACCTGCCGTGAAGCTTACCAGATTTCCGGTCTGCTCCGCTCAAACCACATCCCGGTGGTTATCGGCGGCATTCACGCTTCCTTTATGGCCGATGAAGCGATTCAATTCGCCGATTATATAATCCGGGGGGAAGCCGAGGAGAGTTTCCTGCCCCTGGTCCGGGCCATTGAAGCCGGCCGGGAACCATGCGAAATCCCCGGGGTCTCATACTGGAAAGACGGAGCGCCGGTGCACAATAGCGCCCTCCCTACGAAGATAGATATGGATACCCTGCCCATTCCCGATCTGAGCATGATGGAAAATGCCTCCAAGATGCACAGTATCCCGGTCATGACCTCAAGAGGCTGCCCCCACGACTGCAGCTTCTGCTGTGTCACCCAGATGTTCGGACGCCGTTACCGCTACCGCTGCACGGAAAGCGTTCTCGAGGAACTGGCCCAGTTTCCCGGAAAACATGTCTTCTTCTGCGACGACAATTTTGTGGCTAATGCCAGGCACAGCAAGGAATTAATGCAGGAAATGATCGACCGGCCGGAGATCAAAATCAAGAGCTGGGGCGCCCAGGTCAGGGCTGACGCCTCTTATGACGACGAACTGATGGACCTGATGGCCCGCTCCGGCTGCACAATTGTTTACATCGGCTTTGAATCTATCAATCCCGAAACCTTAAAAGACTATAACAAGGAGCAGAATGTCGATGATGTCAGGGAAGCGATCCGCCGCTTCCAGGCCTATGGAATGAGGATCCACGGCATGTTTGTCCTGGGCGGTGAAGCCGATACTGCCGAAACGATTCGGGAGACGGCCGATTTTGCGGTAAAAACCGGGATTGACACCATCCAGTTCATGATGCTTACGCCCATGCCGGGCACGCCTTTCTTTGAGAAGCTGGAAAATGAAGGCCGGATCATCAACTACGACTGGTCGCTCTATGATGGGCACTA
>PWGD01000144.1 GCA_003554395.1 Syntrophomonadaceae bacterium
ATCCAGATCTCTATCACGGCCGGAGGGGCCAGCAGTATTTTGAAGGCTGGTACTTCAAACTGGCCGACGCCAAGATGGAAAATGTCCTGGCTTTTATCCCCGGCGTTTTCTTCAGCCCCGAGGCGGTCTATTCCCATGCCTTTATCCAGGTCGTGGACGGCACCAACCGGACCTTCCGCTACGAGCGGTTTCCGGCAGAGCGCTTTTGGGCAGACATAAATGAGTTTGCCCTGGCCGTCGGGGAAAACCGCTTCGGCCGCCGGGGTCTCTCTTTGAACCTGAACCGCCCCGGCGCAGCCGTCTCCGGGGAGCTCACCTTCAGCGGGCACCTGGACTGGCCGGACAGCTTTCTCAGCCCCGGCAGCATGGGCTTCTATAACTATATCCCCCGCATGCAGTGCTACAGCCAGGTCTGCGCCATGGATTTCGACCTGGCAGGCACCCTTGATATCAACGGCCGGGAAATAGATTTCAGCGGTGGCAAAGGCTATATCGAGAAAAACTGGGGGGTCGCTTTCCCTTTTTCATGGACCTGGATCCAGTGCAACCATTTCCAGAAAGAGAGGGCTTCTTTAAGCTGCTCGCTGGCCCATATCCCTTTCCTGTGGAGCAGTTTCAGGGGCTTTTTGGTCGGTTTGTCCGTGGGCGGAACCTTTTATGAGTTTTCGACCATGAACCGGAGCCGGGCCGGCCTGGAGCAGAAAGGGAGCGATGTAAAGATGCGCCTTGCCAACCGGCGCTACAGCTTATCCATCGAAACTGAAACCAGGGGCAAAGATTTTATTCTGCTCCACGGCCCCCGGGGCAAGCAGATGATCCCCCTGGTTCACGAGAACCTGCAGGGGCTGGTCTACCTGGAGCTTAAAGAAAACGCCACCGGGAATATTATTTACGAAGATAGCGGCCGGTGCGCCGGTGTGGAATACGGCGGGCGGCAGATGGTGATCCTGGACCGGCTGGCGGAAGAGCGGCGTGAAAAGAATAAAGAATACCAGACTGCGCCCTCGCCGGGATAGTTTTAATTCTTTTTCGTGATCACCGCATAACCTTCGATCACTTTCGTTCCGGACTGGTTGATTACAGCTGTTTTAAAGCGGGCCACGTTTTTTTGAGGCTGCAGTTCCGCCACCTCCACCCGGGCGGTGATGGTGTCCCCGATAAAGACGGGGGCCTTGAACTGCAGGTTCTGCTCCAGGTAGATGGTGTTCTTCCCTGGCAGGACGGTTCCCAGGACCGCTGAAATAAGGCTGGCCACAAGCATGCCGTGGACAACCCTCTTCTTGAAGGGAGATTTTGCTGCTGCCTCGCTGTCGATGTGCAGGGGATTAAAATCCCCGCATATACCGGCGAAGTTATAAATATCGCTTTCAGAAAATGTCTTACTGATCTCGGCGCTGTCGCCGATCTTCAGTTTGGCATAGGGAATATCCACTACCACGCTCAACACTCCTTCTGGCAAAGGGGACCGGGGATAGGGGACCTGTCCCGCGTCCACCAGGATACTTGGTTATTGCGGGGGCTGGCAGATCAAACCCTGGGGATCGACTTCTTCGCGGAGGATGGCCAGTTCTTCGGCGGTGGGGGGAACCGCCTCTTTAGCGCCCGAGACATCGAGCTCAAAACCGGTATTTTCGCGCACCTGTTCGGGGCTGACCCCCGGAAAATACTCGGCCAGGTACATCTCTTTAGTCTGATCATGAAAGCGGAGCAGGGCCAGGTTGGTCACGACAGCCAGGGCCCCGCCGCGTTTTAAGCCCAGCTCCCGCCTCGAGCCGCCGCCTCTATACCAGCCGACGCTGGTCAGGTAATCGAGTTTTTCGACAAATCTCCTTTTTTCATGCTGCATAAATGAGATTACGCCCGAGGCCAGGGAAGCGACATCGTTGCCACCCCCGCTTCCGGAGAAACGTTTTTGGGGCTTGTGGTAGTCCCCGATACAGGTGGTGTTGAGGTTGCCGTAGCGGTCGATCTGGGCGGCCCCCAAAAAGGCCACCGTCCGCAACTTGCGGTGGGCGATGGTCGAAAAGGCTTCGATCAGCCCCGAATTAAGGGCCGTCCCGCTCATTACCCGCAGGTCGGCCACGGTCATCGGGATTTCATCGAGCGAGGGATCGATGCCGCCGGTTTCAAAGAAAACCACCGCCCGGGGGGCATAAATCCTTTTGGCCACCGTGGCGGCCAGGATGGATACACCCGTCCCGGCGAAGACAATATCGCCGTCTTTGATCAGGCGTCCGGCCGCAATGGCCATCATTTCACTCTCGCTGTAGTTTAACATCTTCTGATCCTCTCCTCCCTATCTCCGGTCCAGGCCCGGCGCATAGCCGACGCCCGGGCTGGCCTTGATTTTGAGCAGCATTTCCGTGCCCACCTTTTCCAGGTATGCTTCGTGGGAGTTGACGCCAAAAACCCACTGTTCGAGATAGTCCTTAAAGCGGCTGTCATCTTCGGCCGCTCCCCGGTAGAGATTAAGGTGCTTGGGGTCGTAATCATAAAAGTTGAAGCAGGCCGTGGGATGGGCACCGTAGGGGACCTTGACATAGGCATCTACAAAGAAGGAGGCCAGCGAGTTCTGGTCGGGGTCCTGGCGGATGAAAGAACGGGGAACGATCTCCTCGCAGGTTACGATCACCTTATCCGCCGCCTTGGCCTGTTCCAGGTCGGCAAAAGTGAGCCCCTTGATCCGCACCGTGCCGTCTTCACCGACGTACTGGGCATGGACCAGGGCCACATCGGGGTTTAAGGCCGGCAGGAGGGCCACTTCGTCCTTCTCGCCGCTGAAGGGGTTGTCGATGCGGGCGTATTTCCTGGACGCTACTTTTTCTTCTCTGCGCACCTCAGGCGAGAACCCATCCCGTTCCATCAGGTCCGAACCGAGGCCGGTCTTGGTCGGGATGAAGGGGATGCTGAGCGAGCCGGCCAGGAAGCGGAGCGCCATCTGGTAGTTGGAGTAATCCTCGAATTCGATCGCCCCTTCCTCGACGGCCCGGCCAAACCTGATGCAGGTCGGGGCGTAGCGGCCGTTGCCGCCGTAGGCTATTTCAAGCCTTTTCACGCAACCCGCCCCCACCAGGATATCGAGAGCCTGGCCGTTGGAATGGGCGACCAGGTGCAGGTCTTTTACGCCTTTGCGGATGATGGCATAGACGATGGCCATGGGGTTGCGGGTTACTGTAAAACCCCCCAGGGCCAGCTGGCAGCCGTCAAAAATGAACTGGTCCACGGCCTGGTCCAGGCTCATCAGCCGGTCGGCAATCTCGGAACAGCTTTTCATCAATAGGTCCTCCTTCATTTAAGGGCGCAGGCTCTGGAGCGGAGCGGGAATCCGGGCGCCGCGGTCCGGCTCGCCCCGCAAATAGGCAAATAAGCAAACAGGCCTGCTGGATTGTTTAATACAGCTATGACAGCCAGGTTTACGGCCAGGATTAGATATTTCGATACCGGGCGGCAATATTCCTTGAGCGGGGTGTGAAAAATTTCTGGGCTTTGGGGGGCAACGCAGAAG
>PWGD01000129.1 GCA_003554395.1 Syntrophomonadaceae bacterium
AGGGTCGGCGGCAAAAATGCCAACCTGGGGGAAATGATCAATAAAGGGATCAGGATCCCTCCCGGTTTTGCCGTTACCACAGACAGCTACCTTCTCTTCCTCGACAGGGCAGGTATTGGAATGGAAATATTTAAACTCCTGGCCGGAATCGATCTCTCTAAAAACGTGATGCTGAATGATATTAGCGCACAGGTGCGGGAAATGATTGCAGCATATTCCGTGCCGGCGGAAGTTGAAGAAGAGGTCCTCAAAAGGTACGAACTGCTGTGTGAAAAGTGCGAAGATAAAGAAACCCCGGTCGCCGTTCGTTCCAGCGCAACGGCAGAAGACCTGCCCACGGCCAGTTTTGCGGGCCAGCAGGATACCTACCTGTGGGTCCGGGGAAAGGAAGAAGTAATCGATGCAATGCGCAGGTGCTGGGCCAGCCTTTTTACATCGCGGGCCATCAGTTACAGGGCCAACAACAACTTCCCCCATGATAAAGTTTTAATCAGTGTGGGGGTCCAGAAAATGGTCAATGCCCGGTCAGCTGGAGTCCTGTTTACCATCAATCCGTCCACCGGCGATCCTTCTCAGGTTATAATCGAAGGAAGCTGGGGTCTGGGAGAAGCTGTAGTTTCCGGCAATGTAAACCCCGATTATTTCATGGTGGATAAAATCCTCAAAGACATACACTGCCGCAAAATTGCCTGCAAAACCATTGAATGCCTGCCCTGCAGTGAAGGGCGGGGGGTGGAAGAAATTGATATCGATCCGGAGCGGCAAACAGTTCCCTGCCTGGAGGATAAAGAAATCATCGAGCTGGTTACAATTTCCAGATTGATCGAGGATCACTACGGCTATCCCCAGGATATAGAATGGGCCATTGAAAAAGATCTGCCCTTCCCGGAGAACATCTTCATCCTTCAAAATCGTCCGGAAACGGTGTGGAGCCAAAAAAAACGTGAAAACCTGCTGGAAAAGAAAAGCTCCCGGGATCTTCTTCTGGAAAGGGCCACCAAAATAATCAGGTTGTAATCCCCTGCGCTGTCTGTAAACAAAGCCGGGTTAAAAACCCGGCTTTTTATTTAAAACTCACCCCTTAAAAGTTTACCCACTTTTTCTTTGATGACGGGAACGGCTGAAAAATCTTCGATGGGGGGGCTTTCTTTCCACTGATCCCACTCGCCGCAGAGGGGGACTAATATATCCCGGCAACCGCGCTCGAAAAAAATCTTGTAATTGCGGGTTACTTTTCCGGCTATATTTTTAAGATCTTTTATTAATTTATCGCGCTCTTTTTCCCTGTGCAAATGAAATATAATTACTATATTGGGGCTTTCACAGTCTCTTGTCCCCATTCGCCCCCGTACTGTTTCTGCTACCGGGAAATGTTCATCCTGGTAAAACTCCAAAAGAGCCAGGCCTTCGTCCATATTGTTTACCACCACTACTACTTTCCAGCAATCCAGGGGTTCTTGTAGCCTCAACTCCCGCGGAGATGACTGCAGCTGATCATAAAGCTTTTCCAGGCAGGGAACACAGCGCTCATAAATACTGTTTTTCGTTTCCAGAAGCCGGGGATGGTTCTCAAAACTGATCCAAAAACCTTTATTTACCTCACGCTTCTTGCCCACATAAAACTCCACGTTTTCACTCCACTCCGCCCTCACACCCTGAAAGTGTTAGAGCCCTTCGGGCTCAAGCAAAATATGTTCGGCCAGATCAACTACACCATCTACAATAAGATCCGCTCCGGCAGCGGATAAAGAACTCCTGGTGCCGGCTCCGCTTAAAACCCCGACAGTGAAAAGCCCGGCTTGACTGCCCGCATCTATATCACATGGTGAATCTCCAACCAAAAATACCGAACCCGGGTTCATTCCCATCTGTTTCAGGCACAGCTGGACCGGTTCGGGATGGGGTTTGCTGTTGGCAGTATCAGGGCCGGTAACAATTGAACTAAAATAGACTTGAGGGTCCAAATTGCTGCGGGCAAACAGGTCCATTTTCCCCTTATAAAAGGAAGAAGTTACGACCCCCAGGACGATCCCCGAGGAAATCAGGCTTTGTAAGAACTTCTCCACACCGGTAAAGAGCCTGACTTCTTGTTCGTACCTGCTCTCCCACAAAGTTTCAAAAACACCAACCAACCTGGCGAACAGTTCCTCTTTTCTTGCTTGATCAAAATCTAGTTCCAGGGCCTGCCAGGCTTCGCTCAGCCTGGCACCGCTGCCCATAAATTTCATGACCTGATCCCTCGGAGAGAGCGGAATTCCAACTTCCTGGAACCCTTCGCAAAGCATGCTGTAAAATAAATCAACAGAGTCAATTAAAGTACCGTCAAGATCAAAAATAATGCCGCCGGGCCGGTTTAACTGATCCGGCAGGTAGATGGAAAAACCAAGCCTATCCCCGTTTTGAAGCCCCAGTTCAGGTTTAACTTTAACCGGGGCAATAATTTCCAGTATATCGGTATAGTAATCGTCAACCATGGGGTAAAGAAGGGCCGCAGAAATACCCCTGACTTCAGCGTAAAGAAGCCTGGCTTCGCAAAAACCACTTTCACTGGCGGGGGGGATTATTCTTTTTCCCCTGGCAGAAGCGATCCTGCGGATAAAATCAAAATCCGCTGCTTTGACTTTAAGATTTAAGGTGCCGGGAAAAGGTTCGAAGTTAACAGAGTTTTGACACTGATCTTTAACCCAATCCAGGGTCATGAATTGACCGGCTTCGCCGCTACCCTCAGTTACCATACCTTCCAGGTTAAACACTTTACCGTTTATCATTATCGATCCTTTTGCAGCAAGTAATTGATCAGTTTCTCCACCGCCCTAAGGGCATTTTTTTCAAAAAACTTGATTTCTTCGGAAGTTATATTATCGATGTGAATACCGGCGGTGAGGACGGTCACCCTGTTCAACGCGGCGGTGAGCTTTCCAGCCAGCTTTTTGGCTAACTCATCTTCTTTGTGACCGGTCAGGGTAAAGACAGAAACCGATGCGCTAACCTTTTCGTTATCAGCCAAGCTGGGGCGGGGAATCCCAACCGCTACCGCTCCTACATGTGGTTTATCTCCGCCATAAACTTTAACAACCAGATCTGCACCAATTTCCACCGCATCACACTGAACCCGGTACTTTCCCTCCCCTTCAGCCAAAGAAATATTTTCGCCCCGCAAAATATATGCCCCTTTCCTTCCGGTAAAATTAATCAAAGATAAATAAGGATCGTGATTATTTTCTAATTCATATCCATCTTATACCATATTGCGCCATGGATAAACTTTTTCTTTTATGAGACTAAAATAAGTTACTTCCTCTTTAAAGGTACAGCAGTCAAGTCAGGCCCCTCTTCTTTTTCCAGACGGGCTTTGATTAATTTGCCGCGCCAGTGCAGGCCCTTGATGTCCATATCAATTTTAACCCGCAGGTAATGAGGGGTAAAACCTTCTCCGTGGGAATAA
>PWGD01000193.1 GCA_003554395.1 Syntrophomonadaceae bacterium
CTGGGCATCCATGCCACCAAAACCTTAGACGGCCGCCTCCGGCTCGGCCCCAACGCGGTCTATGTTAAAGAAGAAGATTACAGCATTGATCCGGCCCAAGGCCCCCGGTTCTTCGGGGCCGTTCAAGCCTTTATGCCCTTTATCGAGGAAAACGACCTGGAACCTGATATGGCCGGGATCCGGCCCAAGCTCTCCGGCCCGGGAGAAAGTTTCCGAGATTTTGTGATCTGCGAAGAATCGGAACGCGGCCGTCCCGGCCTGATCAACCTGGTCGGCATCGAATCACCAGGCCTGACTGCCTGCCTGGCTATTGCCCGCATGGTCGAAAAGATGATTCGCCACGGTTGATTAAAAATCTCCACCAGCCTCAATTCCCCACGCTTTGACCGCCCCGGTTACAACCGCTATAATGGATCAGGTAGATAGAAACACGAACAAAAACGGAGCGTTTATGCCTTTATTAACCCTATCCCAGGTCACAAAAGCATACGGAGCCGAAGTGATCCTTGACGGGATTACCCTGCAGATGCAGCCCGGCGAGAAGGCGGGCCTGATCGGGCCCAACGGTTCGGGCAAGACCACCCTGCTTAAGATCATCGCCGCTGAAAGCGAAGCTGATGAAGGAGAGCTCCATCTTGCCCGCGGCGCCCGGATCGGTTACCTGCCCCAGGAACCGCGCCCCCTTTCAGAAGGGACCCTGCGTCGCCACCTCGAGCATCCCCTGCGCCATATTTTCGACCTTAAAACAGAAATGGACCGGCTGGAAAAAAAGATCTCCGAACAGGCGGAAACAGAGGGCCGGACATCGGAGGGCGATCTCGAACGCTACGCCGCCCTGACCAACCGCTTCGAACAAGAAGGCGGTTACCAGGTTGAAAAGCGGCTCCTGGGGGTGGCCCGGGGCCTCGGTTTCAGCGAGGCCGACTTAAAACGCCCCCTCTCTACTTTCAGCGGCGGAGAAAAGACCAGGGCCCGCCTGGCCGGGCTCCTCCTGCAGGATCTCGACCTGCTCCTCTTAGATGAGCCCACCAACTTCCTGGACTTATCGGCCCTGGACTGGCTGGAAAAATTCCTGCGCGACTTAAACTGCGCCCTGCTGGTGGTCAGCCATGATCGTTTTTTCTTAGACCGGGTCGTCAACCGTATTTTCGCCCTGCGCAACCATAAGATTAAAGCCTACAGCGGGAATTACAGCGCCTACCAGAAACAGCTGGACCTGGATCGTCTGAGCGGGGAACGCGATTACCGCCACCAGCAGCGCATCAAGGCCCGGCAAGAACGCCTGGTCCGGGAAGCCAAGGCCGACGAACGCTCCAAGCGCCAGGCCCGCAGCCGCCAGAAGGGCCTGACTAAAATGGAAGAAATAGAGCGCCCCGATGAAGATCGGGGCTTCAAGCTGGGCCTCGGCTACAGCGGGCGCAGCGGACGCCAGGTGGTGATTTTTGATCAGGTCAGGAAAGAATTTGACGGCAAAGCCGTTTTTGATGATTTATCATTTGAAATCAACTGGGGTGACCGCATCGCCCTGATCGGCCCAAACGGGGCCGGAAAATCGACCCTGCTGAAGCTGATCGCCGGAACCTTAACACCTGAAGCCGGTGCGGTCCGCCTTGGGCCGGCGGTGCGCGTAACCTATTTTGCCCAGGAACAGGAACAACTAAATCCCCACCTCAACCTGCTGGAAACCATAACCGCCGCCTCTGAGCTCGATCTGAAAGAAGCCCGCAATCACCTGGGCCGCTATCTTTTTAAGGGTGATGATGTTTTTAAACGGGTCAGTGAATTAAGCGGTGGTGAAAAAAACCGCCTGGCCCTGGCCCGACTGGCTTTGAAAAGCGGCAACTGCCTCTTGATGGACGAGCCGACCAGCCACCTTGATTTGCCCGCCCTGGAAGAGATCGAAAAAGTGCTGGCCCACTATCCCGGCACCCTGATCATCGTTTCCCACGACCGCTATTTTTTAAAGGGGCTGGCCAACCGGGTTTTTGAACTGGAAAACGGCGTGATCCGGGTTTATAATCACAGCTTTGACCGCTACCTCTCTGAAAAGGAATTGGCCGGCAAGCAGGCCGGGACGAATGAAAAAGAGCAGGAACAAAAACGCGAAGGAAAGCGAAAAAAACAGGAAGAGCACCGCCGCCGCCAGGCCGAACAAAAGCACCGCCGCCGCCTGAAAGACCAGCAGGCGGGACTGGAAGAAGAGATCAGTTCCAGGGAAGCTGAAATCAAGGCCCTGGAAGAGACCCTGGCTACTCCCGACCACTACGGCGATCACACCACTTTGGCCGAAAAAGGCAACCGCCTGGAGCAGGCCAGGTCTGAGCTGGCCGCCCTGATCGGGCGCTGGGAAGAAATTAGCGAGCGTCTTGATCGTTTGAGCGATGGCCCCTGATAGGATAGCCCCCTATTTGCAAAACCCTGACCTCAAAGCTATAATTGAGCCAGCCAAAAAATACCCGCAGTGGAGGTTATCATGCAGCAGGCAAAAGCATTTCTGACCACGCGCCAGGAAGATGAAACCGCCTATATCGGGCAGCTGCTCGGGCTGATCATCAACCGGCCCCTGGTAGTGGCCCTGGACGGGGAACTGGGCGCGGGCAAAACGGTTTTTGTCCGCGGGGCAGCTAAAGGCCTCGGGGTTGAGGGCGAACAGGTGGCCAGCCCGACTTTTGTTCTGCTCAAAATCTACCGGGGGCGGCTGCCGGTTTATCATTTCGATTTCTACCGCCTCACTGAAGAAGACGACCTGCTGGAACTCGGTTTTGAAGAATACCTGCCCGGCGAAGGAGCGGCCTTCGTGGAGTGGGCCGGCCTGATGCCCCAGCTGCTGCCTCCGGAATACCTGCAGGTAATCCTGGAGCGTTTTGAGGACAGTCAGGGAGAGGGGCGCCGGATCTGGTTAGTCCCCTTCGGAAAAAACGCCTCCCGGGTCCTGGAAAACCTGCTGGGGGCGGTAACCTGGCGAACCGACGGGGCCCTGCACAAGCAGCAGCCCCGCGATATAACGCTTTAACTATAAAAAGGAGTTTTTGCCCAGATGCCTAAAAGTCATAAAATAGCCCTGACAGTTCTTGCCATCCTGGTCTTTGCCGGAGCCGTCACCGCTCATCTTTACCAGAGAACAGGGACCCTTGCTTATGAAGAGGGGACCTACAGCGGTGAAATAAGGTGGTTTACCCCCCACGGGGAGGGGACCTGGATTCACCCCGAGGGCGATCAATATACCGGGCAGTGGGAAGAAGGAGCCAGGCAGGGCGAAGGTATTTACATTGCTGCGGACGGAATGCGCTATGAAGGTGAGTTTAAGGACAACCTGATGCACGGCGAAGGGATCCTAACCAGGCCGGACGGGTTTAGCCATGAAGGTGAATTTAAAGAGGGCCTGGTGCACGGTCACGGTTTAACAGTCCACCCCGGCGGAGAAACCTACGAAGGAGAATACC
>PWGD01000139.1 GCA_003554395.1 Syntrophomonadaceae bacterium
CATTGTAGTTCACTCCCTTATATTGTTTTCAAAAAAATATATATATTCTTATTATTATTATAACAAAAGAGGCCCACTAGAGTAAGGGGTGTTCTGGCATGGTGAGAGCTGCATAAATGCCAGTAAATGCCTCTTTGTCTTTTCGCTTCCAGTAATAAGCTCATATTAACGGCGCACAGCAATCAATTACTTGATGTTTTAACTGCCGCCAAAAGTAAAGCTTATTGACTTATCAGTCAAGGAGGCTTATTATAAAACCAGCTTGACTTGAAAGTCAACCGGCTGTAGATCATAGCATTCAACCCGGGGTAAAATTGATGAATGATAACGATAACAAGATTGATTTTTTAAAAGAGTACTCAATTGATAATCATAAAATCATGGCCATGGAACAAGAAAAGCGATACCGTCTGATCCAGGCGGCCATGCAGGAGTTTTCCAGGGGCTATAATGCGGCAAATACAGATAGAATCACCCATAATGCAGGCATTTCAAAAGGCCTTCTGTTTCATTACTTCGGGTCGAAAAAAGAACTGTTTCTTTTTCTTATGAAATATGCGGTAGACCTGGTCACCGGTGAATATATTAAGGTCAGCTTTGAGAGCCAGGATTTTCTGGAAAATATGTGGAAAGTATCATTGCTGGCCATTGACTTGACCTATAAGTACCCGGAAACTTATCAATTTCTGGTTAAAGGATACTTTTCGCTAAATGAAATTATTCCAGAGGGCATGCCGCGGGAATTTGGTAATCCAACCGAAGAGCTAATGCTTAAAATCTACCAAAATACCGACACTTCTTTTTTCAGGGATGATGTTGATCCGGACAAAGCGCGTCAAATTATAATCTGGACAATGAAGGGATTTTCCGACAAGCTTTTAATCTACGGTAGTGATATCGATAATTATAAAGCGCATTATGAAGAAATTCAAACCGAGCTGAAAGAATACCTGCAGGTATTGCGGAAGATCCTGTACCGGTAAGATTAGCAGGTTAGAAGGAGGCTCGTCAACCCTGAGAAAAGATTCGACCTAAAAAATCCACCTATAGATACTGATAGCGGCGGCTGTAGTTCCAACCTTGAGGTATTATCTCGATGCTTTATATGATGGGTGGTTTTTCCTGGTGGCAGTAAAGTTGTCAATAACCCCGTCCCCTTGACACGGAGAAAGTTGTCAACAACCCCGTCCCCTTGACATTAAAGGAAAGGATGGAGCAGTGCAATGGATGATAACAGGGCTGCGGATAAGCAGGGTAAATTCTGGGCCGGAGGCCGCTATTTTGGTGAACTTAAGGATCAGGTGCCTCATGGAAGGGGCAAACTGGACCTGCCCGACGGCACCAGTTATATGGGGGAGTGGTTTAAAGGGCGGCCCCATGGCGAAGGGACTGTCATATATGCTGATGGCAGCATATACCGGGGTCAATTCAGGCTGGGCAGAATTGACGGTTATGGCAAATATAAAGTGACGGAGGGGAAAGCATATGAGGGTTTATGGAAAAAGGGCAAATTCATCAGGCCGTCGGTCGAACCGTCAATTAAAAAGCAGGGGCGTGAGGAGATTATCAGCATTCAAGCGCTGACTTTTATATACAGCAGCGGCAAAGGTATTTTTGATCTGAATTTCAGTGTGGGCAATGGCGAAGTTTTTGGCTATCTTGGTCCCAATGGTGCAGGTAAAACCACCACTATCCGTAATTTGCTCGGTTTTACTAAGCCCACTCGAGGCAGGTGCAGTATCAAGGGGCTGGATTGCTGGCAGGATTCAGCCTTGATTCAAAAGGATTTGGGTTACCTTCCCGGTGAGATTTCTTTTTTCGATGAGATGAACGGGGTAGAGTTTTTAAAATTAATCGGCGATTTAAGGGGCAGGAGGGGCAATGCCCGCCGTCACAGCCTGATAGAACGTTTTGAGCTAGATCCCTCCGGGAAAATTCGCAGGATGTCAAAAGGTATGAAGCAAAAGCTGGGCATTGTGGCTGCTTTCATGCATGATCCGGCGGTGTACGTTTTGGACGAGCCGACCAGCGGCCTGGACCCGTTGATGCAGAAAGTCTTTGTTGATTTGATCCTCGAGGAAAAGAAGCGGGGAAAGACCATATTAATGTCTTCACATAACTTTGAGGAAACATACCGCACCTGCGACCGGGCCGGCATTGTCCGAGAAGGCCGGCTGGTTGCTGTTGAGGACGTGCATTCGCTTAAGTCTTCGCAGCGTAAAGCCTACCTGGTGACCCTGGGGACTAAAGAAGACCTGGAGATTTTGCGTTCATACGGCCTGGAGATTGGCACTGTCAGCCAGAATACGGTGGAAGTATTTGTTTCGGGCAATTACGGCCAATTTACAGCCGCTTTGGCCCAATGCAAAGTCCTGGGCCTTGATGTGGCAACGCAGAGCCTGGAACAGGTATTTTTAAAATATTATGGCCAGGAGGAGCTTGTCAGATGAATATCCCCCTTTTTAAAGCTACCTCAAAATCAAACTGGATCATTTTTGTTATTTTTTTAGCCGTCCTGTTTATGTACCTTTCGATCATGATTTCGATGTACGACCCGGACGACATCGAGGCTATAACCCAGATGTACGAACTACTGCCCGCCGGGATGATCGAAGCCTTTGGTTTTGACGAAACCGCCACTGACCTGGTTAGCTTTATCGCCCTCTACTTCTACGGGTTTATAGTTCTGATGTTTCCGCTGATTTACTGCATCATCCTGGCTAACCGTCTCATCGCCGCCCAGGTTGACCGCGGTTCGATGGCCTACCTTTTGGCCTCTCCCAACACCAGGGTAAAAATTGTTACAACGCAGGCTTTATATATGGTTATTAGCGTGACAGCGCTGCTGGCCCTGAATACGGTGGCGGGAATAGCGATCAGCGAGGCCATGTTTCCGGGGGAGATGGATCTGCCCGCCTTCCTGGATTTGAACCTGGTCACTATATTTCTAACCCTGTCAATAAGTTCAATATGTTTCTTTTTTTCCTGCCTCTTCAATGAAGCCAAGTTTTCCCTGGCTTTTGGAGCCGGCATACCGGTCCTCTTTTTCATCATCAACATGTTAAGAAATATCGGCGACAACTATGGGTGGCTGAAATATTTAACACTTTATACCCTGTTTGACCCTCATGCGATTGTAACGGGGGAGCAAGCGCTGGTGCAGACCTGCCTGATTTTTTCCGGAATTGCCCTGGTTCTCTTTGGCGGGGGAATTTTCATATTCAGCCGGCGCAACTTATACCTGTAAATGATGATAAAGGTATAATAAGCACGTTCGGCGCAGATGGCAGCGCGTAAGATGGATTCAGGAGATAATTTTTAATTCCCTGGCCAGGGCTGCGGCCCGGGTCCTGTTTTTTACTCCAAGCTTCCCGTAAATATTGGTAGTGTGCCATTTAACCGTACCCAGGGAAAGGTATAGTTTTTTGGAGA
>PWGD01000119.1 GCA_003554395.1 Syntrophomonadaceae bacterium
AAAGAAGATATACCGGCCCTGGCCCGGTTTTTTTTAAAGCAGGCCGGCGCCACAGATCCGGTTAATATTCTCACCTCAGAAGCGCTGCGCCGGCTGATCGCTTACCCCTACCTGGCCGGCAACATTAATGAGTTATTCCATGTCCTGGAGCAGGCGCTAATTTTATCTGCAGGCATGCCGATAAGCCCTGAACATTTACGTCTTGGCAAATATAAAAAGGCGGGCAGCCGTCCCCTGGTAGGCCTGGCCCTGGGAGGCGGAGCTGTGCGGGGAATGGCCCATGTTGGAGTGCTCAAAGTATTAGAAGAAGAAGGTATCCCCATTGATTTTATCGCCGGAAGCAGTGTTGGAGCAGTGGTTGGATGTATCTATGCCGCCGGTATGCCCGTGACTGAAATGGAAAAAATCATTATGCCGTTACGCTGGTCTAACCTGGTTAAACCAATATGGCCCCGCCTGGCATTATGTGAGAATTCGCGGATGGGAACATGGCTGCAAAAACAGACCGGCTGTAAAGAGTTTAAAGATCTGCAGATTCCCTTTTCCTGCGTTGCTGCCGATGCTCTAACCGGTGAAGCTGTCGTACTGCAGTCCGGCTGTTTGCTGAAAGCGATAAGGGCTTCGACGGCAATCCCTTTGATGATGGCCCCGGTTTATCATCAGGGGCGGACCCTGGTCGACGGCGCCGTACTGCACAAAGTACCGGCCGCTATTGTTCGGAGCATGGGGGCTGATTTAGTTATAGCAGTGGATGTTACCGGCCCCGCTAATGTCAAAAGCCAACCCCGTCACCTGCTTGATGCGCTGTTTTCCGTATTGGATACTATGTCTCAGCATATGCTTAAAGAAGAGCTGGAATGGGCAGATATTGTGCTGTGCCCCCAGGCACCGCTAAGCGGTTACAGTTTTGATAATACCGCCGCTTTTTTGGAACTGGGCAAAAAGGTGACCCGGGAAAACACTGATCACATTCGAAAGCGCTTTGGCGAAATGGCTGAAGCAATGGCCTAAGCAATACAGAGCTGTACTGCTACTTTTACCCTGAAATCGCATATTACCATTTTCATCCATCAGATGGTGCCCTTGTTTCTAAAAAGGCATGGGTGTCATAATCTTTTTTTCACAACAAAGGGTATGAACAAGTCAATGTTGGATAGTCGTTATTATGATTATCTTCAATTTTCTTTCTTGCTATTGCTGCCGATGCAGCTTACCCTCTTCTTACCGTATGGATGTTTGAGTCTTCTTTGATGATAGACGGTCACTTTTCTATAGCTTATCAAGTCTAACCGGTCTTATGAACTTAAAATAAAAGAGCAGCAAAAGCTTAACCCGAGGAGCGGGAAAAACCAAAAAGATCCTTCTAGAATTTAACATTCAGAAGCTGCTGCAAAACCGTCTCAGTTGCCATTAGGCCTAATCGTTGTTAGAATGAGGGAAAAGGTAGGTGAGCAGCAATAAAAGAATTAGAAACCCTATCCAGAGAACACCCGGAAAAATTTGCCTCGACTGAGGATATATTTTCTAAAATCAGCCCGGGAGATCGGATCTTTATTTCCGCGGCCTGTGGAGAGCCCCAATTTTTGGTCGGTCAATTAGTTGAATACGTAGAAGCCAATCCCAAGGCTTTTTTTGATACTGAAATACTGCATGTTTGGACCCTGGGTGTTGTTCCCTACACTGACGAAAAACTGAAGAACACCTTTCGTTTCAATTCCTTTTTTGTCAGCCACAATATCCGGCAGGCGGTAAACCAGGGTTTGGCCGACTATACGCCGATTTTTTTGTCTGAAGTTCCGGCCATGTTCCGCCGCAAGCAGGTTAAAATTGATGTGGCCCTGGTCCAGGTTTCCCTGCCGGACAAGCACGGTTACTGCAGCCTTGGTGTCAGTCTGGACATAACCCGCTCTGCTGTAGAAAACGCCGACCTGGTTATTGCCCAAATTAACTCCCACATGCCCAGGGTGCATGGAGATACCTTTATCCATATATCCCAGTTCGATCATCTTGTTTCCCACAATGAAGCGCTGCTGGAATACCAGCCGCCGCCACCGGATCCGGAAATAACTAGGAAGATCGGCTATTATGTGGCCCAGATCATAGAAGACGGCGATACGATCCAGGTTGGCTACGGCAGCCTGCCCGATGCAATCCTGGCATCTTTAGGCGATAAGCGCCATCTCGGTGTGCATACCGAGCTTTTGAAAGACGGCCTGATTGATTTAATGAAAAAAGGGGTCGTCGATAACAGTATGAAAAGCAAGGACCGGGGCAAGCTGGTTGCTTCTTTTTGCATGGGCACCAAAGAAACCTATGATTTTATCCATGATAACCCGGCGATTCAATTTAAAGAACTGGACTATACCAGTAATCCCATGGTTATCGGTCAACAAGAACATATGACCGCTTTAAATACCGGGCTGGAAATAGACTTAAGCGGTCAAGCTTCGACCGAATCGATTGGAAGCACCTTTTACAGCGGCATTGGCGGCCTGGCCAATTTCATGCGCGGTTCCGTGCTGGCGCCTTATGGTAAAAATATTCTGGCCCTGCAGTCAACTTCCCGCGACGGAGAGTCTTCCAGGATCGTGCCCGCCCTCCAGGAAGGGGCGGGAGTAACCCTGACCCGTGGAGACCTCTATTACGTGGTGACCGAGTACGGCATTGCTTTCCTGCACGGCAAAAACATCCGCGAAAGGGCTATGGCCCTGATCGCTATTGCCCATCCCAAGTTCCGTCCCCGGCTAATCGAAGAAGCCAAGAAAAGAAAACTCATTTATAAGGATCAGACTTATTTCTCCGGTGAAAAGGGTGAATACCCGGCCCATCTAGAGACCTACCGCACCACAAAGCGAAATCTCCGGATTTTTCTGCGCCCGGTGAAGATAAGCGATGAAACAATAGTTAAGGACTTCTTTTATTCCCTGTCCGACAAAAGTATTTACCAGCGTTTCCTGACCGGAAGGCGCCAGCTCTCGCACGAAGAACTGCAGAAGCGGTTTGTAGTTATTGATTATACCAGGGAAATGGTCATCCTTGCCGTTAAGAGATACCTGGGGCAGGAAGTTATCACCGGTATTGCCCAGTACTGCATCGGTGAAAACAACCTTTCAGCCGAGGTTTCGATCGTGGTCCGGGATGATTTTCAGACCAAGGGCATCGGCTTTGAACTGCTCTCCTACCTGGCCACTGTGGCTAAAAACCAGGGATTGCATACCTTTACGGCCGACATCCTGCCCGATAATACCGCCGTTTTCCGCCTAATCGAAAAACTGGGCCTTGAATTTGACCGCAAATGGGAAGGCGGCTTAATCCACATTGTTATTTATCTCAAATAATGATTTAACCAGGCTATGATTTCCCTTTTGCCGGATAGTTATGCAAATT
>PWGD01000018.1 GCA_003554395.1 Syntrophomonadaceae bacterium
ACATCCCTCCCTTGAGTTTTTTGTCCTTTCCAGTAAATAACTAATTTCAGAGCTTTAATGATGTACAACCTGAATAGAGCTTTGGTGAGCTCTGGCAAAACAAGTAATAAAATCACCGGGAATAAACGTCTTGGCGCTTGGAAAAGGAAGTAGTGAATTGCAGTAGTCCTGCCGAATATAAGCTAGATCATGCTTGCTCGAAGCCTATGTGGTTGTACAACTAAATTTTCTTTATGATATCCGCAATCTGTTGACATAAATTATAGCACAGGTGTCAACTTTAGATCAAGTTGACCAAATAAATACTAAATATAACTATGCCAGAAAAAATTTCCATTTACCAGACCACAAATACACCTTATAACGGGAAATAAAGATTTTGGCCTTGATTCCAACAACCACACCGGAGGTGCCTGATGCTTTTAATAAAGAACGGAAACCTGGTTACCATGGCCGATCATGAGGTAAGAAAAGACGAAGATTTACTGATAGATAATGGCATTATAGCTGCAGTGGGACCAAACCTTTCCTGCCCTGAAGATACCGAGATTATCGACGCAACAGGAAAAACCGTCATGCCGGGGATGATTGATGCCCACACCCACCTGGGAATTTTTGAAGAAGGCAGCATGACTGAAGGCGACGATACAAACGAAATGACCGGACCCATAACCCCCGAGCTGCGCGCCCTGGATGCCATCAATCCCTATGATGAAGGGATCAAGGATGCCAGGTTAAATGGTATTACCACCATAGTTACCGGCCCGGGCAGCGGCAATGTCATCGGAGGCCAGTCCCTGGCGATGAAAACCTGGGGAACAGTAATCGATGAAATGGTGATCCGGGAACCGAGCGGATTAAAAGCGGCTTTTGGGGAAAACCCCAAGCGTGTATACAGTGAGCAGAAGAAATCACCTTCCACCAGGATGGCTACTGCCGCCCTCTTTAGAAAAGCTTTTTACGAAGCCCGCGATTACATGGAGGGGGAAAATAATCCAGAGAGAGAAAACAAAGAGCACGGCAAAGATATAGCTGAGCCTCAGCAAAAAGATTTCCGTAAAGAGGTGCTTATAAAAGTTCTTAAGAAAGAAATACCGATCCGAGCGCACGCCCACCGGGCTGACGATATTTTAACGGCAATCAGGGTGGCCCAGGAATTTGACCTGGACCTTTCAATAGAACACTGCACCGAAGGCCATAAACTGGCCGAAGTATTAAAACGTTACGACATACCCGTGGTTGTCGGGCCCAATATAAGCGCCAGGACAAAGATCGAGTTAAAAGAAGCATCATTTGAAACACCTAAAGTGCTCTACGAAGCCGGCGTAAAATTTGCCATCATGACCGACCACCCGGTAATTCCAATTTACACTTTGCCGATCTGTGCCGCAATGGCCGTACGGGCAGGGCTACCTTATTTTGAAGCCTTAAAAGCGATAACAATCAGTGCTGCAGAGATAATCGGCATTGATGATCGGGTAGGCAGCCTGGAAACCGGGAAAGACGCAGATTTGATTATCTACAGCGGAAACATATTAAGCCTTGAATCCAATCTTGAGCATATATTTATTTCAGGTAAAAAAGTTACTGAATAATAAAATCTTAATCCACTGCCTTATTTTATGGACCGCTTAGGGAACCGGCCTGCCCAGATCAGGAAAAAGTTAAAAAGCAGCTTTGATAGGACATTTTTAAGCCGGTTTTATGGGCAGGGTTTGGGGTTCCGCCTGTTTATGGCCTGTCAGCCTGCCCCCAAATAAATTCAGGGCTAAACCGGCCATGACCAGGATGGCGCCGGCGACCTGAAGCAGGGTAAACATTTCACCAAGGAGCAAGGCGGCGCCGGTCATGCCAACGATTGGTACCAGCAGAGCAAAAGGTGAAACAATATTGGCCGGGTAACGAGACAACAACAAACCCCACAGGCCGTAACCGCCAAGTGATGAAAAATACGATAGATAAATTATCGAGCCGACCGAGGTAAGATTGATATTGCTAAAAGCTGCCTGCCAGGCAGCTGCTCCTTCAATAGAAAGCGAGACGACAACCATCGGCAGCAAGCTGATCCCGTACGACCAGACCACCAGGGATAGCATGGAAAAGCGCGGCACACCCAATGTAGCCCGGCGCATCAGAACGTTGCCTACGCCCCAGCTGGCCGAAGCGGCCAGGGTCACCCAAAAACCGATGGCAGTCATAGCTCCGCCCTGCTCAGATCCGATCACGGCCATCCCGGCGGCAGCAATAATTAAACCGGTCAGGTGAAACCAGCGAAACCGCTCACTTATAATAAAAACTGCAAATATGAGCGTAAAAAAGGCCTGCGATTGATGAACCAGCGAGGCCATTCCGGCAGGCATACCCAGTTTCATACCGGCGAAGAGCAGAGCAAACTGTAAGACATTAAGGGTTAAAGCAAGGGTAATCAACCATTTCCATTCTACCGGAGGTCGTTTAAGAAAAAAGATAGCCGGAAACGCGACGACAAAAAAACGTAACGCTACCAGCATCAGCGGCGGTACGCCTTCTAAACCGAGTTCGATGGCAATAAAATCTAAGCCCCAGAGAGTAGCAACAATACAGCCAAGCCCTACATCAGCTCTATTCATCTTCAGCGCCACCTAGACCATTTATAATTATGATGCCTGCTGTTCACTTATAAATGTATTCTAACACAGCGAAGTTAGCGGCGCATATCTTATATTTAAGCAATTACCCGGACTTCTATTGTCTTAATCAAAAGCAGGTCCAGAGGAATTTGCGGGAGTGTTGGTTCCGATCATAACAATATTAAGTTAAATCCCTTTTCTTTTCTTCAAATTCTTGCTTATCAATCTCTCCCCGGGCATACCTTTGTTTAAGAATATCAAGGGCTGAATTTTCAGATGGTTCAAGTGGATCAGGTTTTCCAGGGCTCCGCGTCGCTGCAACAACCGCCCAAATTATGAGCGCTATAATTAAGATCCAGACCATAATCATAACAAAAAGAAAACCGCCCCTCATCATCCCATGCCCATCATACCAGGCCCCATCCTTCTTCTCTGGTTATCCTCATAGCGCAGCGGTTCTGAAGAACAAAATGGGCAAAAGTTTGGAGCATCACTCACGGCAGGTCCCCAAAAAACCAGGTTAAATACATATACCGAAAATATCAACAAAACAGCCAAGGCTATCAACAAGGGCACAATTAATGTTGTTTTCATAAAACGATACCTCCCCTCATATAAGGCTTGACAGGGTTAAACTTTATTAACACTACTAATTCTATTGATATTACATACTATTTCTCCTCTAATAACAAATATGTAAATCTTATATACGATAAAACAATAGTTTTTCTAACAGTAAA
>PWGD01000074.1 GCA_003554395.1 Syntrophomonadaceae bacterium
CACATTCTGGTTATTTGTAATTTATGAAATTATTTTATAAAATGGTCCCAAAGGTTTCATGCAGTTGAGAGGGAATATTTATATCCGGGGAGGTCATGTAATGAAATCGCGCCTGGTGACGGCAGTAATTGCTCTTTTACTTCTTTATGCCCTTGTTTCCTGGGCCTTATCAGTTGATTTCGCGCTCTTTGGCCACTATTATCTTCGCAATCTCAGTTTGTTATTTGCCCCTCTTGGGCTGGTTTTTATTTTCCTCCAATTTGTTTTTGTATCGCGGATTAAAATGATTGAAAAAGGTTTTGGCCTTGACCGGATGTTCCGCTGGCACCGAGTTTTTGGTCGGTTAGGCTTGATTTTGGTTACTCTCCACGCAGCCCTTATTATTGTTTACCGCCTTATTCAATTTGGAGCAACTTTTTTCGACCTGTTCATATGGTTTGGCATAATAGCCCTGTTGGGATTCATGGTTACAGCAGGCATCGCCTCAACCTATAAAAAAATCGGCCTGGCTTATGAAACCTGGCGCAACATCCACCTGGCAAACTATGTGTTATTCCCCGTGGTTATGATCCATGTTTTCTATCATATTTCGCCCGGAACAATGCTTTATTATCTCTGGCTGCTTTTGGCTGTCTTATTTGGCGCCGTGGTTATCTACCGGGTGATCAGGATTATTACCCTTCGCCGTAATCCTTACCGGGTCACGGAAGTGCGCCAGGAAGCTGATGATATATGGAGCCTGTTTTTTGCAGGCCCCCGAATTGATTACCAACCGGGCCAGTTCATGTTCGTCCAGCTTTTACGGAACGGAAAGCTCTCTTCAGCACATCCCTTTACCATTTCCGCCAGCCCTACCGCCGAACATCTTTCCATTACCCCGAAACAGCTCGGCGACTTCACCATGACCATCAAGGACACGAAGGTTGGGGACCGGGCTTTTATAGATGCTCCTTACGGGGTGTTCAGCTTTCTTAATTATGGCCGGGGCGAACCGGTCTTCTTTGCCGGAGGAATCGGCATAACTCCTTTTATGAGCATGCTCCGGTACATGTACGATCAGAAACTGGATCAAAAGGCAACCCTTTTCTGGGCCAACCGCAGCGAAAAGAACCTCTGTTTTAAGGATGAACTGGAAAAGATGCAGGCCGAGATGCCCGGTTTCAGGGTTATCCTCGTTATGTCCGATCAGCCCGACTGGGAAGGTGAAAAGGGCCATATCAAGGGCTCGCTGATCCTCAATCATCTTGAAAGCATAGAGGGTAAAGAATTTTTTGTCTGCGGCCCTCCGGCCATGAGCAGGGCCGTTATAAATGAGCTTAAGCAGTTGAATGTTTCACCGTTAATGATCCACAGCGAGCTTTTTGAGCTCTAAGCTATCCAGGGGGAAACTGGTCAGCATTATTATGCAGACTGAAAAGCAAATCTATCAGGGCAGGGAGGGATCCTGGTTGAGCGATGTGATATTTTATAACGGCCGGGTCATTACCATGGATGACAGGCTGGGCGAAGTAACTGCCGTGGCGGTAACGGGCTCCCAGATCACCGCCGCCGGGAGCGATCATGACGTTTTAGCCCTGCAGAACGAACGGACCAGGCTGATCGATCTCGGCGGAAGGGCCCTGCTGCCGGGTTTTAACGACAGCCACCTGCACCTGATTGGTTATGCGCTGACTTCAGAAAAAGTTGACCTGCGCCGCTGTAGCGGAATTGATGATATTGAAGAGACAATCCAGAATTTCATCAGGGCCAAAAACTTGGCCAAAGGACAGTGGGTCCTGGGTTGGGGCTGGGATCAAAGATTATTCAGTGAACAGCGCCTGCCCACCCGGGATAACCTGGACCGGGCCGCTCCCGGCCATCCTGTGGCTATTATGCGCACCTGCTGTCATGTCCTTTCAGCTAATACGGCGGCTTTGAAAGAGGCCGGAATTGACCGGGCAGCGGTTTTCGTGGAGGGCGGTGAGGTGGACGTTGATGCCCGGGGCGTCCCCACCGGGGTGCTGAAAGAAAAGGCCATGGAACTGGTAACCGGCTTGCAGCCCCCCTTAAATAAAGAAAAAATGAAGGCCCTGATCAAGTCGGCCGGCGCCGATTTCCTGGCGGCCGGCCTGACTTCGGTTCAGACAGATGATCTTTCCAGCGTGGGCGGCGATTTTGCTTCGCTGTTAATTGAAGTCTACCGCGAACTTGAAGCGGCCGGGGAACTGCCCCTGCGGGTAAATCTGCAGGTCCTCCTGCCGGAAGTAGATCAATTGAGGTCGTTTCTGGATCGGAGTTACCGGACCGGCCAGAGAGGGGATTATTTTACAATCGGGCCCCTTAAATTGTTGACCGATGGCTCTATCGGCGGCCATACCGCCCTGGTTTCCGCGCCTTATGAGGACAGAACGGAAACCTGCGGAGTTTCGGTCCTGGCCCGCGGAGAAGTAGAGGAGCTGGTTAACCTGGCTACAGGGAGAGGCATGCAGTGCGCCGTGCATGCTATCGGGGATGCGGCTGTCAAGATGGTCCTTGAGATTTACCAGGAAGTAGCCAGGCATTATCCCCGGCCTGATCCGCGGTTCCGGCTTATCCATGCCTCGATGAGCAACCCCAGAATCATTGACCGTTTTGAAAAACAGGAAGTGATTGCCGATATTCAGCCCTCCTTTATTCCCTCGGATTATCTCCTGGTGGACAGGCACCTTGGGCCTAAACGGGCCGCCTGGACTTACCGCTGGAAAGATTTTATTGACCGGGGCATTAAACTGGCCGGTGGTTCGGACTGCCCGGTAGAGAATTATGAGCCCCTGGAAGGGATCCATGCTGCCGTGACCAGGCAGGATCGAAATGGCAACCCCCCCGGGGGGTGGAACCCCGATCAGCGCCTGAATCTTGATGAAGCCCTCTACATCTATACCATGGGTTCTGCTTACTGCACTTATGAAGAAAACGACAAGGGCAGTATCAGTGCCGGTAAGCTGGCCGACCTGGTGGTTCTTTCAGAGGATATTAAGGCCGTCGATCCGACCAAAATTGCGGATTTGAAAGTTGATCTGACAGTTGTGGGCGGTAAAATTGTCTACCGGCGGAAACCAGGGGAAGAAACTGCAGGTAACTCTTAAGACAAGGACAGGTGAAACGCTATCCCTAAAATAAGCTCCCTGGGCCGCCCGCTGGTATTTAGCTATCTTACCAACCGCCTTATAACAATCCTGGCCCTGGGGGTCCTGGCAGGCGTCTTTATTTACCTTTTGGTTGCAGGGGTCTCCTTTCTTGAAGCCCTGAGCTTTGCGGCAGCAGTGGCTTTTGCCCTCTTTCTAAGCTGGGCTATCAGCCGTGAAATAGACCCCGCCCATGACTGGTC
>PWGD01000023.1 GCA_003554395.1 Syntrophomonadaceae bacterium
CATCCCCGGCGGGCGCTCATCCACCAGGGCGCAGACTTCTTCCACCGTCAGCAGGCCGCCGTGGATCACGGCCATGATTTCATCTAAAATCAAGAGGTCGCAGGACCTGTTTTCCATCACTGCCCGGACCCGGTCCAGCTCCTGAGCAAGCCTGGTCCGGAGCGCTTCTTTTTCCGCAGCGCTTAAAGCGCCGAAAAACTTATCGCTTTCGGCCAGGCGGATAATCTTGAACCTGCCCCCCAGCAAAGGCACACTGTCCAGCTCGCTGCTGGGCGTGCCTTTGAGGAACTGGAACATGACCACCCTCAGGCCGCTGCCCACCGCCCTTAAGCCCAGGCCCAGGGCGGCCGTGGTTTTACCCTTGCCGTCGCCGGTATAAATCTGCAGGTAGCCTTTTTCCACTTATTTTGCATCCTCCATGTCGGTTGTAGATCGTTCATCTGTTAGCCCGCATCAGCCCGGCCCCGGATACAGTTCATTGTAATCGGCGTGGGCCAGGCGGATTACTTCATGGGCCTCCTGCCGGTCGTAGGTGGCCTCCAAAACGCACTTCTGATCGCTTCCCCCCGGCATCTGCTTATAGGTCAGGAAGAAATGCTCCAGGCGCCGGATCACTTCATCGGGGATATCTGCGATGCTGTCCCAGTGGCCGTAGAGGGCATCACCCACCAAAACCGAAATGATCTTGTCATCGGCTTCGCCGCTGTCGAGCAGGCGGAAGCCCCCGATCGGCTTGGCCCGCAGCAGGATGTCGCCGTGGGGGGCGATCTTTTCAGTCATCACGCAGATATCGAGGGGATCCTTGTCGCCTTCAATCCCCGGCTGCCCCGACTGGTAGCTGCAAAAGTCGCCCACCCTCTGCCCGCAGTAGGTCCGGGGCAGCATCCCGTAGAGGGTCGGGTAGATGCTGGAATAAAGCTGGGGCCGGTCGATTTTTAAAAGGCCCGTTTCCTTGTCCAGCTCATACTTGACCGTATCGCTTGGCACGACCTCGATATAGGTGTTGACAATAGCGGGGTAATCATCGCCAAGATGGACCCCGTGCCAGGGATGGGCCCTGTAGCGCAGGTCGGAACCGGCCTGATCATCAGCTCGTTTTTCTGGCACAACTTAACCCCCTTCCAGCCTGGTTTGCTGCAACTAACCATAGTATATGGTATTGCGGACCATCATGCAAAAGGGCCCAGGGGACAAGCAATAAGGGGTAATGTTTTTTCTTTTGACATAGAAGCTTTTTTTAATGATAACATTACATTGAGCGAATCCACAAAGGATGTGAAGCACCCGCTCAATATATTCGGAGGCTTTATTTCTATGGATAAAAACGAAGCTATAAAAAAAGCGAGGGAGTATGCTGCATTAGTCAGCCAAACTGTAAGTCCAAAAAAAATAATACTGTATGGCTCCTATGCCAAAGAAACCTGGACAGAAAGCAGTGACATAGATATTGCTGTAGTGGTTGATGCAGTAGAAAGTGATTTTCTGGAATTAGAAACTAAACTATTCAAACTAAGAAGGAATGTAGATGACCGGATTGAGCCGGTACTATTAGAAGAAAGCAGCGACAAGAGCGGTTTTCTTGAGAGCATTAAAAAGTACGGCTACACTATTTACAGCGCTTCTTAATTTTTAAGGAGCCGGCAAATTCACATCCGTGTTGGGTCAATAGCCCTGTTCTTATGAGACCTCTTCCGGTTCGTTGAGGGGTTTTTGGGGCCAGGGGGCCAAAGGGAAGGCCACGTTGCCTGCTTCCCTGGCTATTCGATAGAAGGCTTCCGCTGTTTCTAAATCGCAGGGCGTTTAGCTGAACAGGTGCAGGTTCCCGTGCCTGGTGGGAATGCTCGTCTCGGTAAATACCATGTGCAGCGGGCCGAAAGAAGGATGGTGCCAGCGGTAATAATCATAGACCGAATCGATACCCGAAGGGCTCCTGCTGATTTCATGCCAGTAAAGATCAAATTTCTCGAACCTGCGCAGCTCACCGAGAATTTTTTTGAAATAGGGCTTGTGCCTTTTCCTCAATGTAATCCGCCGGAAATAATTGATGTTTCTCCTCGCCATATCTTCCCAGGCGGCCCCCACCGCACCCTTGTAGCCGGAAGACTCATCATAGATGAATTTCATTAAATTATAGGCGGCATAGCTGTCTCCACTCGAGGTTAAATAATCCTGCTTAACCTGGTATAGATGCATGACGTTCATATTGGCCGCCACTATGTCGGCATAATCATCCACTAAAATGGTCGGGGACTGCATCAATTTCAGGGCCTCAATCAGATTGCGGAGATCGGTCCGGGCCTCTGTCTCATCGGGGTGGAAAATGTCATCTTCTGAAATACCGACCGCGGCGAAAAAGAACTCCTTTCGTTCCAGGGTGGTCAGGTTAAAGGCATCGGCTAAAAGCTGCAGGGTTTCGGTGTCCAGGTATTTTCGTGAGCCCCTTTCCAGGCGCCCCAGCTGGTGAGCGCTGATATGGATATGCCTGCTCAGCTCTTCCCTGGTCCAGGTCTTGCCGTGATCAGTGAGGTTTTGTTTCCGGAGCGCTGCCAGAAGCTTGCCAAACTCGCGGCTGTCCATCCTTATCGATCCCCCCCCGGGATTTAAAATATCTATGGAACCCGGCTTATATAACCGGCGCCGGCCAAAATATAGCGGTTTTAAATAGATCTTCTGAGTTGGAGGTAAGTCAAAAAACTGTTTTTAAAAACCGGGATTAATGCAACCAGGATTTCAGTACCTTAAGCGGGTCCCAAAATTTGATACTACCGGATATATATGTTAATACACGGTATATATCCATTTTTCTTGCACTATATTAATAATAGCATAAATTTTAAGATTTGGGAGCGTTTGAGGCCAGGATTGTTAAATTTTTAACAATACTGGGCCAACATTCAGCAGGGCCTCCCGATCAGGATCACTGCGATATCGGGGGCCGCCGCAACAAGAATGATCTGATAGGCTTAAAAACTTTAATTTATCAACCGTGGTTCGAGGACACCAGAAATTAAAAAGATGGGCTGTCCCCTCCCGGGCCGCGGTTAAAATCCCGGGAGAGGACAGTCTTAAACCGGAAAGGGTTTGTTGGGCTTTACGCCTGCCGCCAGAAAGGAGTGAAAGACGGCTTGCCCTTCCGGGTCATTAACAAGTTTAGTCCGGACCAATTAAAAACTCCGGCCTTCTTGATCCAAAGCCGGAGTCATCTTCTATGAAAAAACGCCTCGTGAATACACTTAGGCGCCTTTTGCGACCAGCCCTTTCACTCGAAGGGGAACGTAGCGACACTCAGGCAGGTCTCCTGGCTCACATTCATCGCCTTCCCCTCCTTCCCGGCTCCA
>PWGD01000043.1 GCA_003554395.1 Syntrophomonadaceae bacterium
AAATCATTGTTCGTATTTGCTCTGTCAGGGAACGATTTTTTTCTGATAATAAGACTTGGTTTTAGATTTTGGATTAACTGCGGTATATGAGGGGAGCGATGTTAGTGCCAATTCCTAAAAAATTGAAGTTCTGTGTCAATAACGAATGGAGAGATACTGAGTCCGGACAGTATATGGATATTACCAACAGCAGTACCGGCGAGGTGATGGCCCGGGCTCCCCGCTGCAGCAGCTCTGAAGTCAACCAGGCCGTGGAAGCGGCGAAAAATGCTTTTCCAGGCTGGTCTTCCACCCCGGTGCAGCAAAGAGCGGATATAATGTTCAGGTTCAAAAGGCAATTGGAGGAGAACCTGGATGAACTGGCGACCCTGGTTGCTACAGAACACGGTAAAAATATGGCCGAGTCAAGAGGCGATGTCATAAAGGCCATGGAAGTGGTTGAGCTGGCCTGCGCCGCTCCTGTTCTGATGCAGGGCGATTCACTGATGAATGTTTCCGAAGGCCATGATACTGTTATGTACCGGGAACCAATCGGTGTTTTTGCCGGCATTGTTCCCATGAATTTTCCGGTCATGATTCCCTTTGGCTGGATGCTGCCTCTTTGTATCAGCACTGGAAATACTTTTATCTTAAAAGCGGCCAGCCAGGTCCCCCAGACCGGAATGCGAATGCTTGAGCTGTTAATTAAATCTGGGCTGCCTGAAGGGGTGGTTAACCTGGTTACCTGCAGCCGCAACGAAGCGGAGCTGCTGCTGAAACATCCTGATGTGAAGGGAATATCTTATGTCGGTTCCAGTTCGGTGGGCAGGCATATTTACAGCACCGCAGCAGCCCACGGCAAAAGGGTCCAGGTTCTCGGCGAAGCCAAAAACCATGCTTTAATTTTAAAAGATGCGATCATAGAAAGGGTGGCCCTGGGAGTAAGAAACTCTGCTTTTGGCTGTGCCGGCCAGCGTTGCATGGCCCTTCCTGTCGTCTGTGTCGAAGAAGAGGTTGCCGATGAACTGGTTTCCTATCTGGTTAAAGCGGCAAAAGAATTAAAGGTAGGGCCTGCTTACGATCATGATACCGACCTGGGCCCGGTTATTTCTGCCGAGCATAAAGAAAAAGTATCCTCCTGGATAGCTACAGGTTTGGAAGAAGGGGCCGAGGCGGTCCTGGACGGCAGGGACATCAGGGTGGAAGGCTACGAAAAAGGTTTCTACCTGGGTCCGACTATTCTCGACCATGTCAAACCGGGGATGAGTGTAGGTGAGGAGGAAATTTTCGGTCCGGTTCTCTGCGTTAAAAGAGTAAAAGATTTTGAAGAAGGATTGCGGATTATGAACAGCAGCCCCTATGCCAATGGTTCCTGCATATTTACCCAGAACGGTTATTATGCCCGCGAGTTTACATACCGGACCCACGCCGGCATGGTCGGGGTTAATGTGGGGATACCGGTGCCGGTTTCCTATTTTCCTTTTACAGGACATAAAGGTTCATTCTTTGGCGACCTTCATGTCATGGGTAAAGACGGGGTTGCTTTTTATACCGAATCAAAATGTGTAACCTCCCGCTGGTTTACCGAGGAAGATCGGAAAGATACCAAGGTGGGCACCTGGGAGGGAACTATTCACAGGGAATAAACAACTTATATCTTACGAATTGGCACAGACGTCGCGGCATAATTGCCGGAATTTTTAGTTATATCTTTATGGGATTGTGTTATAATGGTTTAATCATGAAAAAACAAAAAAGCACTACTTATTAGATAGGAATTAATCGATTTTGATCATGGGGAATATTAAAAGTTAATAAGATTATGTGCTTATGCATGTTTGCAAGTTAGACCTGAGGAGAAAGGACTATGACTAAAAGGTTCATGTCCGGTGAGGATTCACATTTCTGGGAAAAAATATCCGGAACTCCTGCTGCCAATGTTTACATATCCATTTTTAACGCAATCCAGGAAGGAATAGAAATAGTTGATCAGGCGGGGTGGGTTCAATATATCAATCCCGCCTTCTCGACCATTACAGGTTTAAAAAAAGAGGATCGTATCGGGAAAAATATCTATGAAGTTGTACCCCACGGCCCCCTGGTTAAAGTCCTTGAAACGGGCCACCCTGTTTTTGGTGAACGAATGGCTATGAAAGATGCCGGCATTGATATTATTGCCAATACCGCTCCCATTTATGTGGACAAAATTATGGTTGGAGCGGTGGTTATTTTCCAGGATATTACTGAAATTAAAAGATTAAATGCCATGGTCCGGGAGAGTAAAAACAAGATTCAAGATCTTCATCAAAAATTGTCCAAGGTGGCTAATGCTGAATATAACTTTGAAGATATTGTCGGCCGCAGCTACCCAATCAGGCAAAGTATTGAGATTGCTGAAAGAGCTGCAGCCACAGAATCTACCGTGTTATTAACCGGTGAAAGCGGGACTGGAAAAGAGCTGTTTGCGCATTCCATCCATAATGCCAGTGTCAGAAGTAACTACCCGTTTATCAAGGTTAACTGTGCCGCCATCCCCGAGAACCTTCTTGAGAGCGAGTTTTTTGGATATGAAAAAGGCGCCTTTACAGGTGCAGCCAGGCAAAAAGTAGGAAGGTTCGAACTTGCCCACGGAGGAACAATTTTTTTGGATGAAATAGGGGACATGCCTGTTCCCCTCCAGGCTATATTGCTTAGGGTTTTGGAACATGGAGAAGTGGTCCGTGTTGGCGGCACTGAATCTATCTATGTGGATGTGAGGGTTATAGCTTCCACCAACCGCGACCTGAAAAAGCTGGTTCAAGAAGGCAAATTCCGGGAGGACCTTTTTTACAGGGTTAATGTTGTCAATATCGAAATACCGCCTCTACGCCAGCGCCAGGAAGATATCTTTCCCCTGGCTGACCACATTTTAAAGCAGACCAACCGTAAACTGGGCAAGAACGTGGAGGGATTTACAGACCAAGCTTTAGAAAGCTTGAATCAGTACAAGTGGCCCGGAAATGTAAGGGAAATGAGAAACTGTATTGAGCGGGCAGTAATTATGGCCGAAAATACCTTGCTATCGGAAAGAGAACTAATTTCTTCCCTTTCCCTGGAGCAAAGTGCTGGACTTGAGGGTGAAGAACCGGTAGCCCTGGATGTAATGGAAAGGGAAATGGTTAAAAGGGCTTTGAAACGTTTTGGAAAAACTGTTGCAGGCAAGAAAAAAGCATCCAAGGCTTTAAATATCTCCCTGCGCTCCCTCTATAACAAGATTAAAAAATTTGAAATGAACTGATTTTGCAAAATATGCAAGGACACTTTGCAAAACTTGCAAGAGAGAATAAAAGCCTGTCCTGTTAGGGTCCGGGCTTTTTTGATAATAATTACCATGCAAGATCTGCAAAAATACCGCCCTGTTAATTATTCCACCATAAGTCCTCATTTCCCTTGATTAAAGGCATCATAAACGTTTCTAATAAAATGGCATGGATATTGCTTTAATAAGAATTGATCTAATAAAGATCATCTTTACAGGATCGGTCGAGCTTAATTCGGTGTAACGGTGTCTTTTAAAACCCGATTGGCTATGGATCCGGCCTACCTGGTTTCTGTCGCTATAACTATAATGAAAGGAGTGAGCACTTGAAACCAAAGCTTAGCTTTTTATCCCAGGAAGAGATAGAAAAAATCCACAACAAGGCCTTGGAAATTCTGGAAACAACCGGCATAGATATCAAGCTGCCTGAAGCTGTTGAGATCTTAAAGAGCGAAGGTTGCCTGGTTAAAGAAGGTTCGATTGTTAATATTCCCCGTGAGGTTGTGGAAAAAACTCTTAAAACCATCCCCAGGCGAGATGAGGTAACTTTATACGCCCGTAAGCCCGACCATGACATCAATTTAGCAGAAAGCAGCCCGGTTCTGGCAGCCATGGTCGAAGCAACCAGTGTCATAGATCTTTATACCAGGAAGAAGCGACCGGCCACCAACCGGGATCTGGCTCAGTCAACGCAAATCCTTGAGCTTCTGGAAAACGTATCTATCGCCAGCCCCCCTTTAACGCCCCAGGATGTCCCCCACAAAACAACTGATTGGTACACCTGGGCTACCAGTTTCAGCAATACCACCAAGCATATTACGGGGCCCGGGACAGGAGCCCGCTGTGTTAAAGATGCGGTAAAAATGGCTTCCCTGGTGGTGGGAGGGGAAGATGAGTTCCTCAAAAGACCATTTTTCTCATTGTGGATCCTGACTACCCCGCCGATGAAGGTGGACCCATTAACCCTGGAGGCTCTGATAGAGGGAGCCAGAAGAAAAATACCTTTAATCATCAGCTCCGGCCCGATCCTGGGTGTTACCGCCCCGGTAACAATTGCCGGAAGCTGTGCCATGGCGCATTCAGAGATACTGGCCTGTCTGACTTTATCACAGCTGGTTAATCCGGGTGCCCCGGCTGTTTACACCAGTTTTGCCCGCAGTATGGACTTCAAAATAGGCCATGTTTCCATGGCCAGTCCCGAATTTACCATTTTAAAAGGCTGCATGGGGCAGATGGGTCGCTACCTGGGTCTTCCTACCAGGATGCCGGCAATGCTTCGCGATGCCAAAATACTCGATGCCCAGGCCGGTTTTGAAACTGCAATGACCGGAATGTCAAGCGCCTTGTCGGCAGATATTATGGACGGGATGCAGTTTGATATGGATATGGTGGTCGATTTTGCTGACTTTGCCTTTTGTGACGAAGCGATAGCCCAGTTAAAAAGGGTAGTCAGGGATGTGGTTGTTAATGAAGATACTCTGGCCGGGGAAGTGATTGGACAGGTTGCCCATAACAGCAATTTCCTGGCGACTGAACACACTGTTAATTATTTCAAGCAAGAGATTTATGAGCCCAGGATTTTTGAGCGCCGTATGTGGGGAGCCTGGGAAGATGACGGTGCTTTAGACATGAGGGATAAAATGATTCTTATGACCAGGGATATTCTTGAAAACAAAGCCGGCCCGGTTCTGGATGCAGATATGATCAAAGAACTTGAAAAAATTGCCGAAGCGGCAAATCTGGCTTAAATCTAGGGATGATCTGGTAGTATAAACTCCTTTTGCCGGGGTTGCTTAGACTGCGGCTGTTTTAAGTAAATACAACAAGAGCGATTCGGGGGTGATGGGCTATAATTGTTCAAAGCAATTTAAGGTATTTTATTTAAGTTTTAGTCATTTTTCATTTAAGTATTGATTATTTTATGTTACAAGGAGGAAACTTGATGAATGAAGTAAATAATGGCACCACAAAAATGCTAAAAGATGTTGATTGGCCTGTATTTATGATCAGCGGTGGTTTTCTTTTAGTGTTTGTTGTTGCCGCGTTAATAAATATTGAATCTGTTGCTACTTTTGTTAATGCTACCTTTAATTGGAGTGCCAATTATTTCGGGGCTTTTTGGCAAGTTTTATGTTTTCTGACAGTAGTAATTGCGTTGGGAATTGCAATTTCACCTTACGGCGCGGTTCGTCTGGGCAAACAGGAAAAACCTGAACTGGGGACTTTTTCCTGGATAGCCATGATCATGATGACCCTGTTGGCAGGTGGCGGTGTGTTCTGGTCAGCAGCTGAACCCATGTATCATTTTACCGACGTCCCGCCTTTTTTTGGAGGGATTGAAGCGGGAACTGCAGCAGCAGCAGCTCCGGCGTTATCGACCAGCTTTCTGCACTGGGGATTTAATGCCTGGGCTATCCTGGCCACTTTAACAACCATTGTTTTAATGTATGCATATCATGAGAAAGGACTGCCCCTTAAGCCGCGTTCCATGCTCTATCCTGTTCTTGGGGAAAAAGGTGTTATGAACCACTGGGGTTCGGTGGCTGATATTGTTTCCATAGTTGCAGTAGCTGCCGGAACCATCGGCCCGATAGGTTTCCTGGGGCTTCAAATGAGCTATATGCTGGAATTCCTGTTTGGCATACCGGATGTATTTTCAACCCAGCTGGGAATCCTAATTGTGCTGGTGGGAATCTATACTTTGTCTGCCGTAACCGGTCTGTACAAAGGTATCCGGTTCCTGAGCCGTTTTAACGTGATCGGTGCCCTGGTTTTAATCGGATTGATATTCCTGGTGGGCCCGGCCGGTTTTATCATTGACCACTTCATGACCTCTTTCGGTACCCATGTCAGGGATTTTATACCTTTAACCCTTTTCCGGGGAGACGCTGGCTGGCTCAACTGGTGGACCGTGTTTTTCTTTGGCTGGTTTCTTGGCTATGGTCCCATCATGGGCACTTTCGTAGCCCGGATCTCCAGGGGTAGGACCATCAGGGAATTGATCCTTGGTGTGGCCGTTATTGCCCCTATTGCCACCATGTTTTGGTTTACTGTCCTGGGTGGAAGCGGTATCTTTTTTGAATTGAACAATCCTGGAATAATCTCAGGACCTTTGTTTGAAGCCGGCTTGCCTGCGGCTTTATTGCATATAGGGTTGGAGCTGCCGCTAAGTCAGCTGATCGTGCCCCTGATGATGATCCTGTTAATGTCATTCCTTGCTACTACAGGGGATTCCATTGCTTTTACCATGTCAATCGTGGTTAGTGGGCAGGAAAACCCCTATGCCCCGATCAGAATATTCTGGGCGGTTGCCATGGGTGCGGTAGCGGCTATCCTGATCATGATTGGAGAAGGTGGAATTGGAGCCCTGCAAAACTTTATTGTGTTTACAGCTGTTCCGGTTTCACTGCTTCTTTTACCGATGTTATGGGGCGGTCCGATGCTGGCAAAAAGAATGCACAGGGACCAGTTCCCGCATTTATATAAAACTGAACAGTAAAAAAAAAGAACAAGTAAAAGTTATTCCCGGTGGGGGCAGTCCGTTTGCAGACAAGTTAAGCCGGGCTGCCCTGGCATGAAGATTGTTAAGATGAAAGCAGCATTTTATTGATGTGCTATATACTAAGCCTAAGCCAAACAAATATTCCCTCTTGCAGGTTGTCTGGTCATTTCAAGGAAGCAGGAATAACAGGTTTCGATATCAAATTTATTTAAAGAATCATATCAACACTCTTAATCGCAAGGAGGTATTATTTTGACCTGGGAAAATTACTACATGCCCTTGACCACCGGGGAAGCCATAGAATTGCTGGTAGAAAAACAGGGTAAGGCCCGCATTATTGCCGGCGGGACAGATCTTATGGTCCAACACAGGTCAGACCCGTTAAATGTCAGGGCATTAATAGATATCGGACGTATTCCTGGTTTAAAGGAGATCCGTGAGGATAGTCGTCGGATCTACATTGGCGCCTCCGTTACCCATAGTCAGATTGTTAATTCAGCCTTATTGAAAAAAAAGGGGCGCGTTTTAGTTGAAGCAGCCAGGACCGTCGGAGCCCCCCAGATACGCAATGTCGGCACTGTGGGTGGGAACGTTGTGAATGCCCAGCCGGCAGCTGATACGGCTATTGCTCTGACGGCCCTCGATGCCCGTATCCATATTCTTTCAGGTGATGGGGAATTTGAAAAACCGGTGATTGATACTTTTCTGGGGCCGGGAAAAAGCTGTATAGATCCTTCAAAAGAACTGGTAACGGCCTTTTCATACTCCATCCCGGGTCCCGGGGAGAGATCCTGCTTTGCCCGGTTAGCCCGACGGGAATCACTGGCCCTGCCGATAGTCAATCTTGGCCTGTGGCTTTGCCTGGAAGAAGACGATCATATATTGAAAGATATTCGCATAGCTGTCGGACCTATGTCTACCGTTCCTTTCCGAGCCCGTGAAACCGAAGCTTTATTGAAGGGTGTTTTGCTGGACAAAGCTGTTATAGAAAAAGCCGGCCGGTCGATTTCAGATGAAGTCACTCCCAGGGACAGCTTTAGGGGCAGTGCTGATTTTAAGAAACAAATGATCGGTGTAATACTCAAGCGCAGTCTTGAAAGCGCACTGGAAGGAAAAGGAGTTGATTCGGATGAGCGGGAGCAATAATGCACAGGCCGGGCAGATGGCCATAAGCTTTAAGCTTAATGCCAAAGAATACAACCTAACAATTAGTGCAAACGAGCGGCTTCTGGACCTGATCCGAAACCGCCTCGGCCTGATCGGTACCAAGGAAGGATGCGGAGGCGGTGAATGCGGTGCCTGCACCATTATCATGAACGGCCAGGCCGTTAATTCCTGTATCATTCCTGCTGCCCGGGCGGATGGGGCAGAGATCCTCACCGTGGAAGGCTTGAGCGGTGGTATGGAAAATGAACTGCACCCCTTACAAAAGACATTCCTGGAAAAAGGGGCGATCCAGTGCGGTTACTGTACTCCGGGGATGCTTCTTTCCGCCAAAGCATTGTTGGACCAAAACGAAGGCAAAGAGATCAGCCGCGAACTGATAAAAGAAGGGATAAGTGGCAATATATGCCGTTGTACAGGCTATCAGAAGATTGTGGATGCTATTTATACCTATGCTCGGGAAAGAAAAGGCATTGAATAAAGGGAAGGGTGAGAAAATGAAATTTTCTAATCTTGGCAAGGAAACTCCCATCCTCGATGGTTTGGAAAAAGTGACCGGACGAGCCCGCTATGTTCCTGATCTCAAGGTAGAGGGGATGTTGCATGGCAGGATACTAAGAAGCCCTTACCCCCACGCCCGCCTGAAAAAGGTCGATATCAGCAAAGCAGAACGGATTTCCGGTGTAAGGGATATTATAACAGGGAAAAAAGTTTCCCAGCATAAATTTGGGCCCATGGTCCCTGACTGGGTAATTTTACCTGACGACAAGGTGCGTTTTCACGGCGATGAAGTAGCTGCGGTAGCAGCTACTTCGGAAGAGTCAGCAGCGGAAGCTTTATCTTTAATCGAGGTCGAGTATGAAGTGTTGCCCGCTGTTTTTGATCCGGAACTGGCCATGGCCGAAGAAGCTCCGCTCCTTTATGAAGAAAAAGAAAATAATATTGCCACCACTTTTTATGTTCATAAGGGTGATGTTGATAAAGCACTGGCCGGATCAGAAATAGTCTTTGAAGAAACTTATCAAACCAACCAGGTTTACCAGGCCTATATGGAAACTATGGCAGCGGTGGCTGCCCCGGGAGATTACGAGCGGTTGACTATGTGGCTTTCCACCCAGATTCCCTCGATGTCCCGGCTCCGTTATGCTGAAGCACTGGAAATATGCGCAGAAGATCTTCGCATTATCAAACCTCATGTAGGAGGCGGGTTTGGTGCAAAATTTGAATATAAAGCCCATATCCTGGCAGCCGTATTGGCCAGGCGGACCGGCTCTCCGGTAAGGATGGTTAACAACAGGGAAGAAGATTTTAGGGCCGGAAACCCTCGTGTTCCTATGAAGATCTGGATTAAACTGGGCCTTGCTAAAGATGGGACTTTACTGGCCAAGGATACCAGGATCATTGCCGGAAACGGGGCCAGAACTGTTTATGCGCCGGCGATCACCTCTACGGCTTGTTATAGGATCGATTCACTTTATAAGTTTAAGAACGTGCGCAGCACCGGCTACACGGTTTATACAAACACAATCCCGACCTCCTGTTTTCGAGGCTTTGGCAATGCCCAGATGCATTTTGCCATGGAATCCGCCCTGGATACAATCTGCCACCAGTATAACCTGGACCCGATCAAGATTCGGCAGCAAAACGGGGTTACCCCCGGTTTTACTTCTATTCACGGCTGGGAAATAAAAAGCTGCGCCCTGAAAGAATGCCTGGATAAAGCGGTAGAGGAATCGAATTGGTATGACAAAAAGAAAGAGCCTGCTGAAAAAAGCCCTGTTAAGAAAGGGATAGGGGTGGCAATCTGCAACCATGTTTCCGGAAACCGTCCCTTTTTCAAGCCATTTGACGGCTCTTCTGCTCTGGTCCGCCTCACTCCCGAAGGGAAAGCGATTGTCTTTACCGGCGAAGCGGATATTGGACAGGGTATGAATACGGCATTTGCGCTGATTGCCGCAGAGGCGGTCGGGCTGGATGTTAAGAATGTGCGGACCGCCGCTGTGGATACCGATATCAGTCCCTTCGGCCTGGGAAGCTTTGCTACCCGTGGGACCACTATCGGGGGACGGGCGGTTTATGAAGCGGCTGTGAACTTAAAAAAGCAGCTTCTGGAGCATTTAGCCCGGGTTTATGAGAAGAAGATTGAACAAATAACTATCAACGAGGGACAGATTTATTTTGATGATCAAGAAGACCCAATAACCGTTGCCAAAGCGATACAGACCATTAGCTACACTCTTGGAGGCACTTCCCTGGTCGGACACGGTGTTTTTGTCCCCGAAACAGTCCTTCCTGATGAGAATAAATACGGCAATGTTTCTCCCGCTTATCCTTTTGGATGCCATATTGCCGAGGTGGAAGTTGATACCGAAACCGGTAGGGCCAGGCTGCTCAATTACTGGGCCGTTCATGATGTGGGCAGGGTGATCAACAAACAAACCCTGGAAGGCCAGGTCGAGGGCGGCGTTATGATGGGAGCCGGTTGGGCGTTGGGGGAAGACATGGTGGTTAAAGAAGGTAAACTTCTGAACCCGAATTTTCATGATTACTGCCTGCCTACGGCTATGGATACTCCCAGAGGTCGAATCTATTCCTATTTCCTGGAATCAGGAGATCCCAATGGGCCTTTTGGAGCGAAAGGTATCGGCGAACCCTCCCTTAATCCGGTTCCGGCGGCAATCGCCAATGCTGTTTTTGATGCAGTGGGGGTGCGGGTTAAAAACCTGCCTATCACTCCGGAAAAAATTCTGGAAGGCCTTGCATCTGCATAATGATGTCCCAACCGTCCGGGCATGGCCCTCAAGCTGTTAAAGCATATCAAACCGATAAAATCATTATTGAAGAAAGGTGAGTGAATAATGAAACCGGATTTAAGCATAGAGATGTGCGGCCATAATTTTAAAAATCCCCTGGTGGTGGCCTCGGCAACCCCGACTAAAAACGCTGATTATATCAGGCGCTGTGTAGAAGCCGGAGCAGGAGGGGTGGTAACCAAGACCATCAGTCCGGAGCCCCTGCTAAAAAGGTATGTTTCACCCCGTTTCACTGTTTTACATAAAAAAGGCTGGCCCCATGTTTACTCCAATTATTCATGTGAGTTCCTGGCTACTTATGATCACGAGGAATGGCTGGACGAACTAAAAACGGCACAGCGTTACTGTGAAGAAGGAAAAGTGGTTTACATAGTCAGTATATCAGGAGACAGTATGGAAAACTGGTCCGAAATGGCCAGGGAAATGGAAGCGGTTGGAGCAGATATGCTCGAACTGAATTTTGGATGCCCTCATCCCCGGGACCTGGGATACAAAAGCGGCCAGGAACTGGGCAGCGACCCGGATGGAGCGGCGGCGGTTATGGAAGCGGTAACCTCCGCAGTCAAGATTCCGGTTCTGGGCAAATTGACGGCAGAAGCAGTAAGCCCTGTTGAAGTGGCTCTAAAGGTCAAGGAAGCAGGAGCGGCAGGGGTTACAGCCATTAACCGTTTCCCGGCCCTCGATCTTGACCTGGATACCGGGCGTCCACTCTTGCATGGTACTTTTGCCGGAGTTGGCGGGCCCTGGATGAGGCCGATTACCCTTAAGTGGCTGGTTAAAATCTCTAAAGAAGTGGGGATTCCGATTTCTGCCACCAACGGGCTTAACACCTGGCAGGATGCTGTTAAAGCAATCATGGCCGGCGCTTCCACGGTCCAACTTTGCACCGCCCTGATGTACGGCCGCAAACAGCTTGGTCATATTAAAGATTTTCTAAAAGGAATTGA
This sequence comes from Syntrophomonadaceae bacterium, assembly GCA_003554395.1. Taxonomy (GTDB): domain Bacteria; phylum Bacillota; class Dethiobacteria; order DTU022; family DTU022; genus B1SED10-74M. Next base: position 11,704 of record PWGD01000043.1, read on the forward strand.
AGGGTACCTGGAAGAGAAGGGCTATAAATCTATTGAGGAATTAAAAGGAATTACCCTCCCGCAGGTCAGCACCTGGGACGTGGTGGACCGTGAAACCCGGGCCCTATCTTACGTAGATGAAGAAAAATGCAGCGGCTGTAAACTGTGTGATAAGTGGTGTTTTTATGATGCTGTCACCTATGTAGAGAGAAACGGGAAGAAGAAGGGCTACATCGATCCGGAAAAATGTGACGGCTGCGGACTGTGCGCCGCCCTGTGCAGTGAAGAAGCTATTTACATGAAAGGTCCCAAACCTTTATACCTGGGAGACTTTAGTTAGAGTCTGTTAACATTAACATGTTGGAAAGGAGAAACCGTATGCTTAAAGTAGCTTCCCTGCAGATGGAAATCAACGACCAGCAGACCAAACAGGACCGGATTGAATATGCCCTTAATCAAATGGAGCTGTCAAAAGACGCCGACCTGATCCTTCTTCCTGAAATCTGGAACACCGGGTATTTTAATTTTGATCTTTACCGGGAGGAAAGCGAAACCCTGGATGGACTTACCGTTAATGCCGTTGCGGAGAAGGCCCGGGAAATCAACTCCTTTGTTTTTGCCGGCAGTTTCGTTGAAAACGTAGCAGGCAAGCTTTACAACACCAGTGTTATGCTCGACAACAAAGGTAAAATTATTGGCACTTACCGCAAGATCCATCTTTTTGGCTACGGATCCCGGGAAAAAGAACTGCTTACCCCGGGAGAAGAAGCAGTGGTGATCAAAACTGAACTGGGCGCTCTAGGCTTATCAACCTGCTACGACCTGCGCTTTCCTGAACTGTACCGGTTCATGCTGGACCGGGGGGCGGAAATATTCCTGGTTACTTCCGGCTGGCCTTTCCCACGCTGGGCCAACTGGCTGGCATTAAACCAGGTCCGGGCCCTGGAAAACATCTGCTACCTGGTATCCTGCAACTGTGCCGGCATAAACCGGGGTATTGCTTACCTGGGGCACAGCTGTGTAGTTGATCCGCGGGGCATAATCAGGGCTGTTAGCAATGAAGAACCCTGTACAGTTACCGGCACCATTGATTTAGACAGGGTTCATCAGATCAGGAACAGCTTTTCTCAATTAAACGACCGGACCCTCAAATTTATGAACCGCTAAGGCGAAGCTTATTACAGAGAGGCTGTTGCTGTGCAGCGCACGGTTGTTTTATAAGCACATTATTTCTGTACAGCCTGAAGCACTTAATAATAAAGGAGGTGTTGCTGTGGCTGTAGTATCTTTCAACATTAACGGGAACCCCACTGATAAGCTGCATTTTGAGCCCAAAATGCTGATTAACGGCGGCTACACCGGCAGAAACCAGGAAGAGGTCCAGAAGCATATTGATGAGCTTAAAAAAATAGGAGTCCCGGCTCCGGATAAAACTCCCGTCTTTTTTCCCAAGTACCCGGAAAGGCTGACCCAATCCGAAGCCATACCCTGTCTGGACGAAGAAGGCCATATCGGTGAAGCTGAGTATGTCCTGTTTGTCAGCGGAGGGGAGGTTTATGTTTCCGCAGGCAGTGATCATACCGATCGGACCCTGGAAACTGTGAGTATCCCCAAGGCCAAGCAAATGTATCCCAACACGATTTCCAAAGACGCATGGAAACTGACCGAGATAGAAGCTTATTGGGATGAACTGCACCTGCGCAGCTGGGTAGAAGAGGACGGCCAAAAAAAACTCTACCAGGAAACACCACTGGGTGCCCTTCTCGGCCCCAGGGAACTGCTGGCTCATGTTAAAAAAATTATTGAGGTAGAGGATCTGGAAGGGCTGGTGCTTTATTCCGGTACCGTTGCTGGCAAATTTGAAATCGAATACAGCCCCTATTTTGAAGTGGAGCTGAAGGACCGGCGCCGGGGACTTTCCATGAACAGCTCCTACCGTTTCCGGCCAGTTACGGAATGGTTCAAAGGATAGGACGCTGTTGGGTTTTATAATCCGGGGGGCTAATAAGCAGGACCTGAAATGCACGGTCCCCGAGACATTGTTTAATTGAAGGAGGAAACTAGCTGATGGCAAAAAAAGAAATGGAGTTTTTTGATCATGATCGTTATATCGAATGGCGCCAGGTTAAAGATGCTCCGGAAGGGGTTATTGAAAAAATTCTCAGTAAAGACCCGGAAAGTGGAGATTACTGCAGGCTACTAAAGTTTCCACCGGGCCTCACTACTTCAGATGTCCTGGTCCATGATTTCTGGGAGGAAGTATATATCCTGGATGGTTACCTGGTTGATCTTAATAAAAAAGAAACTTATACCACCGGTATGTACGCCTGCCGGCCTCCGGGGATGACCCACGGCCCGTACTCTATCCCCCAGGGCTGTACTACCCTGGAAATGCGCTATTACAGGTAAACTGAGGGTAGGTTTTAGCCTCCTGGGGGTATAATTTACGACTAAAGAAGTTAAGTTTTATTATACAACCGGTACAGCTATACAACTACTATTATGTGCACAGGGTCTGTTGCTTTTTTCACAACTTGGTGGTAGCATAATACTTGAAGAATCTCTATCTTGAGCCGTTTTTGGTTCTTATAACGGCATGTACACTGTTTTTTGTGCTGCTGATTTTTTATGTTTTTTTTCTGCTAAAAAGTCATGCGCATAACAATAAAAAACTATGATAGGAGGAATCAAACCCGCTTCAAGTGGGGAAGATTATGAACAAACCGGTTGTTGTAAGCGCTGTAAGAACTATTGCCGGAAGATATGGTGGAGGGTTAAGTAGTTTAGGCGCTCCCGAACTGGGCGCAAAAGTTGTTGAGGAAGCTGTTAAAAGGGCCGGGATTTCCGGGGAAGAAGTCGATGAACTGGTTTTCGGATGCGGCTGGCAGGCCGGAA
>PWGD01000030.1 GCA_003554395.1 Syntrophomonadaceae bacterium
CTGGCATCCAGCGCCGATACAATTTTATCCATTCCTTCCCGCTCGATGACGATCGGCGGCGCTACCCGCAAGTTTGTGGCATGGGTTTCCTTGGCATAAACCCCGTTATCAAGCATATTCATACTCAATTGATGCCCGTCATATCCAGGGTTGATCTCCACTCCAATCAGCATTCCTCTGCCCCTTACTTCTTTAACCTTATCGGGATGTTTTTTTGCTACCTCTTCAAGTTTATTTTTCAGGTAATTGCCATTCTCGGCCGCCATTTTGGTAATATTTCTCTTCTCAAGTTCGTGGATTGTCAGCAACCCGACAAATGAAGCCAGGGGATAGCCGCCAAAAGTGCTTCCTTCACCGTGCGGTTCAAACAGATCCATAATTTCTTTTTTGCCGCACAGACAGCTGATCGGCAGTACTCCCGAGCTCATCGCTTTACCCAGGGTAATCAGGTCCGGTTTTTCCAGCCCGTACAGCTGCCAGGCAAAGTCATAACCCGTCCGGCAGTAACCGGTCTGGATTTCGTCCAAAACAAACAGGGCATTGTTCTTCTTGGCCAGTTTCTGAACATCGCGAAGGTAATTGTCATCGGGGATAAATATGCCTGCTTCCGCCTGGATCGGCTCAATAAATACGGCAGCAACATTGCCCTCATGCTCTTCAAATTTTGCTTCCAGGGCCTCGACATCGTTAAACGGTACGTGTTCAAAACCAGGCATGAGAGGTTCCAGGTCTCTTATTGTGGGCAGATCGTCCATCATGGCTGTAGAGCCCAGGCCCCTGCCGTGAAAGGCATTTTGAGCAGTTATAATGATCGGGGTTTCCTTTATTCCGGTGCCGTCTCTGCCGCCGTAATTTCTGGCCCATTTCCTGATCGCCTTAATGGCCGCTTCGTTCGCTTCGGTTCCGCTGCTCTTGGGAAGGAACATATCCATCTGGGTAAATTCCTGGAGTTTAACCAGCCATGGCCCCAGGTAACTGTGGGAAATAGAGCGGGGAATGGTAGCCATCTGAGCAATAAAACTATTGACATTTTCGGTTATGACAGGATCTTTGTGACCAAAGGGCACAGCAGAATAACAGGCCAGCCCATCCACTATTTCTTGTTCGATTTCACCGTCTGCAGTTTCTTTCCGTATCCTCAACATATACGGCTTTGAACCCCCGCCCAGCACCAAAACCCCGTGGAAAGGTTTATAAATCCTGGCCCCAAGCGTATCCAGCGCTACGTTGTGTTCTTTGATGGTCCAATCTTTAATCGGCTTTCCGTTTACTTCATACGCTTCGATAATAGTGTTCATAGGCATCTCCTTGTTATAAAAAATTTTTTATGCGTAAACTGCAGCAGCAATTAAATTATCTTTTATCTGTGCCAATCAAACCCGTTCAACTTTACAATAGCATTCTGACCAAAGATATGTAATATGAATATTGTATAAAAATATCGGTGATTTTTTATACTTCTTATACAACTGTTTTAGTTTTAAAATTATTCCAGCCCGGCAAAACGGTTGAATTCATCCACCACTTTCAGCAAATCTGGTGGCAGCATGCTGCGGGTTTTTTCTTCGATTCGGTAAGGGACTTCTCCAAAGTATGCCTGGGCCATGGCTCCGCTCATGCAGGCGATTGTATCGCTGTCACCGCCGAGTGATACCGCCTTGCGGACAGCATCTTCAAAGTTTTCCGCTTCCAGGAAGGCAATGATTGCCTCAGGCACAGATCCCTGGCAGGTGACATCAAACTGGTAGTTGGGGCGAATCTGTTCAATGGTCCGGTTAAGGTTATACCCGAACTGCTCCACGATGTAGGTTTTGATTTTTCTCTTGCTGTTATCATTTCGGGACAGGTGGACCACCGCCGCTACCGCCTGGGCCCCTTTAATTCCTTCAGGATGGTTGTGAGTCACCGAAGCGCTGCGTTCAGCTTCATCAAGGACTGTTTGCAAATCATTAAAAGCGAAACCCACCGGGCTCACCCGCATGGCCGATCCATTTCCAAAGCTGTAATAAGGCTCATCACTGTCTGAAAAAGCCCACTGAAAAAAATTACCTCCGTAACCGGCACTGGGGTAGCGGCGGGTATATTCTTTCAAGGTTTGAGCATAATCTTTTCCGTTGATTATGCAGTCGGCCACGGCTACAGTAAGTACAGTATCGTCCGTGAACCTTGAAGCCTGGTGGAAAAGCTCAAATTCTGTGGTCTTGATGCTGAAATGTTCATAAACCGAACCGATAATATCCCCGGCTATGGCGCCGATCATCACAAGCTCACTCCTTGTTACAGCAAGTGCCGGGAAAATTGCTCTCCCGGCACCGCTTTTATTATAATGCTATTTAATTATAAACCAGTTTTCCTTAACTAGGAAGCCTGGGGCTGCTTTTTCGGTTCGCTGAAAGATGGCCGCTTCATGGCTTTGTCGATGAACGGGACAAAGGCATTCATGATCAGGATCGAGAATGCCACCCCTTCAGTGGGCGACAGGCCGAGCCTGAAGATTACAATCAGGATACCGATACAGGCTCCAAAAATCAGCTTGCCCTTATCAGAGGTCGGACTGCTTACCCAATCGGTAGCCATGAAGAAGGCCCCGATCATCATTCCACCGGTAAACAGGTGGTAAAGCGGGTTTTGACCGGCAATAAGGGTTAAAACAGCCACCACAGCCAGTATGGAAACCGGAATGTGCCAGGTGATATGCTTCCTGTAAAACAGGTATGCCGCTCCCAGTAGCAGCGCAAACGGGGAGACTTCAGATAAAGCGCCTCCCGGAAAAGCCAGGAAAAGCTGCCCCAAAGGCGGCATTTCCATTCCTGCGTGCAGCATGGCCAGGGGAGTAGCCTGGGTGGTTACGTCTACAGCGCCTAAATAGGGAGCCAGGGGCGCAAACCAGCTATCAACATAAGCAAAGAACGGGGCCAGGATAATAAGCGAAACCCTGCCAAAAAGTGCCGGGTTAAAGCGGTTCCAGCCCAGACCTCCCATTAGCTCCTTGGCAATTCCGACTGCAATAAAAGTAGCGATTGCCGCTTTCCACCACGGTGAAGTGGCAGTAAAGAGCAGGGCTACAAACAGGCCGGTCAGTAAAGCGCTCCAGTCATGAAGAGCAGGTTTCTTTTTTTGCAGCTTTTTAAATAGCAGCTCGGTTAGCACAGCAGTAACCAGGCAGACGCCGATTAAAAATGCTGCATAAGCATGGTAAAAGTAAATTGCCACAGCCGTAACCGGTATTAAGGCAATAAAGACATCGCGCATGGCGCTGGAGACAGTATCTTTTGCCTTAAGGTGGGGTGACGGCGATA
>PWGD01000121.1 GCA_003554395.1 Syntrophomonadaceae bacterium
CGGCTTCCCGGCCCGGTTCAACCAGGGAGCAGTTCAGACCGTAGATGCCGGCAGTATTGCCGGAAGCCATGGCCACCACTTTTTCCGGCTCGATCCCGGTCAGCGAAGCAACCTGGGCCATGGTGCGCAGGATGCCCAGCGGAATAATGCCGCTTCCCGAAGGAGAATCGTTCCCCATGATAATCCGGTGCAGTTGATTTTTTTCTTTGAGCCTGGTGGCTATAAATACGGCTGCTTTAATATTGCCGCACTGTACAATCTCCAGGGGCAATTCTGTTTGTTCAATTAGCCTGTCGATTTCATCTTCCGGTAAAGCGGTGGGCCCGCCGTTGGTATGAGAGACAACGGTGGGGTTGATAGCCATAACCATATCGGCTGTAATAGCCGAACTTCCCGGTATGGAAGTGCCGCCGCTGTGGATAGCCACTTTCATCTTGTTTTTTTTAGCCCAGCCGACCATGGTTGCCGCTTCATCTGCTGTTTTTACGCTGCCCAGGCCGATCTCGCCTACCAGCCACACTCCCTGGCGGGACAATTCCTCGAAATCTTTTTCGGTTAGCCCTTTTTCTAAAATTACAGCCCCGGCATGAACTTTGATCCCGCTCGGCCTCAGGTTGTAAAAAGATTTATGAGCCAAGACAGCCAGCGCCTTTACTCCATCGGGATCTTTTGGGCGTCCCGGCGTATGCGGTTCGCCGGCCGAGATCATGGTTGTAACCCCGCCGTGAAGGGCGCTGTCAAGAAAGTCCAGGGTTTTTTGGCGCGGGGTAAAATCGCCGAGGACGGGATGAACATGAGAATCGATCAGCCCCGGTGTCACCGTTGTTCCTTTAACATCGAAGATCTGATCTGCCTGGTATTTATCCAACAGGTCTGCGGTGCCTATCGCTGCAATCAACCCGTCTTCTACTATGATTGTATCGCCGTCTAAAACAGGGTTATCAATGGCCCCGCTTACTATTTTCCCGATATTAATAAAGGCTTTACAGGCCATTTTTCACACCTCCAGTTGTTATTAACGCAGGCCGTCTTCACCTTTGGCTTCCTCAATAGTTAAACCGCCAATCCTGGGGAAAGGCCGTCCGCTGTCAGTAATGGCTACTATGAGCACCAGTTCATCGGAGCGGGGGGCATCAGGCAGCCGGACCTCCATTGCATCGAAGTGGGTCCGCACGTACGCGGCATCCTTGTAATGCAGGGGGACGTCTATGGCCGCGCCCGGAAAACCCAGCTTTTTGGCCGAAGGAATGATCGATTTGCCGCCGCCGACATTATCGCGCATCGGTTTGCCCAGTTTCGGATGCAGGATTGCCGCGCAGTGCTCAAGCTCGCCTTTTTCGCCGACAAGGGCTGCTTTGCCGTAGCTTTCCACTTTTTCCGGTTCGATACCCAGGGCTTTAACTGCTTTCTGGGTCAGCATTTCGCCCAGGGTTTCGCTCCAGCCATATAAAAGATCCAGGTTTTCCTCGTACCTATCCACGAAGGGGTTCTTAAAGACTGCCGCGGCTGCTGCTTTACGGGTCGGTTTTTTCAGCTCCTTAACCCCATCGGCATGAGTTTCCTCCACAAAGGTGTAGAGTTTCCTTATTTTAGCTGTTTCAGCCATCATAATCGACTCCTTATAAAGTATTATACCCAGCGGGTGCAGACTGTTTTTTCGTCCATGAACATTCTCATCGAGGCCATTCTCGACTTGGCGGTTCCCACGAACGAGTCCCGGCGGGAGCCCAGGGGGAAGAAGGCATAGGGTTGAGCCACCCCGATATTAACCCCCACGTTGCCCACGTTAACTTCGCGGATAAATTTTCTGGCATTGCTGCCGCTGCCGGTTAAAATACAGGCCGAGTGGCCAAGATAAGTCTTGGTATTGATCCATTCAATGCTTTCTTCCAGGCTGCTGCCCCTGATTAAAGCGGCTACCGGCCCGAACGATTCCACTTTGGCGGTTTCCATGTCAACGTGGACGTCATCTATGATGGTAGGGGCCAGGAAAAACCCGTTTGGGTAATTCTCTACTTCAGGATTGCGGCCGTCAAGGACCATTGTGGCTCCTTCGGAGAGAGCTTCTTCAATCCATTTAACTACATTTTCTTTGCCGTTGCGGGTGGCCATAGGCCCTAATTCCGTATCTTGGTTGAGGCCGTAACCCAGTTTAATTGCTTTTGCTGCTTCAACGAATTTAGCCTTAAATTCATCGTAAATATCTCCGATCAGGACAATGTTATCGACTCCCAGGCAGCGCTGTCCCCCCATCCCGAAACAGGACCGGAGCATCCACTGGACCCCTTCATCGAGGTTGGCGTCGGGCATGATCACGACGTGGTTTTTACCGTTTCCGTTTATTGATGAAGTCTTGCGTAATTTACCGCAGATTTCAAACAGTTCGTGACCGGCGCGATTGGAGCCGATAAAGCCGACCCCTTTAATTTCCGGCTGGGACAATATCCCCTTATTGATTTCCCGCCCGCCATGAATCATATTAATAACACCGGGGGGGAACCCGGCTTCCTGGGCCACCCGGTTTATATATTCGGCAGCCACCGGATCCTGGCGGCTGGGACTGACCACAACCGTGCATCCTGCTGCCAGGGCGTAAGGAACAAATGATGACCAGGAATGCATAGGGATATTGCCGGGGGTAATAATCAGGAAAGGCCCCAGTGGTTCCCAGGTTAAGTATTGATCAATATCGCGGGCCAGCTGCATCACATGTTCATTCTGTTTAGGGAGGGCATAGATTGCGGAACAGGCCGATTCAATGTTTTCGATAACCCGGCGCACCGAACCCTGGGCCTCTCCGATGGTCCTGCCGTGATCCTGGCTAAGAACGCGGCAAAGTTCATCGAAATGTTCTTCAAACTTTGCTCTCATATCAAAAAGCATCGCGGCCCGATCCCGGATTGGATAGTTGCTCCAGGTTTTAAAAGCTTCATAAGCTGCTTTAACGGTATGGCGAGCTTCTTCTTCCGTCGCTTCCGGAAATTGTGAAATGACCTCACCTGTGGCCGGGTTTAGATTATCATTTAGCTTCTCAGATTTTGAATCAACCCATTCGCCGTTAATCAGGAATTTTTGTCTACCGTAATCTTTTTTGACTTCAGGTAAAGATGGCATCGTATCACTTAAATCCTTTCACATTTAGATATTGGAGGACGAGAATTGCTAACACCTTTCATTGATTTCGGGTCAAGATGTCAGGAATTTATTAAAGCCCGGAAAACTTTTATTACTGCAGAGTTGTCTTCACCTCCCAATCCTCGCTCTCGGGCGGTTTGGAAATA
>PWGD01000047.1 GCA_003554395.1 Syntrophomonadaceae bacterium
AACCGAAGCTGCCGGGGCTGTTTTCTATGGAGCCGTAAGCATTAGCGTTAAGCTTGTCTGAACCGTAGCGTAATGTTCCGATGCTATCCAGAGTAACAAAACTGCCGCCGGCATAAGAAAGGTCGTAACCCAGGATCCTGTCCAGCTCCAGGGGGTGGCCGATAGTTTCATGGACCTGTAAAAATCCCTGCCCGGGCAGCAATAGAACCGATCTTTTGCCGTATTCGATCTCCGGCGCTTTTAGTAACTGGGCCAGTTCTTCTTTGATGGTTTCTGTCCTTGCAGACCAGAGCCCGGGATTTGTGATCATTTCCCAGCCGCGGGTTCCGCTGCCGGGGGTTTGCAGGGCTTTTGATCGCTGTTGCATCTGACCATCAAGGTCCTGGGCCATTATCCTGGCTTCGGCGAAACAGTTTAAAAGATTTCTTTCGATAAACGAACCTTCACTGTTCCAAAACCAGTTTTTCATACTCTGCAGGTAGATATAGGCAATCCTGCGCTGGATAAAGTCAGCATGCAGGTTGGAATCCAGCTCCTTCAAAAAAGCAAGCTTTTCTTTCAAGGGGACCTCGAAGGGGTCAATCTCGACCGGGGAAAAGTACTTACCCTTTATTCCGGGCATCCGGCCCATATCAAGGGGGATATTAACCAGCAAAGAAGCGGTTTTGGCGTTGGCAAGGGCCCGGTTAAAAGTTTCTTTGACATCATCGGCCCGGCTGGTTGCGGCAAAACCCCATGAACCGCCGTACAGGACCCTGACCCCGAGGCCGCTTTCATAAGAGGCACTGTTTTCCTCCAGGTTTCCGTCAATAAGAGCTATGGTTTCCGATCCGTCTTCAGAGTAGAAACGGGCGTCACAATAACCCGCTCCTTGATCCATTACCCTTGAAATGTTTTGGGAAATCAGCGTGTCCAGTTCTTCAATCCTCAATCCTCTCACCTCTTTCGGTTTTGTGCTGATTGGCCTTGTTGCGCCTTTCCTTCTGTTTAAATTCGTCGTATTTGATAAAAACCTTCTCTTCTTGATCATTTGTTGAATAACCGGCAGATAAATAGTTGTTATCAAGCTCATTCAGTTCTCCAGTTTGCAAATCTGGAAACTCCAGACAGTAGGCCAGTGACCCGCCCGTTTTATATTCCTCTTTAATGTAGAGGGCAAAAATCTGCAGGATGATACCACTGGGGGCGGGGGCGGCCGCTGTAAATTAGTTCCAGTTAACCGGGGGCTACTGGTTACACTCTTCCTCTTCTGCATCCTCTTTGAGCCGGTGCATGGAGATGCCCGAATAACCCAGGACTGCTGCCACAATGAAGGTGATCCAGCACAGAAAGGCATAGGGAGCATAGGCAATAACCGGTACGCCCAGGGCGGAATAAACAAAGACAGCGCTGCTGTTCCAGGGGATCAACGGCGAGGTGAGCGTACCGCCGGCCTCCAGGGTGCGGGTTAGATTTTTTAGCTTGAGGTTTTTGGTCCGGTAACATTCTTCAAACATTTGCCCGGGCAGGATCACTGCCAGGTACTGGTTGGCTCCGAAAATGTTGATTAACAATGAGGTACAGAGTACAGAGAGAGTCAGGTTGCCAACCGAGGTTATCAATGAAGTGATTGATAAAACAATACTATGCAGCATACCGCTTCTATTCATAATGCCGCCAAAAATTAAGGCAAACATGGCCAGGGCGACTACGTTGTACATACTTTCCATACCCCCGCGGCTGAAAAGTTCGTTTATCTCTTCATTGGGACTCTCGAGCACATAACCGCTGTGGATGAAACTCAACAGTTCACCGGTAGTGCCGCCCTGCAGGGCAAGATAGGCGAGCCCTCCAAGCAGCACCCCTGAGAACAGGCTGGGAAGGGCAGGAACCTTGCTGACAATAAGGGTTATAACTATGATCGGCGGGATGATCAGCCACGGCGAGAGCCTGAAATTTTCCACGATGCCTTCAGTATAAAGGCCTATATCGCCATTGCCTCCACTGTCGCCGTCAAGCATAAGCCCAATGATGGTAAAGATAACAGCAGTAATCAGCAGGGCCGGCAGGGTGGTATAAAGCATGTGCCGGATATGATCATAGAGGTTAACCCCCAAAACAGAAGGAGTAATATTGGTAGTATCGGACATGGGCGAGAGTTTGTCGCCGAAAAATGAACCGGATACGACTGCTCCGGCAGTAATATGCAAAGGTATGCCAAGACCCTCGCTTACCCCTAAGGCTGCTACCCCTATGGTCCCGATAGTGGACCATGAGCTGCCTGTAACCAGGGCCATGATGCAGCAAAAAAACAGTATAAGGGGTAAAAACCACTGGGCAACAAAAATATTTAAGCCCATGTACATCAGGGCAGGAACAATACCGCTGGCGATCCAGACCGAAATGAGCATACCAATGATCAATAAAATGATCAGCGAGGGCGCAGTACGACTGATGGATCTTTTAAAACCATCCTTGATGTCGGACCATTCATAACCCCAGGCATAGGCGCAGATCCCGGCAGCTGCAGCACCCAGCAGCAAAGAAAAGTGAGGTTCGGCCTCGTAAAGAAAGACCGAAAACCCCAGGCTGAGGCCTGTTACCAGTATGGGAATCAGGGCCAGCCAGAGGGGTGGGGTAGGGTTATCTTCTCGTTTGTACATAGCTGTAATTTTAGCCGCTTTAAAGCCCAGGCCAGACCTCTAAAGCAATCCTCCCGGTAGATTAAAAATCATGGTAAGGGCTGAAGAACCCATTCAGGGGAACCAAATAAAAATATTGCAACTCACAGCGGTGGTGGAGCATAACCTTACCTGTAGTTTGACCGATATTTTGATATTACACCAGTTATTATAAACGAGCTGGCATGACCGTCCAACCGGCATCGTCCGGCACCGGGTAAGGTGGCCCGGACACAGCCAGGGCTGCGCCCGGGGAATGAACCGGAACAGAAAGAGTCTTCATAAATTGATCATGCACAGGGCAAATGAAAAGAGTTAACCAGTGCGGTTATCGCCCCAGCAGGATTAAAACCCCGGCCACAATAGCTAGCACGGCCATCAAAAAACCCATTTCCGGAATTGGCAGAGTAGTTATCTGCATGAGTCCGCTCAGGATCAACCAGATCCCCAGTAAGAGCATCCCGAGACTCTTTGTCAACTTCATTCTTCTGGCCATTTTTTACCTCCTCACAAAATCAACCTGGCAGGAAACCTTTAGCGCCTGACCAAACCGGCGATGAACAAGACTACAACTGCACCTGCAGTTGCTACTAGGACCGAGGTCAGATTAATACCG
>PWGD01000116.1 GCA_003554395.1 Syntrophomonadaceae bacterium
CGTTTTCAGGTAGCTGCCCGAACAAAACCCGATCATGCGGCAGCGTTCAAAGTCGATGGCCCCTTTTTCATCGAGGATACCGTCTTCCGCGTAAGAAGCAATGACCTGGCCGATGAAAACGGTGTGGCTTTCCAGCTCCAGGGAATGCCTGAGTTCACATTCCATGCTGATGGGGCACTCCTTGATCATGGGAGCATAAGATAAGGTGCCCCTTTGCGCCGTTAAATTGAAGTACGCGAATTTTTCCAGGTCCCGGCCGCTGATAGTACCGCATCCATCGACAATATCAACCTGATCTTCACTGGGGATATTAACCGTAAATTCCCTGGCTTTTTTAATCATTTTATAGGAGTGGCGGTTTGGCCGCACTGCAATGGAAACCATGGGCGGTGATGAATTAACCACCCCCACCCAGGCCAGGGTAATGATATTTTGATCTTTTCCGTCGCCGCAAGCTATCAGAGCGGCCGGAATGGGGCCCAGAAGCAGCTGGGTCGACTGTTTGTTTTTCGCCATAGCGGCTCATTCCTTTCTAAAGTCCAGTTTATTGAAAATCCTTTTATTCTGCCCTGTTACGGGGCCGGTTTTCTCCTTTTACTTTACAACTTACTTGTTTTACCAAACGACCTGATACCGGCAGATCAAATTCCGGAAGTGATACTGTAAGTTTCACCTTCAGAGGCCATTTCCACGGCGGGGTAATATTTCTCTGCCTCAGCACGGGTAACTTCCCGGTCGCGATCGGGATGATGATGAGTAAGCAGCAATCTTTTTGCCTCCGCTGTGCTGGCAACTTTTGCGGCCTGGGAAGCGCTGATATGGTTGGCCAGGTTGTTTGTTATATCCAGATCCTGGTAGTTAGCCTCAGAGAGGAAAAGGTCCGCTCCAAGGGCAAATGCTTCCAGGCCGGAAAAGTACTCTGTATCGCCTGTATAAACCAAAGTTCCCGATGTAGAGCTGATCCGCATGGCCACTCCGGGGACGGCGTGGACTACGGACCCGGTTTCAATGGTAAAAGGCCCGATTTGCAGAACCTGATCCGGGCCGAACGGTTCAACCGAGTAGACATTTTTATAGGGCAGGCGTTCAAATTCGCTTGCCGGTTCGGGCGGAGCATAAATTTTTAAGGGTTCGCTACGCTTGCCGCTGTTCCGGGCCATGACCAGGCCGTAACGCATAATTAGGAGATCCGAATAATGATCGGGGTGCAGGTGGGATAGCAGGACAGCTTCAAGCTCCCTGAAATCAATTTGTTCCTGAAGGCGGCTCAAAACCCCGTTGCCACAGTCAATCAAAAGGCTGCATCCATTTTCCCTGAGCAGGTAGCCCGAACAGGCGCCTCCTGCCGGCGGGTAGGGCCCATAACAACCAAGAACGGTTAAATACATATTCTTATGCCTCCTTTACCGGTTACTGGAGCGGATAAACCGCCTTTTATAATGATATCATACCGGCCTGCACCCGGCCCGCATCAATTTCTTCCTGCAGGGCGGCCTTTACTTCGTCCTTGGCGCTGAAGTAAATAACCTGCCAGCCTTCCCGGCAAATCGCCCCAAGCATGCCAAGCATGATCTTCAAGCGGCCCGCATCGGCCTTGATAAAGGGATCATCGAGAATGAAGAACCCCTTTTTGCCCTGAAGCAGGCTCTCGGCGAGGGCCAGGCGAATCGAAAAATAGAGCTGGTCGTAGGCCCCACCGGAAAGCCTGCCGGCCTCGAGGACAGGACCGTCAACAGGTGAAACTTTAACCCGGTTTTGAACACTGTCAAAAAGAACTTCCCGGTAGCGTCCGCCGGTTATGGTGCCAAAATATGTGCTGACCGGTTTACCGGGTCCGAAAAGAACACTCACTTTCTGCTCCTCTTGAGCAGCGATACGGTTAAAAATATCCAGGGCTATTTGGGCCTTTTTCCGGTCGCGTTCCCGCTTTTCGATCCAGTGCCCCACTTTTTGCCGGGACGCCTCCAGGTCTACTGTAGCCTGGCAGGGCAGGTAGGTTTCTTCTTCCTGAAGAAGGAGTTTGTTGATCTCTTTTTCCAGGTCCCGCAGCTGATCGCCGCTCCGGGCTATTTTTTCTTCGATCTGTTTTATCTCTCCTTCTACCTGCTCCCTTTCTCTGCTCAACTCATCAACAGCGTCCTGGTCATAAGGCAGATTGGCTGCTTTTCGGGCGAACTTTTCCAGCTTCTGGGTTTGCTCCGTCCAGTAAGATAAAATTTTTTCCGGCCCGGCAAAGCCTTCGGCGGCCCCGAAGTGACTCTGCAAAACACTTTTTTGAGTCTCGATTTCGCCGCCCAGGACCTGCTTCTCTTCCAGCCGATTGTAATACTGGGCCAGGGTTTCCACCCCGGCCGGAATCCTGATTCCGGAAATTATGCCTTCCTCCAGCCTGGTTTTTTCTTCCCGGCTTTTAATCTCTTCTCCAAGGCGTCCGGCCTCCCTATCCAGCCACCAGACCTCTTTTTCAGCTTCTTCAAGACTATCAGCGCCCAGTTCTAGGGCCCTGTTTAAGCGGCCGGCGGCGGCGCGGACCGCCTGGAGGTCACCGGCGGGAAGATCCAGTCTTTCCGCTTCGGAGCAGATTGCTGCTTCGAGCCGGGCTAAATCAGCTTTTCTCCGGGTAACCCTGAACCGGAGCAGTCCGTAGGAGAGGGTAAGTAAAAGCGAGCCAAAAAGCACCGGGAGCAGCCACCAGTCGGACCGGACTGCAGCGCCCGCCAGGGCAATTATGAAGGCCAGGGTTGATAGCGCGGCAGTTTTTTTGACAAAGGGGCTTTTTAAAAAGACTGCTTCTTTACGGCCTGCCCCGCTCAAGTGGTTATATTCTTCAAGGACCGGTTCAATTCTTTCTTTAACCAGGCCGAAGGTAAGCTCAAGCCCTTTAAATTCCTGTCTTTTCTGATCCCTTTTTTGAAGAGCTGCCCGCAGCTGTTGATTTCTATCGCCGCATTCCTTCTCCAGGCCCTTAGTTTCATCGTTTAAATAGTTCAGGTTTGATTCGGCGCGCTGCCAGGCTTCGTAATCATCGCGATTATATTTTTCCAGGCTGCTTAGTCCCTTCAGGGCCATCCGTAGCTTAACCAGGGCCTCGCGGCCTTTTTCATAAAGTTCCCGGTTGTAAGCTGCGGCATAGCTCTCAAGGAGGGTCTCTGTTTCACTGCGTTGCTCTTCCAGCAGGGCCAGCTTGTCCTCAAAGCGGCTGAAACCCTCGGCCTCCAATTCCTCCAGCAAAGCTTCGATCTCTGTCAGTATTTTTTTAGCTTTTATATATCTATCTTTAAGTTTGTTCGGGGCCGTGTTCAAAAAATCCCCACCGGCTGTAATACCGCCCAGTTCCTGCAGGTTTTCTTTTATGCTCTTTATCTCTTCCGTGCGCATGCCGGTAAGGCGTCCGGTTACACCGCGGTAAAATTCTTCTTCGCCGGTAAGGGCCAGATCGCTGTCGCGGATCAGGAAAATATTCCTGAATTCAAGCGGGCTGATGTCGAAAAGACTTGCTAAGCTGCCCGCCTCGGGCAATTTTAGCTCTTTCCCATCCGAGGTGGCCACCAGGTAGCCTTCCGGGGTTTCCTCAACTCGCTTCACGCCATCAAATGGCTTCAGCTCCCGGCTGCTGAACATCATTTTAAGGAGGGCATCGATGGTCAGGGTCTTTCCTTCTTCGTTGGGAGCATGATACAGGGTGAAGAGGCCCGGGCGCTTTATTTCTCCGCTTGAAAGGGGCCCGTAACGGGTGATGGCAAATTCCTTCAGGAACACCGCGCCACCCCCCGGAAAGCCTGGATTACCATTGCTTCCACTTCTTTTTTTAGCTCGGGCGGAAGGTCAGTTTCTGTAAGAAAGGCCCTGAATTTTTTAAAAAGGTCATCTTCGAGGACGTGGCGGACATCAACAAAATTAAAAACCGGTTCGTCGGCGCCAACCTGCTTCGTCTTCTGCCTGATTTCAGCGGCCATTTCGGCTTCGCTCATATAAAAAGCAGAACTGTCAAAAAGACCTTCTACAGTAAGCAGGATCCTGGCGCCCGGATGGAGCCGGTCCAGTTCTTGATCCAGATCGGACAGGGGATCTTGCTGGGAAAAAGGATCGAGGGTGACGGTCAGTTTTTCATAGTGAAAGCTGTCCAGGTTCACTTCCCGGGGAGCTTGATCGGCATCAATCAGGTTTGCTTTGCGCCGTCCGGTTTCCCGCCTGGTCA
Organism: Syntrophomonadaceae bacterium; assembly: GCA_003554395.1. GTDB lineage: Bacteria > Bacillota > Dethiobacteria > DTU022 > DTU022 > B1SED10-74M. The sequence goes on from PWGD01000116.1 coordinate 4,199, forward strand.
CCGCTACCGGTGAACCGGGATAGATAAAAAGCCCCCCCTTTTCGATCTGCCAGGCGGCATAACGGGAATGGAAATGGCCGGCTAAAACATAACTGACCGGAAGCGGTTCAAAAAAAGAAAGCCGGGCCGGCATGCAGCGCCGGGTCCCCTCTTGACCCGTATCCAGGGGAGTGAAGAAGGTGTCGAGCAGCTCCCCGTGAAAAAGAAGGATATTTTCCCGGGCCGAATCCATCAGAAGGGCCATTTCACGCAGGCGGGCGGCCAGGGCCCCGGCGCTTATATCAGCATGGGGCAGGCCCCAAAAGGCCGTATCTCCTAAGCAGACCGGTTTCCGCCAGTCACTAATCACGAATACATTCTCGCCAAAAAAAAGGCCGCTTCTGAAGGCTCTGCAATCATGATTGCCGGGGATAATAATGGTTTGGAAAGCGCCTGCGCCGAGAACCGACCTCAGCCTGCCGCGCATATTTTCAGCGGCGACATCCTGATCAAAGAGATCGCCGGCAATGATCAGGGCCGCAACCTGTTCCCTGCTTGCCAGGTTGACCAGTTCCCCAAAGGCATCCCAGCGCCGGTCATTTTTTTCATTAAGATGGAGGTCTGCTGTATGGAGAATTTTCATTTAGCTAATCCTCCCGGCAGAGAAGAGTTGGTAGCAATAAGAAAGGGGCGATCCTTACATCCGCCCCCCTAATGCTGCCCTCTGTCCAAATTGAACAGGCCCGGATCAATTCCTTTTCAATGTAGATACAATCTGGTCTCCATAATATGACAGGAATATTAAGAACACCCCAAAAAGAGTCATTCCGGTAACCATCTGGTAAAAACGGGCCATGGCCGTTTCCAGGTACAACTCCTGGTAAGGCTGGACATCGGCAAAAATATTTTCTATCAAGGCAAACATAATAATACCGACAAACAGGGTCATGAACAGGGCGATCAATCCGGGAGCCAGAAATACTTTAAACCTTTGATCGACAAAGTATAAAAAGATCATTAAGAAGCCGAGGCCCGCCAGGCTAAGCCAAAATACATTATGAATTATCATCGGCTGCAGGGTAACGGTCAGCAGCTGCACTTCAGTATAGGGAGGGGTCGCTTCAGTAACAATGACCCGCACGGTGTCTTCCGCTTTAACCCCGAACAATGAATAAGTAAAAAATGTAATCAATATAGTAATAGAAAATACAAAACCGATTACTACTTTTAACCAACTCCGCAAACCCTGTTTCATTATACTCCTCCTTATCCGCTATGATAATAAATTCTGATATCTAATTAAGGCTAAATTGAATGGTGATATTAATTTATTGCGATAATTCCTTATTATTCGCCCAGCAGGTATGAGAATCCTGCCCGATATATTCTTATTTTTGATTATATTTATAAATATTTTTTAATCGCCACACCAGCCGGCCAGGTAAGTTTGGGGCCTGATTATGGTTTGAGTCCGGTCCGGGCCCACCGATATCAATTCTATAGGAACTCCGACCGTTTCTTCCATCGCCTCCAGGTACTGCCTGGCCGCCTGCGGCAGGTCGTCCATGGTGCGGGCCCTCGATATGTCTTCATGCCAGCCGGGAAAAATCTCGTAGGCAGGCTCACATTTCTGAAGCTCGGCTATGCTGGAGGGAAATTCTTTTATGGTAGAACCGCTGCACTGATAAGCTACGGCCATGTTAATGGTTTCCAGGCCGCTCAGGACATCCAACTTGGTTATGGCCAACCCGGTCAAGCCGTTAATGCGGGCGGCGTAACGGGCAATGACCGCATCAAACCAGCCGCAGCGCCTGGGGCGTCCGGTGGTAGTGCCAAATTCACTGCCCTGGGCTCTTAGCAGGTCACCTGCTTCTCCTTTTTCCTCGGAAGGGAAAGGCCCTTCCCCGACCCGGGTGGTGTATGCTTTTAGCACCCCTAAAACCCGGGAAGCGCACTGGGGACCCAATCCGCTGCCGGAGCCTGCCGCCGCAGCCACCGTGGAAGAAGAAGTCACAAAGGGGTAAGTGCCGTGGTCAATATCGAGCAGGGCCCCCTGGGCCCCTTCAAAAAGGACTTTTTTACCTTCAGAGAGGCTCTCCGAGAGAAGCCTGGAGGTGTCTGTCACCATGGGGCTCAGCTTATTACAGGCCGGGCGGTAGATTTCAACCAGCCGGTTAAACTCATATCCTTCATGCCCGTAGGCATCTTTCAAAAGGCGGTTTTGCAGGGGTAGAACCTGGGCCAGGCGCTCTCTGAAGACCCTGCTGTCAGTCATGTCGATGACCCGCAAACCACGGCGCAGGGCTTTATCGGCATAAGCCGGCCCGATACCCCGGCCGGTGGTGCCGATCTTGTTTTCGCCCAGCATTTCTTCATTGGCCCGGTCATAGACCTGATGGTAGGCCATGATCAGGTGCGCTTTGCCGCTAATCCTCAGGTTGGCGGTGCTGATGCCCCTTTTTTCCAGCTCGGCCAGTTCATCCAGCAGGACCAGCGGGTTTATAACCATCCCGCTGCCGAGCAGGCTGGTGCACCGCGGGTTAAGGATACCCGAGGGGATATGGTGGAGCTTAAAAATATTGGCTCCGTAGACCACGGTGTGGCCGGCGTTATCGCCACCCTGGAACCGGGCCACCACGTCCGCACCGGCGGCCAGGAAATCGATAACTTTGCCCTTTCCTTCGTCTCCCCACTGGGCTCCTACTATGACCAGGCTGTCGTTATTTTTCATTTTAAATCCCCTGTCTTTTGAAAAATCATCTTTTAAATTTTTTCTTTCAAAAGGCGGTTTAGTTCGGCCGGATCGGCCCGTCCTTTCGTTGCCGCCATCACTTTGCCAACCAGGAAGGCCAGGGCTTTATTTTTGCCCTGCCGGTAGTTTTCAACCGCTTCCGGGTTCTCGGCAATCACCTGCTCCACCAGGGGCAGCAGCCGGTCCCGCCCGGAAATACGTTCCAGGCCCCTTTCCCTGACCATTTCTTTTGGATCCGCCCCGCTTTGGACCATTTCTGCCAGCAGTTCCTTGGCTACAGGCCGGTTTATGCTTCCTTCATCCAGGAGCTGGAGCAGTCCGGCCAGCAAATTCGGATCGATTTCTTCTACTTTTTTATCGTTTTCCCGCAGCTGGTAAAGCAGGTCGCCCTGAACCCAGTTGAACAGGTTGTCGTAAACAGGGTATGCTTTGGCCGCTTTCTCGAAAAAATCTCCCAGCTCCCGGTTTGCCGTAAGCAGGAAAGCCTCCTCTTTCTCGAGGCCGTACTGCTCCCGGAGGCGCTCCCGGCGCTCTGAGGGCAGTTCCGGCAGGGACCGGCCCAGGTCCTCTACAAAAGTATTTTCCAGGACCAGGGGCAGAAGATCCGGCTCAGGAAAATAGCGGTAATCTGAAGATCCTTCTTTCCCCCGCAGGGTAATGGTCTGTTTGTTTTCTTCGTCCCAGTGACAGGTTTCCTGGACCACCGAACCGCCCCCGGAAAGCACCTTTTCCTGGCGTTGAACCTCGTAGTCGAGGGCCAGTTCCACCGAACGGAAAGAATTCATATTTTTAACTTCGGCCTTGGTGCCCAGTATACTGCTGCCTTCGGGGCGGAGCGAAATATTGGCGTCACAGCGAAGCGAACCTTCTTCCATCTTGCAGTCGGAGACCCCGGCATAGAGCAGCACTGTCCGCAGGTCTTCCAGGAACAGGCGGGCCTCCCGGCCGGAATGCATTTCGGGCGCGGTAACGATTTCCAACAGCGGTATTCCGGCCCGGTTATAGTCGACCAGGGAATAACCGGAGCCGATGATGGAGTGACCGGCATGAACCAGTTTTCCGGCCTCCTCTTCCAGGTGGACCCTTTCCAGGTTGATCCTGCGCTTCCCAACTGCAACATCCACTTCCAGGTAACCGCCCCGGGCCAGAGGCTGATCATACTGGGATACCTGGTAAGCCTTGGGCAGGTCGGGATAAAAATAGTTCTTGCGGTCAAAACGGCTCCAGAGCCGGATCTCGCTGTTCAGGGCCAGGGCCGCGGTTACAGCCAGCTCGATGGCCCGGCGGTTAAAAACAGGCAGACTGCCGGGCAGGCCCAGGCAGACAGGGCAGCAGTTTGTATTCGGCTCCCGGCCAAAAGCGGTGCTGCAGCCGCAAAACAGTTTGGAAGCGGTCAATAATTCCAGGTGAATCTCAAGGCCGATTATAACTTCATATTTCATAGTCGCCGCCCCTTTCTTCCAGAAAATCCAGGCTGGGGCGCAGGGGATATTCCGCCCGCTGCTCCTCGAAAAAACGGCCGGTTTTCAGGAGCAGTTTTTCCTGCATGGGTCGGGCTGTCAGCTGCAGCCCCAGGGGCAGGCCGCTGGAATGAAAGCCCCCCGGTACGGCCAGCGAGGGCATCCCGGCCAGGGAATCGGTTATATTGCATACATCGGAAAGATACATCTGGAGGGGATCTTCAGTCTTTTCCCCCAGTTTAAAAGCCGGCGTCGGCGAGGCTGCGCCCAGCAGCAGATCAAATTTTTTAAAGGCTTTTTCGTAATCGCGGCGGATCAGGGTCCTTACCTTCATCGCTTTCAGGTAGTAAGCATCATAATAGCCGGCGCTCAAAGCGTAAGTCCCGATCATGATCCGGCGCTTAACTTCGGCCCCGAAGCCCTCGCCCCTGGTCCGGCTAAACATAGCTTCGATACTGTCCCCATCAGCACAAAACCCGTAGCGGACCCCATCATATCGGCCCAAATTGGAACTGGCCTCGGAAGGAGCGATCAGGTAATAAGCGCTGAGTCCGTAGTCGGTTAGCGGCAAGGAGACTTCTCCCACTTTGGCGCCATGTTCTTCCAGCATGGAGGCGGCCTTGTTGACCGCTTCCGTCACTTCCGGGTCAAACCCGTCCACCCTGCCGTACCTGATCAGGCCGACGCGCAGCTTGTCCAGCCCGGGCTCGAGTCCGGCCCTGTAGTCCGGGACTTCTTCCGGCAGGGAAGTGGAATCGAGGGGGTCGTAACCGGCGATCAGGTTCATCAACAGGGCCCCGTCAAAGGCGGTTGTGCTCACGGTTCCGATCTGATCCAGGGAGGAGGCAAAAGCCACCAGCCCGTAGCGGGAAACCCGCCCGTAAGTGGGCCTGAGACCGGTTACCCCGCATAGTGAAGCCGGCTGCCGGATCGAACCTCCCGTGTCGGAACCGAGGGCCAGGGGCGCCATCCCGGTGGCTACGGCAACCACGGAACCCCCGCTCGAGCCGCCCGGGACCCGGCCCGGATCCCAGGGGTTGCGGGTAGGGAAAAAGGCAGAGTTCTCGGTAGATGAACCCATGGCGAATTCATCAAGGTTTGTTTTGCCCAGAATGGGCATCCCGGCTTTCTTAAGGGCTGCAACAACCGTGGCGTCAAAGGGGGGAATATAATTTTCCAGGATGCGGGAAGCGCAGGTGGTGCGCAGAGCCAGGGTCGATATATTATCCTTAACGGCAATCGGCACCCCGGCCAGGGGATGCAGCGTTTCGCCGCGCATCCTCCTGCTGTCTATTTCTCCGGCGCTCTTTAGGGCCAGGTCCGGGGTCCGGGTAATGAACGCTCGCAGGTAGGGATCGACTTCATCGATCCGCTCCAGGAAGCTTCGGACTACTTCAGCCGAACTAACTTCGCGGGACTGCAGCCTGCGGCTCAACTCGGCGGCAGTCATTTCATACAGGCGCATATTATACCTCACTTCCGGTTTAAAGCATTAATAAAAAGGCACCAATTCCCGGCCTTTTATTTCTGATCCTGCTCAGAGACGGTAATCCTCGGGACTTTGACAAAGCCTTTTTCCCGCCGCGGGGCATTCCGCAAGGCTTTATCCAGGGGCAGGGAAGGCCTGACCCGGTCTTCTCTCAACACCGCCGGTCGTTCCGTGACATGCGAAGTAGGCTCAATGCCGGTAGTGTCGAGCTCCTGGATCCGGCGGGCGGTCTTTAGAATATCGCTCAGCTGTCCGGCCATCCGCTCTTTTTCATCCTCTTCAAGAGACAGGCGGGCCAGGCGGGCCACGTGATCCACTTCTTTGCCAAAATCAAAGGGCATTAGTATCAGCCTCCGGATGCGCTTAATTTGGGTTCGGTAAGATGAAACAGGCCGGCTTCGCCAGCCGGCCGGCAAGTCATATCAGTGCCGGGGAAAGGGCCGATATTCTTAATCCCGGGCTTGTTCTGGTGGCAATATTGTGACCTCCAGCAATGTTCAGTCCCTGGTAACCTTTAGCTACCACAGGGATAATTTTAATCTATCTGTATATCCCCGTCAAGTAAGGAAAGCCCCTCTTGTGCTATAATTAAGCGCAAAGGCTTACTACCATGCCGGCAGCAGCGGAGGCAGCGCAGCAAATATGCAGATCAATGAACATAAATACGACCTGGCGGTAATCGGAGGCGGACCGGCCGGTTCCCTGGCGGCTGCCCTTGCGGCGGAGGCCGGTTATTCTACCATTGTCCTGGAGCAAAATAAATTACCCCGTTTTAAACCCTGCGGCGGCTTTGTATCCGCCCGGGCCCTCTCAACCCTACCGCCCTACCTGGATCAGGATCAAATCCCGGGGGAAGCGGTCTTTACGATCCGGGTAACCACCGGCGGCCGGAGTTTCGAGTTCCGGTCCGGCCGGCGGCTGGGAGTGCTGGTAAAAAGAGAGCAATTCGATCATTGCCTGCTCAGTTACGCTGCCGGCAAAGGGGCTGTTCTTCGGGTGGAACATACCCTGCAGGCGCTGGATGAGCCGGAATCAGCCTCCCGCACCCGGGGCTATTACCGCCTGAGGATGGCTGAAAACGGCACCGCCCCCATTTATGCCCGTTACATGATCGGGGCCGACGGGGCCCTGGGGCGGTGCGGAGTGCTGTCGGGCCTAAGAGCCCAGGGATTAAGCCCCTGCGGCCGCGGTTTTAGTGAAATGATCGAAACCGGGCCCGAAATTGAAAACAGGGGAGCAGACCCGGGTCCCCTTAATTTTTATCCCCTGCCTTTCCTGGGGGGAATGGGATGGTCCTTTCACGGCCCCGGCTGGATCAACCGGGGCGTGGGCGGCCTCCTGGGCCCGGGGCTGCTTAAGAAAGCTTACGGGCGCATATTTAGAAACCACAGGGCCGGATCCGGGCTTTCATGGTGGCCCCTGCCCTTCCTGGGGCCGTTAAAAAAAGCAGGCCGGGGCAACCTGCTTCTAATCGGCGATGCTGCCGGCCTGGTGGAGCCATTTTCCGGAGAAGGCCTGTTCAATGCCTTTACCAGCGCTCATTTAGCCTTTAGCGCCCTTAAAGAAGCAGAACAATCGGGAGCACAAGCCGGAGATATTTACAACCGTTTTTATAAATCTCAGTTCAGGGTACCTTTTATACCAACCCTGGCCGGGGCGCTGCTGCTGCACAGCCGGGCCCTTTTTTACCCGGCTTCGGTGCCCCGCCACATGGCATATATAATGAACAAGACCCTCCTATTAAAGCAGCCTTTAAAACTTTAAAGCAAACTATTCTTTCAGGCTTTCTTAGTTGAGGAGGCGGATGATACTCGGGTTGGGCTGAATGGCAGAGATATCTGTTACCTTGTTCAGGGCCCGGTGAAAGGCCTCTTCTTTAACCTGGTGGGTAACCAGGACCACTTCGGCCAGATCTCCAACCCGCCGCTTCTGGATGATCATATCAAGGCTGACGCCTTCATCGGCAAAAGCATTGGCCAGGGAGGCGAAAACGCCGGCCCGGTCTTCCACCAGGAAGCGCAAATAAAAGCGGGCCTCCAGGGCCCCCACCGGGACAAAACCGGTGTCCTGCAGCTCCCTTTCCACTACCCCGTTTGCGATGTTAAATCGGATGCAGCGGCCCGCCTCTACAACATCGGATAAAATGGCGGCGGCAGTGGGCATGGGCCCGGCCCCGGGCCCGTAAAACATAAGCTCTTTTGCGGCTTCACATTCTATAAAAACAGCATTTAGTTCGTTTCGGACCGAGGCCAGGGGATGTTCAAGGGGTACCAGGGCCGGGTGAACCCTCAGGGCCAGCCCTTCCGGGAGCTCTTCGCCGATGGCCAGAAGTTTGATCGTGTAGCCTATTTCCCGGGCATAGGAGATATCTTCATAAGTAACACCCTTGATGCCCTCGATGTGGACCTGATCGAAAACGGCCTTCTTGCCGAAAACTAGGTTGGCCATGATTACCAGCTTATAGGCCGCATCAAGCCCTTCGACATCGTTGGTGGGATCCGCCTCGGCAAAACCCAGCCGCTGCGCTTCAGAAAGAGCATCTTCCAAACTCAAATCATCCCGGTCCATGCGGGTAAATATATAGTTGGTGGTGCCGTTGACAATACCGAGCACCCGCCGGACCCGGTCGGCGACCAGGTTATGCTTGAGGGGGCGAATCAGGGGGATACCTCCGCCGACACTGGCTTCGTAAAAAATGTTCAGATTTTTCTCGCGGGCCAGGGAAATAAGGTCCCAGCCATGATGGGCCATCATATCCTTGTTGGCCGTGACTACATGTTTGCCATTTTCAAGGGCCCTGGCAATAAAGCTGCGGGCCGGCTCGATCCCGCCGATCAGTTCGATCACTACCTCAATCTGCGGATCGTCAAGGACATCAGCCGCTTCCGTGGTCAGTTTTTTTTCATCCAGACCGAGGGCCTGGAGGCGGCTTTGATCGCGGTCGGCCACCTTTTCCAGGGACAGCTCAAAATCAATTCTATTATTGATCAAGTTGATATTGCGCCTGTACAGATCGACCACTCCTTTGCCGATCGTGCCTGCTCCCACCAAACCCACCTTGACAAGTTCTTTGCCCATTGGTTTTATTCTCCCCCTACCAGGTTGTCACTGCTTCGGCCCGTCTTTTATTCATAAATTTTTTCCTCTTCTTGATCCGCTTCCGGTGCATCAAATTCGATATCGCGGCCCTTAAAACCTTCTTTGGCCAGCTCCCTGTAATACTCGTGCTGGATAATAAGGTCCATGATTTCATTGGTTCCGGTCCAGATCATGATCAGGCGGACGTCACGGAGCATTTTCTCGATGGGGTAAACATTGGTGTAGCCGATACCGCCCATGACCTGCAGGGCATTGTTTACTATCTGCCAGGCGTTTTCAGTAGCCACTTTTTTGGCCTCCGAGACCAGCCTTCTTGACCGGCCCGGCAGATCTCCGGCATCTACCGAACGGGCGGCGAGGTATACTATGCCCCTGGCCGTATCAAGGCTGGTAATGCTGTCGGCAACCTTGAAACTGACTCCCTGGAAATTTTTAATTTCCTGTCCGAAAGCTTTGCGCCTGGTGCTGTACCGGGCGGCCACTTCCAGGGCGGCCCGGCCCATTCCTATTGCTCCCCCGGCGCTGGTCATCCTTTCTGGAATCATCATCTGGTAAAATATAGCCGCCCCGTTGTTTTCTTCTCCCAGCAGGTTTTCAGCCGGAACCCGGGCATCCTTGAAGACGAGCCTTCCGGTGCCTCCGCCGCGGGTGCCCATCAAGCCGTAGAGATATTCCGCCCTGACCTCGGGAGAGCGTTCGACTATAAAAGCGCTGATCGATTTATGAGGCGGGGCCTCGGGGTTGGTCCTGGCGTAGACCATGAAATAATCGGCCCCCTCCGAGCCGACTACAAAGCGCTTTTGCCCGTTAAGGACGTAGTGATCCCCTTCTTTAATGGCCGTGCAGGTGGCCCCGAAAAAGTCCGAGCCGCCGCGGGGTTCGGTCAGCGCCTCGGCGCAGGTCAGCTTCCCCTCCAGGGTCGGCTTTAAGTATTTTTCCTTTAAGTAATCAGAACCAAATTTATCAATCGCTTCACCGACAATGCTGACCAGTGAATAAAGGCATCCCAGGGAGGTCCCCAGGACCCCGACTTCCTCCAGGGCTATAATTTCTGATACCCAGGGCATGCCCCTGCCGCCGTATTTTTCCGGAAAACGCAGGCCCAGCAGGTTGCGGCTTGCTGCCTTTTCCAGGAACTGGCGGGGATAGCGGATTTTATCTTCGTCCATATCCCGCAGGAGCTGCCTGTCAATATCCTCCTTGACAAAAGCACGCACTTCTTCCTGTAATTTTTTTTCTTCGTTGCTCATCATGCAATCAAGCATTCTGATACCTCCAAAACAAGTAATAATCTATTAACAGATCCTGACCCCGGTCAGGTAAGGATTTACATTCCTGCAGGTTTC
>PWGD01000123.1 GCA_003554395.1 Syntrophomonadaceae bacterium
CCATGGTGCTTTCGCCGCGGCTGTTCACACCGCTCTGGTTTGTCACCAGGCCCACCTTCTTGCCCGATACCAGCTGAAGCTGATCTGAAAATAAAACCTCACTGCCCAGTCGGAAATCCTCCCTGAAGCTGTCAGCCAAACCCAAACAGTAGCGCATGATCAAGGTTACATCTCTGACATCAACTTTCCCGTCCCCGTTAACATCAGCCGCTTCAATCTGAAGAGCGGTCAGGTTTTTTAATTCAAGAACATGCTGCATGACCGCAACCACATCCCTGACGTCAATCCTCCCATCACCGGTAACATCCCCGGGGGTAAACTCCACTTCAGCGACCGAAACCCGGGGAACGGTCATCAGAAGCATACAAAGGACAAGCAGTGCCGACGCTGCAGCGATTAGAAACTTGCTGTAACTGAGATGGGGCTTCGAACGCATCGCTGATCCCTCGTTTCAATTACATGTTTAAAGAGCTTTCTATCTGCGTTAACAACTAACAATCAATAGCCCAATAACTTCCATGATGCCTTAAATTGATCATAACACTTACCCGGCCAATCAGCCACACTTTTTAGCAAAAGTATCAGCCCTTTTTAACCCCTTTTTCAGTTTGTTAAAGAGCTGATCCAGGCGGGCAGGAATTAAGAAAAGGCGGACGAAATATGTGTAAAGGGGATGATTATTTGGATCACCTGGACCAAAAAATTGCCGAAGTTAAAAGTAAAATTGACGATGTAAAAAAACGCTGGCCCTTTCACTCCCCCAAGGTAGCCCTCTTCGAAGAGCTGGAAAACCTGGAGCTGGAACTGGAAGCGCTGAAAAAACAAAAGGAGTCGCAAAACTTTTCAAATCAGGAGGGGTGAACTACCCCACCCCTTTCAAAGCTTTAACGGCCCCAATTTACCGAAACAGTGATTATATCGATCTAGATCAGTTAAAAGAAAGGAGTTTAATTTAGATGAACCGTTGGCTGTTAAAAACAGAACCCGGGGAATACAGCTTCCGGGACCTGACCGCAGAAGGGGTTACCGCCTGGGACGGCGTCAAGGCCCCGGCGGCCTTAAAAAACATGCGATCCATGAAAAAAGGAGATCCGGTTTTTATCTATCACACCGGCAAAGAAAGAGCGGTGGTTGGAACGGCCCGAGCAGCCTCAGAAGCATATCCAGACCCGGCACAAGATGACAGCCGCCTCCTGGCCATCGATATAGAGGCTGAAAAAGCTTTTACCGAACCTGTGCCCCTGTCAAAAATAAAGAAGTCAAACCTGTTTTCAGAATGGGAACTGGTCAGGATGCCCCGCCTCTCGGTGGTGCCGGTCACTGAAAAACAGTGGGACCTGGTCGTCAAATGGGGCTTGGAAGAAGGCAGGGACTGAGTCCCGCAAAGCGCCGAAATAACTTAAAAATCATTGTGCCTGGAGATACCGGGCTAACAACAAGCCAACCTCCGGCTACAACCTGCACCGAACCAGGAACCTTGGAACAGCTTTTTAAAGAGAGCACGCCGGCTTGATGCCGTTTATTCAAAAAGAACTGGTTTCCGAACCGGGGCTAGCTGTGGCCGGGATTTTCATAGCGATAAACAGTCCCCTCCCAGTTTCTGAGCAAAATAAACCCATCGCCAGAAGATACCTGGTAGTCAGGGGCTAGGGGAGTCTTTCCGAGCCCCGACGGGGTGATAATATAATTGGGCACCCCCAGGCCCGAGGTAAACCCGCGCAGGTTTTCCAGGATCTCTATTCCGGTCTCCACCGGGGTCCGGAAATGTTCGATACCGATCGTACCCTGGCAGTGATAAAGATAATAAGGCCTGACCCTGGCTTTTAAAAGTTCATGGCTTAACACCTTCATGATTACCGTCGAATCATTAATCCCTCGTAGCAAAACTGATTGATTGTGAATTGGAATACCCGCCCTGCTGATCAGGTTCAGGGCCCTGGAACTGTCGGGCGTAAGCTCTTTGGGATGGTTTACCTGGGTATTTATGTAGAGGGGATGGTGCCTGGAAAGCATCTCGCAAAGTTCTTCATCTACCCTTTGGGGCAAAACTATGGGCACGCGGCTGCCAATCCTTTTAATCTCAATATGTTCTATTTCGTCAAGGGCGGTAAGAAGCCGATCCAGGTGAGCGGTAGAAAAAGTAAGCGGATCGCCGCCCGTAAATAGCACGTCCCTAATTTCCTCGTTGTCCTTCAAGTACTGCAATATTTCTTCCAGGTTGTCTTCGGGGATGGTTTTATCTACCTCTCCAATCTTCCGCCGTCTCAGGCAGTGGCGGCAGAATCCGGCACAAACATTTGTTACATGAACGGCCACCCTATCCGGATACCACCGGACCAGGTTATTTACCGGCGAGCTGTATTCTTCCCCGGAAAAATCGGTTGCCCCGGTAAGGGCCATCTCCCGGATATCTGGAATCATCTGTTTTCGAACCGGACAGTTCTCATCTTCCGGATCCATCAGGCTGGCCACGTAAGGGGTGAATGCCCATCGGAACTTCGATTGGATTTCCTTAAAATTACTTCTTTGCTCTTTTGTGAGCGGCAGTATTTTTCCCAGGACCTCCACCGATGAAATGCGATTTGCAAGCTGCCACTTCCAATCCGACCAGTTTTTATCACCGGCATTTAAAACCTCCAGGATTCGCCTCTTTTGTTCATGGTATTTTTCTGTAAGCTGAAAACCGGTGGGAACTGCTTTTTTTGCTTCAAGGTAACTGAACGCATAACCGCGGAATCTTTTTGCCTTCTCCAGGGATACATTTCTTCTTTGTTCCGTTGCTTGATCGCCCAAGGTTTTCTCCTTTCTTTATAAAGAAAAATTTAGTAATGGTGTGAATATCCCGAAGCTTAAATTTTGTGAATTATTAATAATGTAATATTATCACTACTTTCAACGCAGCGTCAAACCGGCCATGATTGACTGAAGAACCTTAAAAATAAAAGCCTGTTTTTTGCAGGGAGTTTGGCTGCTTCACCGTAAGCGTTATCTTTCTATTTCCAACCCCATTGTTAGCTGCCTGAAAACGGCCTATAGTTTACAATACCCTTTAAAGAGACGTTCTGTGAGGGTTTTTTATTATGTTGGACAGCTATTGATTTTCTTCGCTGCCTTCATATTGCGGGAGGAGGTACTGCTCTCTTTCTTTTTTAAACTGCTCGGTTGCGGGGGCGAAGCGCTGTTCGATCTCTCGGGGGCTCAAACCCTCTTCCAGGTACTGCCCCATTTTGTCGGTGCCCATGATCTTATCAAACATGA
>PWGD01000124.1 GCA_003554395.1 Syntrophomonadaceae bacterium
GCTCTTAATTTTTTTGTTTTTTGGTTTGCTTTTACTAATACCTTTTTCCTTCAGGTATTTATCTACCGTTATTCTCGCCTTTGAAAAGCCGAAAACTTTGGGTGAGAAATAACTGTATTACTGCTGGCCGCTCTGTAATAAACTTTTTAATATTTTTGTAAATAAAATCTTTATTTTGATCTCCGATTGTTTTACTAACATTTCTTAACTAGCATCTATGTTTGGCACATCTCCGATTTTTTTACTCAATTCGTCAAAGCTTATTGGTTTGCCAAAACGGTTCAGGATAAGTGTTAATATTGCCGGTATGACCAGGGCCATTGCGAAAGAAAGCAGCAAATTACCCCTGGTGAAAGCTGGGTCTGGGAAGTATATGGCGCCGGTGAAAAGACCAATGGCTGTACTTATTGCAGCAGCCCAGCCAGGCAAACGTTTCGAGTATAGTCCATAAAGTAAGGGGACAAGGGCGGCGGCACAAATCAGGTCGGCGATAAAGAACAGGTAGAGGACGCCGTAGCCTTGAGAAGCAACCATAATAACCACCAAACATATGAGGCCTGTAATAACCCGGGCATACATCTTTAAATTCCCCGGGCTGAGATCTTTCTTAAATCTGGCCAGGTCAACGGTAAGAATATTGGCGATGCCATTAATTACCGTATCTACGCTGCTCATTACCAGTGCTATGCCAAGAACAATTACTATTCCAACCACCCAGGAGGGGGTTGCGGAAAGGATAACCTCGAACAAGGCCGCCGAAGGCATAACAGGTTTTTCAAGCATGATCCACATAATCCCGAAAAAGCCGGCCAGCATCATGATGGGAACAACAAGTAATCCTGCCACTAAAAATGATTTACGAACTGTTGAATCATCTTTGGCGGCAAATACACGCGACCAGAAGCCTGCATGAAATGCGTTGGCTGCAATAACCGCTATTAATAAGGTTACCGCGAATTCCCATCCGCCCCGGTGGCCGAAGCCAAGTAAGTCTGGAGATATTTCTTGAGCGTGTAATACAATATTGTCAAAGCCGCCAAGAAAATATACCGCTGCAAAAAAGGCTATTAGCAGGGCCGGGATCATGATTACAGCTTGAATACTGTCGGTAAATATAGAACCGCGTATTCCTCCGTAAGTTGTGTAGATTAATGTCCCACCCCCTATTATTAAGGCAGTTATCCAGAGGGGAAGACCGGTTATCAAATTGACTGCCAGGGCGATACCGGTTAACTCTGCGGCCAGGAAAATAGACATGTAGAAAACCGAACTTATTAAAGTGAGAATATACATTGGTATGCCATACCGGTAATACACAAACTCGGTTAGTGTAGAGCCCCTGGGGGCAATTTTGCGTAACCTTGGACCGATCACGGCAAACATCATCACGGCCAGCGCCTGGGCTATGGCATAACCTCCAAAGGCCAGTAAACCGCCCCAGGTGCCGGCCTCCGCCGGACTGAATAAAATCCAGGCTCCCATAATCGATGCCAAAACGGTAGCCATGGCTACCCACGTGGTCAGAGTTCCTCTTGCAGTAAGGAACGAATCGACCGTTTTAAAGCGGTCCCGGGTTAAATAAACATAAATAAGAGCCATAACGGTAAAAGCAACAGTTATAAAAATAACCCAGAAGATCATCATTATTGAGTATCCTCCTGTCTTATAAAAAAACCTTCACCCGCAGCTACCAGGTAAAGGCTTTTTTATCAAGCTTAAACATTTCCTCCGCTGGCATTATCCAGATCAGGTCAAAGGGTCAGAACAAATCCAGTTCTTTCTCAGCCGGGTTTCCCCAGCTCCCCTTGTTAATATTCACTTTTGTTAAGCATAGCACTTATGCGTGCTATTTTCAATCCTGAGTTATTGACTTATACCCATAATAGGTTTATAGTAATAATAGATATATACCCTTATCGTATTTAGATCATTATTAATTGGAATGGAGGTCGCAGAAATGGAAGGAAAAGAGTTTGAAGGACAAGAGTCAGAAGAAAAAGGCGGAGGCATTGAAAAATTGTCTCAGCCGGAAAACAGCCATATCGAACATGTAATTGCCGTGATGAGCGGCAAAGGGGGAGTGGGCAAATCATCTGTTTCCGCCCTGCTGGCTGTTGCTCTCGCCAAGCAGGGATTAAGGACCGGCCTGCTTGACGCCGATATTACCGGGCCAAGTATCCCAAAACTTTTTGGGTTAAGTCGGCAAGCAGAAATTGAAAACGGCAAAATAAAGCCGTCTTTAAGCAGGTTCGGTATCAAAGTAGTTTCGCTAAACCTGCTGCTGCCCCATGAAGATGATCCAGTAGTATGGCGGGGTCCGTTGATTGGGGGAGCGGTAAAGCAATTTTGGACCGATGTTATGTGGGGGGAGCTGGACTATTTGATTGTTGATTTGCCCCCGGGCACAGGTGATGCCCCGCTCACTGTTTTGCAATCTCTCCCGCTGGATGGATTGGTTATTGTTTCATCTCCCCAGGATTTGGCGGTAATGGTGGTTAAAAAAGCCATAAGAATGGCCCAAATGCTGAATGTCCCTACCTTAGGCCTGGTAGAAAATATGAGCGGCATGGTTTGTCCTCACTGCGGTCAAAAAATCGAAATGTTCGGAGAAAGCAGGGCCGAAGAAGTGGCCGCTGCTACGGGAATGAAGTTGCTGGGATGCTTGCCTCTCGATCCCGAGCTATCCCGGCTTGGTGATAGAGGAGCTATTGAAGATTACAAGGTTGAGCTTTTCAGTAACATAACCGATATGTTCAACCAAGTGTTGAAAAAAGCCAATTGAAATGGCATAAATATTTATTAATTAGCTCCGGGCCTATTGGAAAAAGGGCAACTCTTGTTTTGTATATGAAATAAGATTGGGAAAGGAGGTTTTTAAAATGCCTGGTTTTGATGGAACAGGCCCTATGGGCAGGGGACCGTTGACAGGAGGAGGTTTCGGATATTGCCCACCGGGTTACAGTTATACCGGAAATCCCGGCCCCGTTTACGGATACGGTGCATACCACCCTTATGGCCGCCATTCAATTGGCCTGGAGTCCATGCGAGGCTGGGGCCGAGGCCGGGGTAGGAGGGGCTGCCGCCGCTGGTGGTGGTAGACTCTGCTGATAATCGAAGCAAGGGAGGTGCGGTAATTATGCCAGGCGGAGATGGAACAGGGCCCATGGGTTTAGGTTCTCGTACCGGTCGAGCAACCGGGTTTTGCGCAGGTTATCACCGGCCGGGTTTTGCAAAC
>PWGD01000180.1 GCA_003554395.1 Syntrophomonadaceae bacterium
CCCAAAAATGAAATTGCAGAAGAACTTCGCCAAGAGAACATACCCTATATTGCCTTACGCTGGTATCAGGTGTATAGGTGGTTACAACAAAGAAATAACAGCTATACCGAGAAGGTGCTAAATTATATGGAGGGATTGAAAATGGATCATAGCAGGCGCTTCACCCCAAACGATATTATTGTAATGCAGGACATGAAAAAATTATTTAGTATTATGGATGAATGTATGGGTGGACAAGTAGAAGAAGCTTTTACAAAATTATACGGAAAACAGGCGCAAAGTTCTGTAAGGCTTGCACAACTAAGGAATCATAACCGTTATGTTTCTTATGTTTATTTGAATCTTAACGAAACAGCACGTGTGTTTTGGGGGTTTTCGATGGCCGAAGATGAATATCCCAATCTATTAGTATTCTATGAATTGGAACCAGGATATGACAACAAAATGAACGAGTTAAATCGAATTAAAGAGTTTGCAAGTGAAAATGAAGACTGGGTAACTTATGGGTGTGATGATAACAGCCGTTGGCCAGGAATAAAGATAGAGGAATCTATAGTAACCATTTTACAGGAAGATGATCATGTAACGGCAATTCAGAGATTATTTCTTGAAAAAGTAGAAGAGCTAAAAATGCTCGTACCACCAATATCAAGAACCTCAAACTAGTTAGTTCGGTGAACATCTAAGATGGCGGTATAAATATTATGCGGCGTTTTTCGCCATTTTGCTTTTAAAGGCGCGAATGTTGAGCTTCACATTTTTGGTTTACAATTATTAGCGTTATGCAATCGGCCGCAAAAACCGCAAAACCGCCTCTTACATAACGACTATTATAGTAAGTTGCCTTGCGTATAGTTAACCGGGTGCATCGCGCCCCGACCCTGGAAAAACATAAAAAGCACAAATCAAGCAATTTTGCCGCCAGGAACCTGTCAACAAAATTGCCGCGGTCGGCCATAAGCGCCGTCAGGGCAGCAACAACCGGCAAAGGGCGCCGGCAGCAGCTGCTTCCGCTGCTGCTCGATCAAACCCATCACCCTCCGCTCCGTTCCAGCTGCGCATAAACCGCTCCGCTGGACCTGCACTCCAGGTAAATAGTTTTCGCTCCGCCACAACCAATAAGGTCGGCTATGCCGTCAGTGAATACTTCCGTTGCACGGTCTGCGTGCTCGGGCTGCAGCCCCGCAAAACCCGCGGGTCTTCCGCACCTGTGCGCGCAGCCCTTAAAAACAAAAGCGCGATAAGGTGGCCACTAGCGGCCTCATTAATTTAGTGCCCAGGGGCAAAAAGCTTATTATGCCAGCCGCGGCAGCGATGTCAAGGGCTAAAGCTAAAGTGATACGCGGTATCACCCTTGACATCGCTGCCGCAACCGGCGCTAAGTGGTTAAGCCCCTGGGCCCTGTCAAACTTTCCACACCGTTAAAGATTTTCATGCCATCCTGTTGTTTAGATTGATTCGCCATAATACGCTATTGCTTTACTTAATGCATATTAATACAGCTTGATATGGTATAATACAGATAGGAGGCGGTTGTATGACCATATTTTACACACCTCAGCAGGTAGCAAAAATATTGCAGGTCAGCGTTCCAACAGTCAAAAGGTGGCTGCTGATTGGCGAGCTGCCTGGTATCAAGATCGGGCCTGGCGGTTACTGGCGAATAAGATCTGATGATTTAGAGGAATATGCTAATGCGAGATACTCAAAAAAGATAAGCAAGGAGGGTGTCGCGGATGAGTGATCACAATCTGTTTAGCCGTGGCCAAGCAGAAACCATCAAGCTGCTTGACGAGATAGAGAGAACAAAAAGCCTTGCAGAAGCAAAGTCTGTGGCCAGGTCCAGCATCGCGGAGTATATCAGGGCAGCAGAGCGGACCAGCTATAACTATGGCAGCTTCTGCGGCGCAGTAGATTGGCTGGCCGCGGCAGAAGGTTTAATCCAATTACAAGAAGCATAACAGCAGGGCACAATAATTGCTGGTAGTTATAAATCGCCCAGGGCTTTTGCCCTGGGCCTGCATCAGCGCCCCGCCCAGGCCCAGCTGCACCCCAGGTGGACCGGACCCGGGGTATATTTCTGCCAGCCAGGGGCTTAACTACTTATTTTGGCGCGCAGGAAACCGCGTCAAGGGCGGCGTTTATGGCCGCAAAGTTTACCCTTGACGCGGTTTCCTGCTAAGCGGCTTACACTGATTAAGCCCCTGATCTGGCCGCTGAGGCCTCGCGCAGCGTGGCCACCGATTAAAAGGGCTTCGCGCGCAGGCGCGGAAGACCCGCGCCTTTTGCGGGGCTGGAGCCGGAGCACGAAGACCGACGAAGAGCGAAAACTATTTGCCTGGAGCGTAGCGGAAGGCAAACTGTTTGAGCGATTAAACAGCGGAAGCAGCATCTGCCGCGGTTTCCGGCAGTTGCTGCCATGACGGCGCTTATGGCCGACCGCGGCAATTTTGTTGACAGGTTTTCCTGGCGACAAAATTGCTTGATTTGTGCTTTTTATGCTTTTACAGGGTCGGGGCGCGATGTACTAAGTTATGAATTTCGCCGGCAACTTACTATAATAACCGTTATGTAAGAGGCGGTTTTGCGGTTTTTGCGGCCGATTGCATAACGCCTATTATAGGACGTTGCGGTATGTTACGTGATATAAGCCGGTTGCGTTTTTACTGGCGGCCGGTTTTGTCGCCAGTAAAAACGCAGGCAGCGCCAGCTGCCCCAAGCGGAGGTTTGGGGGCCCGGACCAAGAGCTTGGACCTGCGGGTAACTGCATGAACTAAAGCCCGGGCGGGTTATCTTTTCCCTGCGCCGCCGCGGCGGCACCTTATCCTGCTTTTACGCTTTTGCGTTAGGGATAGCAGCGGAAATCCTTTTTTGCCGGCGCTTTTACCGTCAAAAAAGATTGCAGTGGATAGCCCGACCCCGGCTGCTTTTGGGCCGGGGGAACGTCCGTATTATATGTCTTTATAGCCGCTATACTGGTTATAATAACAGGTATAATGCTGTGCCTTGTTGATGCTTTAATACCCGCAATGCAGCTGCAATCTATTGCCTGTAAAACGTCACCACACCAGACTTGCAGTGTAAAACCCACACTAATACGTCAAACGGACACAGGCCAGGTAAGAACAGGCTTTTAGCGAAGGTTGAAGCGTCTTGGCCGTAGCGGGGCGAAGGAAGCCGGCAGCGCTCTTTGCTGCGGGCTGGCGCAGCCAC
>PWGD01000017.1 GCA_003554395.1 Syntrophomonadaceae bacterium
AATTAATAACAGTGGAAGGGAGTTAATACTGATGGCGGTGGCAAATCGCGGGAAGGAAGTAGGCAATAAAAGAGAACAGATTTTACATGCGGCCGTGGAAAAATTCCTGGAAAAAGACTATTACCAGGTTACCGTAACTGAGATAGCAGAGCTGGCTGAAGTGGGGAAGGGAACGGTTTACGAATACTTTTCCAGCAAAGAAGAACTTTTTAAAGAAAGCTTCTATTACTGTGCCGATTCATACCTGCAGCTGTTCAAAACCCACTTTGTAGAGATCTCTTCAGCCCGTCAGACCATGGAGGAAATATTTGTAAAGCACCTTGCCTTGATCAAGGAAAACCGCAACAAGCTTCATCTTTTATTCAACGAAAGACCGCAAAGCCTCCAGGAACTGCAGAGCTGGATTCTCGAGCGGCGCCAGGAACTGATCGGTGGAGTTACCGGCCTGGTTAAAGAAGGAATCAAACTCGGTGAAATTCGGCCCGATGTTGATGTAGAAATGGCCGGACGCTTATTTTTAGCCCTGAACCAAATGGTTATCGGAGAAATGGTCATTCTTGACAATATCGAGCTAGAAGAAGAGCGGGTAAAAGATCTGCTCGATATTTACTGGAACGGGATCGGTTATTCCCGTCGCTGGCAGGGGCATTAAGAAGGGGGACCGACCCGGTGATTTGCCGGCAACCCCCGTCCAATTGTTAGTTTAATGCCCTTTTATGATCTTGATATTTTTTTAGAAATAGCTCAGGCCAAAGCGGAGCCAATTTCCCGGCCGTAAGCATTGGCGGCGGCAACCGCTTCTTGATCAGGGTTCCAGAGCATCCTCAGGCCCTCGCTGTTGATTAGCTCGATACCGGCTTCTTCAAGCAGGCCGTTGATCAGCTTGACCGATTCGCCGCTCCAGCCGTAGCAGCCAAAGGCGCAGCCCTTTTTCTGCTGAAACTTCAAGCCCTTGGCAATTTCCATCAGGGCGGCGATTGAATGCAGGATCCCCTTGTTAATGGTCGGCGATCCCACTACTATTCCTTTGGACTTAAAGATTTCTGTAACAATATCGTTGGTATCGGATCGGGCTGCGTTATAGAGCTTGATCGTTATATCCGGATTGGCCTCTTTGATACCGGCGGCGATCGCTTCAGCGGCCCGCCTGGTGCCGTCCCACATCGTATCGTAGACAACGGTGACCTGGTTTTCCTGGTAGGCATCCGCCCATTCCTGGTATTTGTTGACGATCTGCAAAGGATCCTGGCGCCAGATGATGCCGTGGCTGGGGCAGATCATGTCCACCGGGAGGTTTAGACCGACTACTTCCTTGATCTTGGCGGTAACCAGCTTGCTGAAGGGAGTGAGAATGTTGGCGTAATACTTGATGGCTTCGGCATACAGCTCATCCTGGTCCACCAAATCGTTATACATGTGCTCGGAGGCGTAATGCTGTCCGAAAGCATCGTTGGGGAAGAGGATATTGTCACCGGTCAGGTAGCAGAACATGCTGTCCGGCCAGTGGAGCATTTTAGCTTCCACAAAAATCAGTTCCCTGTCGCCGAGGCTCAATTTGTCCCCGGTTTTGACCGTCTGGAAATTCCAGTCCTGGTGATACTGCCCCTGTAAAGATTTTACGGCTGCTTTGGTGCAGTATACGGGCGTGCCCGGTATCTCTCTGAGCAGCTCGTCCAGGGCGCCGCTGTGGTCGACCTCACCGTGATTGGCTACAATATAATCGATTTGGTTTAAATCAATTTCCTTTTTCAAGTTTTCCACAAATTCTTTGGCAAAGGGCTTCCAGACAGTATCGATTAAAGCAGTCTTTTCACTGCCCCTGACCAGGTAGGAGTTGTAGCTGGTGCCCCTGTGGGTGCTCAGCTCTTCACCGTGGAACTTGCGCAGTTCCCAATCGATTTTTCCGACCCAGGTTACATTATTGTTTACTTTAAAAGACATTTGTTCAACCTCCAGTTTGAATTATTCAAGGGAGCTGTTATTAGGCCTCCGCGAAGCATTTTTCAGGACCGGACCATAACCAGCATCATTTTAAAGCGTTGGTTGGCTTTAAGGGCATGCGGCTTATCGGCGGGCATTATAAGCATTTCGCCTTCCTGAACCCGGTAAGGCTGCCCGGAAATTGTTACTTCCGCGGTTCCGTCCAAAATGCTGACCATGGCATCAAAGGGGGCGGTGTGTTCACTTAAGCCCTGGCCCTGTTCAAAAGCAAAGAGAGTCACAGTACCTGCCTCTTTTTTCAGGATTTCCTTACTGACAATAGCCCCTTCCTGGTATTCGACCAGGTTTTTCAGGTTTAAAACTGTTTCACTCAGTTTATTTTCGGTCATGACAGCACTTCCTTCCGGGAGCTTTAATTATAACTATATCAGTTAAGTATATTTTAACACAGGGCAGCGCCGCGCACAACCTTTATTTCATAATCTTACCGGAGGCGCTTAATAAGCCCGGGCAACGGCGCCGGCCATAGAAAAGATAGCCGCTTTGTACATCAAGGGGCCAGGAAAGCTTCTTTAAAGCAGGGAAGGGGAAGGAAATGAACTGTTTTTGTTAAAGTAAAGGGAGTAACGAATCATTTTATAAGTGAGAGTGTTTAACGGTGCATAAAAGAAAGATTTTCATTGTTGCCTTGATCGTAGTTTCGATGGCCGTTATAGCGGCGCTGATTGTTGCTTTTTAGATTAAATCTTAAACCGGTTTTTTGCGGAGTCTCAAGCAGTGTTTTATAAAAGCCAGAAATGTCAACAACCGTCTGGGTCATCGTCCGGCAGCATAAAATCATCGAGAGGCTTTAGCGCTTCTACGACCCAGTTGAAACCACCCTCGCGGCTGGCCCGGTGAGCCGCCGGAACAGCTTCGGCCATCGTCTGGCGTATAATTTCCCGGGCCTTTTCTTCATCGCCCTCGTAGCGGGCCTTTCTGGCTTCGACGAGGGCGCGGTGGATCTTTTTCTTTAAAGCTTCTTTTTCGCCCCGGCGAAAAGGCTGTTTATTTTTATCTTTGGTCACTGAGCCGGGCTTGTTCCGTCCAAAACCGGAACCAAGCCCTCACCTCGCTTAATTTTGATTTCACTACATTATAACAGCCAGGGCGGAAGCTAACAATCATAATGCCCAAAATCCTTCCTGAAGATTTACCGAAAAAGGCTTCAGCCTGGGAAAGTAGTAACTTAAATCTGGTATTTATAAAATGAGGGAAATAAGCGATAAT
>PWGD01000050.1 GCA_003554395.1 Syntrophomonadaceae bacterium
AAAGGCCTTCTACCAGGGCCCTGGAAAAGCTTGCAATCAGGCCGGGGTTCCTCTCTAACCTTGTAACCGCTTCTTCTCTGCTGTAACCACCGGAAAGCGCTACTACGCGCATAACCTTTGGATGCTCAATTAATTCAGAATAGAAACCATCTTGATCCGGTATGGAAAGCTTCAGCATAATGGTTTCGTCCTCAGAAAGGTTATTCAGGTGCTTCAATATTTCTATTTTCATTAACCGCTCTGATTCATTTTTATCCGGGCTCTTGATATCAACTTCAGGCTCCAGGATCGGAACGAACCCTGCTGCCATGATTTTTTTGCCGTAGAAAAATTGCTGCTCGACATTTTTTTTAATTCCTTCCAGATTAGCGCTTTTTATGACAGATCTCATTTTGGTTCCGAACATCTTTCGTTCTGCTGCCCGGTCCAGCTTGGAATCCAGATCTGTGATCGGTTTCATCAGTTGAACCCCTTCTTTTTCCTCATCCAGGCCATTATCTACCTTGAGAATGGGAACAATGCCCTTTTTCTCCCATAGATAATCTCCCGTATAGAGGCCTTCTATAGTTCGATCCATGGTTTGTTCAAATAAAATCGCTGCCAGAATATGCTTCGATGTAAAAGCCGGGCTGCTGATAATTCTGGTCCTCATAGCATGAACCAGGTCGAACATCTCATCTTCATTTTTATATTGGTCCTCTGATATTCCATAACCTGCCAGCGCTTTAGGCGTGCTCCCCCCGCTCTGATCAAGGGCGGCCACGAATCCCTGTCCTTTTTGCATAACTTCAGCCTGTTTCCTGTTCATTTAAAGCACCTCGTCTCTTAATGATTTTCTTATAATCGCTATATGGGCTTATTTTAACACAGCCAGGCCGGAGGCGCATAGGTTAGGGTTTTCTTTTATATAAGCTGAGCAGCGGTGAGCTTGACTAAACGGGTCTTGCTGATTGGCTGCGCCAGGCGGCGACTCAGGTATGAAACGAAGAATATGTAGCAACAACTCCGTCCCTGCGCTACAGTCCCTGCGCTGCACTTATTACGTTTCTAAATTCTCTAAATCTGCGAGATCCTGCAAACGTCCGACAGCCCGTTTGTTTTTCTTTAAATTATCAAGACCTATAAAATTAATTTGAACACCTTCAATTTCTACTTTTACCCTTGTGTCGAAACAATCCTTAAATGTTAAATCTTTCAGTGAGGTCATTATATCAATGCGATTGGGGGGATAACCCAGTTGAATAATCTGATCTTCTTTAAGGAAATCATCCTGTTTTAGATCCAGTGATCCGAAGCCAAATTTTTCGAGTGCTTTCAAAATATTGCTTGCATTTTCAGGGGTTAACTCAATCCAAACATCGAGGTCTTTTGTATAACGAGGATACCCATGGAGTGCAACAGCGTATCCGCCCACTACAAGGTATTTGACCCTATTTTTGTTTAATAATTCGATAAACTCTTTGAAATCTTTGTTCAGCATGATATCTCCACGAGTTGTATTCTGAACGTATTTGCTCCAATGCGGCAAGTCGCTCCTGATATGATTTTGATTGCCAGTAAGAAAAATCATTTGGCTGATTATTAATGTCGTACTTTTTGACAACCTTACTTATTCCCATAGCGCCTCACCTTTTAATTATTATCCGACCATTGATAGTATAGCAAAATATACCATTTACATCAATAAGATCTGTACTCCACTACAGACTCATTCACCGCTAAACCAATTTGTAAAAATGATCTTAAAAACATTTTCTTGAGGTAATTTTCATTCCTAGCTTCATAAAAGGCCCAGTAGCAGTAGCTCATCCCATTGCTACTCGCAAGCTGAGCAGCGGTGAGCTTGACGAAACGGTCTTGCTGATTGGCTGCGCCAGGCGGCGACTCAGGTATGAAACGAAGAATATGTAGCAACAACTCCGTCCCTGCGCTACACCCTTGCTACGCGCCTGAATGATCCCCTCTACTTTTACAATCACCGGCCTTTTGCTACAATAGTGGTGCAGGTTTATAAGTTCAGATCAATTATCCTGGTGATAAAGTGCTGCCGCATGTTTTGGGGCAGCCTGGCGGGGAGCTGGCAAACAATTTCTGGGCCGCAGAAACTAGCTAAACTGGTTGAAACCCTTTCCCGGGCCATCCTGGGGAAGGAAAAGGTAATCGCACAGCTGGTAACCGGGCTGTCGGCCAGGGGGCATGTACTTTTTGAAGACGTGCCGGGAGTGGGGAAAACCACCCTGGTAAAGGGCCTGGCCAGGGCGACGGGCTGCAAGTTTAAGCGGATCCAGTGTACGCCCGATCTTTTGCCCACCGATATCAGCGGGGTGTCGATTTACAACCATAAAACCGGAGAATGGACTTTCCAGGAAGGCCCGGTTTTTACCCAGGTGCTTTTAGCCGATGAAATAAACCGCACCTCCCCCAAGACCCAGTCTGCGCTCCTGGAAGCTATGCAGGAAAAGCAGGTAACCGCAGACGGGATCACTTATATTTTAGACGAGCCCTTTCTGGTGGTCGCCACTCAGAACCCCCATGAGTATGAAGGCACCTTTCCCCTGCCCGAATCGCAGCTGGACCGTTTTACCATGCGCCTCTCCCTCGGTTATCCTCCCCCGGACAGCGAAATGATGTTTTTAAAAGACATTGCCCGCGACGATCTCTTAGAGCGCATCGAACAGGTGATGACCCCCGGTGAACTGGTCCGGATCCAGGAAGAGGCGGCCGCTGTTTATGTCGATCCAAGCCTGCTGGAGTACGCAACCAGGCTTTCGGTAGCAACCAGGGAACATGACCAGGTGGCCCTGGGGATCAGCCCGCGCGGCAGTCTGCATTTAATCCAGTGTGCCCGGGCCCGCGCTTACATGCAGGGCAGGGAATTCGTCCTGCCCGACGACATCCAGGCTTTAATCCATCCTGTCTACGGGCACCGGCTGATCCTGAACCAGGCCGTTCTTTTTGAAGAGATAAAGGCAAAGACCATCCTGGATGAGATCGTTTCCAGGGTCCAGGTGCCCGGGAACGTCGGTGAGAAATGAGCGGAGAAGAAAAAATTAAACTAAAGCTGGCCAACCCGTACTACTGGGCCGGATTGGTTATTTTATTCGTGACGGCCCTGTTTAGCGGAGCCCCGGTTTTCTGGATTGCTTTCTGGTTTCTTG
>PWGD01000051.1 GCA_003554395.1 Syntrophomonadaceae bacterium
AACAACGGCGGTGATATCGCTTTCTATCAGGATCAAGCTCAAAAACTAAAAATCGGCTTGAAGCCTGATTTAAACCAGGAGCGCTGCAGCCACTTTTTAACCGTAAATAACACCAATTGTTGCCCGGGCATTGCGACCAGCGGGCTGGGTGGGAGAGGATTTACCATGGGCATAGCGTCTTCTGTAACCGTACTGGCCTCTGACAGCGCCACAGCCGACGCCTGTGCCACGTTAATAGCCAACAAAACTTCAGTTGATGATCCCGCCGTAGTTAAAGTCCCTGCTGAAATGTTGGATCCGCAAACCGATCTTCGAGGAAAAGCGGTCACTTTAGAATGCACCGGCCTAAAGGCGGAGCAATATCTGGAAGCAGTACAATCAGGCCTCACAGCGGCAAAAAAACTGATAGACAAAAAGGTGATCAAGGGCGCAGTTTTATTTGCCGGACCCTATGTTTCAGCTGCACCGGAAATAATAAGGGCTGCTATTGAACCGTTTAATGAGCAGGATCCTGCAATTCTGGACCGGGAGGGGGAGCGGCTTTGTCCAACTATCATGTCATAGGAAAGACTGAACAGCGACTTGAAGGCTGGGCTAAAGTAACCGGTGAAACCCGGTTTACCGCTGACATGAAGTTACCGGGCATGCTCTATTCAGGAGTATTGAGAAGCAAAATTCCCCATGCCCGCCTCCTTTCAATTGATACGTCAGAAGCGCTGTCCGTCCCCGGTGTGCGAGCTGTTTTAACTGCTGCCGATATCCCCGGTCGCAATGGAGTGGGCATAATCGTCAAAGATGAGCCGGTCTTAATCCGGGACCGGATCCGCCGGGTCGGCGATCCACTAGCCCTGGTGGCAGCAGACACCAGGGAAGCTCTTGATATTTCCCTGTCCCGGATCCGTTATAAAATCAAAGTACTGCCGGCCGTCTTTTCTGCGGAAGAAGCCATGAGTGATAATGCCCCCACTATTCATGAAAAAGGCAATATCCTGCTTCACAGAAAAATCAGGCACGGCAATATCGAAAAAGCGCTGGAGAAAGCGGAAGTAATTATTGAAAACCGCTATGAAACACCCTTTGTCGAACATGCTTACCTGGAGCCCGAAGCAAGTATGGCCCAAAGAACCAATGACTCCATAACAGTTTGGACCTCGACACAGAACCCTCATTTTGACCGGGGAGAAGTAGCTTCGGCTCTGGGGCTTGAACAAAACCGGGTCCGCATAGTCCAAATGCCGACCGGAGGTGGTTTCGGCGGAAAACTTGATATTTCGACCCAGTGCCATACAGCCCTGTTGGCCTGGCACACCCGCCGTCCGGTTAAGCTGGTTTATGACAGGGAAGAGTCCTTTATTGCTTCCGGCAAACGCCATCCCTACATTATAGATTACCTCACCGCTGCAGACAGGCAGGGCAAACTTGTAGGGGTTAAAGTGAAAATAATTGCCAATACCGGCGCTTATGCTTCTTACGGCCCCGGGGTGGCAACCCGGGCTGCAGTTCATGCCACCGGACCGTATTATGTGCCCAATGTCCATGTAGACGCCTATGCTGTTTATACCAATAATCCGTACTGTGGGGCCATGCGGGGATTTGGAGTGCCCCAGATCGGTTTTGCTCACGAAACCCAGATCGATCTGCTGGGTGAAAAGGTTGGCCTTGATGCATGGCAGATCCGGGCCAAGAATTTTTTCCGACCGGGCCTAACTACTTCAACCGGACAGTTGCTTGAACAGAGTCTGGGAATAGGGGAAACCTTAAATAAGGTCAGGGAAAAAGTTAACAGTTTAGAAAAGATAAAACTTGATTAAAGGAGGCGCCGGCTTGAAAAAAAGAGGCTGGGGAATAGGTTGCATGTGGTATGGTATCGGTAATACGGCACTGGCTAATCCTGCCGGCGCGTTTATTGATCTCTTAAATGACGGCACGGTTATTCTTTTAACAGGCTGTGCAGATATCGGTCAGGGATCAAATACAGTTCTGGCTCAGATCGCAGCTGAGGTACTCGGCGTTGAAGTATCAAAAATAAGAGTCATCTCCGGAGACACGGGAGTAACCCCTGAAGGAGGGGCAACTTCTGCGAGCAGGCAAACTTATATATCCGGAAACGCGGTCAAAGAAGCAGCCCTGCAGGCTCAAAAACCCCTCCTGGAAAAAGCTGCTGCCATCTTAAGTGTCCCGGTGGAAGAACTGGTCTGCCGGGCCTATAAAATATTTCCTCGTTTCGATCCGGAGCGAAGCGTTAAATTGCAGGACATGATTATCAAATGCCGCCGTGAAGGGAAAATGACCCTGGGCCACGGCTGGTTTAACCCGGTGACAACAGGCCTCGACGAAGAGACCGGAAAAGGAGTCCCTTATGCCACCTATGCCTATGCCACCCAGTGGGCTGAAGTGGAAGTTGATACAGAAACAGGCCAGGTTGAAGTCATTAAACTAATTTGTGCTCATGATGTCGGCCAGGCTATTAACCCCGGAGCAGTGGAGGGCCAGGTAGAAGGCGGATGTGTGATGGGTTTGGGCTATGCCCTGATGGAAGAATTGGTTATGGATGAAGGGGCCATTCTAAATCCAGGTTTTTCCAACTATTTAATTCCCACTGCGAAAGATGTGCCTGACATAGAGACCATCATTGTAGAGGATGAAGAAATTAGCGGACCCTTTGGGGCCAAGGGGGTTGGGGAGCCACCACTGATCCCAACTGCTCCGGCCATTTTGAACGCCATCAGCAATGCCACCGGGATCCGCTTTACCAAATTGCCTGTAAAAGCGGAAGACATCCTTGCTGCTCTTGCTCAAGCTGAACGGCAGCATTAAAGGGAGGTGATCATCTACTGTTGTTAGCTTGACTTTTTGTCGCTTTTAAATATTACATAAAAAAGAGGAGTGTATCTCGAAATGAAAAACAACATATTGAGGTTGGCAATTATTATGGGCCTGGCCCTGACCCTGATTTTTGCTTTCATCGGCTGTGCTCCAGAAGAAGCGCCGGTTGATGAAGAACCTGAAGATGCCGTGGAACCGGATCCAGAACCCGATGAAGAACTGGAAACCATGGAGTTAAGTTTCAGCACCTGGCATGTCCCGGCCAGCGCAGAGTGCACATCAGTGTGGGATCCAATGCTTGAAGAACTGGAAGCAAGGAGTGACGGGA
>PWGD01000120.1 GCA_003554395.1 Syntrophomonadaceae bacterium
AGGCATTGGTGGAGACGGTAATAAGCAGGACCACAACCGCCGCCGTGATCACAGGGATCCATGATGGAGCTCCGGCCACCCATCCACTCACAAAAATTGCCAAACAGCCGGCCAGGGCATTAATAGGCCGGCCCAACCTGTAAAATCCTTTTATCATCTTAGCCCTCCATTTGCTAGTGGGTCTTTGATCTATTGCAAAGCTCCTTTAATAACAGCCAATTTTACAGCCCGGCAGACAGGGCCATTTCTGGGACTGCCCCGCCCTCTTTTTAACAACCTGTAGTTTGGAACCGGGCTTAAAGATAAAGCCTGGATCAATCTCGATCAGCCTTCTTTATGGGCCTCTTCTTCTTCGATAAGGGCTCTCCTGAGAACTTTTCCGACCATGGACTTGGGCAATTCAGACCTGAATTCCACCCGCTTCGGCACCTTGTAGGCGGCCAGATTCTCTTTGCAAAAATCGATCAGCTCCTGCTCGGTCATTTTTTCCCCCTCCCTGAGGACCACGAAAGCTTTGATTGTTTCTCCCCGGTAGGGATCGGGGACTCCGGTTACCGCCGCCTCCTGGACCTTGTCATGGCTAAAAAGAACTTCCTCGATCTCCCGGGGGACGATATTGTAACCGCCGGCGATAACCAGGTCCTTGAGCCGGTCCACAATATAGAAAAAGCCATCTTCATCCATGACGGCTATGTCGCCGGTGTGGAGCCAGCCCTCGCGGAGCACCTGCCCGGTTTCCTCCGGTTGGTTGTAGTAACCGGCCATCACCTGGGGGCCCTTGACGACCAGTTCTCCCCTTTCTCCCGGCGGCATTTCTCGTTCGGGGTCGTCCAGGTCGACTACCCGGGCATCAGTCGCCGGCAGCGGTAGGCCTATGCTGCCCGCTTTCCTGGTCCCATAAACAGGGTTGGAATGGGTAACCGGGGAAGCCTCGGTCAGCCCGTAACCTTCAATCAGGCGCCCGCCGGTTACTGCTTCGAACCTGGTTTGTACTTCAACGGGCAGGGGCGCCGCCCCGCTGTTGCAGACCCGGATCGAGCTCATGTCGTATTTGTTCAGGTCGGGGTAATTGATCAGGGCCACATAAAGGGTGGGGACACCGGGGAAAAGGGTCGGCTTTTCCCGGTCGATCAGCTTCAGGATCATTTTAAGATCAAAGCGGGGCACCAGCACCAGGGTGCCCCCTTTTATGAACAACATATTAAGGCAGGTTGTTAAGCCGTAACTGTGGAAAAAGGGCAACACAGCGATGCCTTTTTCTTCTCCTGCCTTAAAATCGGGCAGGAAACTCACCGTCTGCAGCACATTTGTGGCCAGGTTGCGGTGGTTGAGAACAGCGCCCTTGGATGTTCCCGTTGTGCCCCCGGTATAGAGCAGGCAGGCCGGGGCGTCAAGAGCGGTTTCGACTTCCTGAAAGTGGTCCGGCCGGCCGGACAGGAAATCCTCAAAGCTAATGTCTTCCGGCGCAAGGGCAACCCGATCGCCTTCCTTTTTCTCCCGGGCCAGGGTATATAGGAAGCGCAGGAAAGGCGGGAAATAATCTTTAATGTTGGCCACGATGATCTTTTTCAGGCCGGTCTTTTTTTCCAGCCTCTTGATCAGGGGATAAAACCTGGTCAGGGTCACGATCGCTTCGGAATCGGAATCATTTAACTGGTGCTCCAGTTCCCTTTCCACGTAGAGGGGATTGCAGGGCACCACGGTGTACCCGGCCTGCAGGGCCCCGCCGTAAGCGATTACAAACTGGGGGCAGTTGGGCAAATGCAGGGCAATTTTGGCCCCTTCAGGCAGGCCGGTTCCTGCCAGGGCATTGGAAAAGCGGTTGATCTGAATTCCCAGCTCCCGAAAGCTCAGCTTCCGGCCCATGAATGACAGGGCGGTGGCCTCCGGATGCCTGGCCAGGGTCTCCCGGAAATAGCGGGGCAGGGTTTTACCCGCCGGCTCCAGGTCTTTGGGCACCCCCGGCTCATAAAATTTTAACCAGGGCTTCTCCCGGGACGGCTGTTCACCTGCTGTCGACATCGCATCGGCCCCCTTTAGGCTTTTCAATATATTTCTTTATATTTTCTCTAATTCCTTCAGTTGGTAAGAGGCCGGCGGTGGTTTTTGCCCCTGGTATTCTTGGCTCGATAATCCTTGCCTGAAAGCACTACTTTAATATAGAATAGATTTGCTGCCATAAAGATGAAGCTATCCAATTAAGGAGAACAGGGGAGGAGAAATTTTGGCGCTAGTTGTGGAAGCCCAGAACCTGCAGAAAAACTACAACGGTTTTCCGGCTGTAGCCGGCATTGATTTTCAGATCCAAAAAGGGCAATGTTTTGGCATTTTAGGGCCGAACGGGGCCGGAAAAACCACTGTTGTAGCCATGATCTATTGTTTCCACCCTATTTCAGGCGGAAACCTTAGCGTGCTCGGGATCGATGTTAACGATGATCCAAGGGCCATTAAAAAAAGGCTGGGGGTGGTACCCCAGGAAAACAACCTGGACCTGGAGCTTAGCGTCCGGGAAAATTTGCTCATCTACGCCGGCTATTACGGTATTAACAGGACGGTCGCCGAAAAACGGGCCGGAGAACTGCTCTACTTTTTTGGATTAGCGGACAAGGCCAACCAGGAAGTAGACAAAATATCGGGCGGAATGAAGCGCAGACTGACCATCGCCCGGGGCCTGGTCCACACCCCCGATCTGCTTATATTGGACGAACCGACCACCGGCCTCGATCCCCAGAGCAGGCGCTTAATCTGGGAACACCTGCGCCGGCTTAAAAAAAGGGGGCTGACTTTGATCCTGACCACCCACTACCTGGAAGAGGCCAGCCAGCTCTGCGACGACCTGATCATTATCGACAAAGGCGTTATCCTGGAGGAAGGTAACCCACTCGATCTGGTCAATAAGCAGGTGGGGACAAAAGTGGTGGAAGTGGATGTGGAAGCGGCCCACATGAAGGCCTTGATCCAAAGTGTAAAGCATTGTATCAGCGGTTATCAACCGGCCGGGAACACCGTTTACCTCTTTATCACCGAAGATGAAACTGAAACCGTGAATATTTTAAATGCCAGCAGTTATGTCCATTCTTACCAGGTCCGACCCGCGAACCTGGAAGATGTTTTCTTAAAATTAACCGG
>PWGD01000012.1 GCA_003554395.1 Syntrophomonadaceae bacterium
ATCGGGCCCCTTATACAGGATAACTGGAGACCATATAGCCAGAAATACTGAGGAAATTGCTGAAGAAGCCGGGTTTGTCAATGTTTCGTCCAAACCTCTTTTTACAAAAGGAGTTAAAATCATCAGCGCGGAGAAAAAACAAAATTTCGGGTAAAAATTTCGGGACAAAAATTTCGGGACACAATGATAATTATTACTGTGGCCAGAGCTGCTTCCCAGATAAACCTTACCACTTAACACAACATGGAGATCCTCAGAATTGGAGATAAAAGAACTTTAGAAATAAAAACAAGCCTGTTCAGATTAACATCTGGTTGTATTAGCAGTGCATACTGTATTATAATTTTCATTGTATCCTGAAATTACCGCCGGAATCACCCCAAAAATCCTAGACTAAGTCCGGGATACAACTTTGATATTACCTGGGAGGAGTTGTCAAATTGAATTCAGAGCAGTATAGCCGGTTGATGGAGCAGGCCAGCAAACTGATATCCGAAAAAAAATTAGACGATGCAGAGGAAATCCTGCAAAAACTTATGTTTCAAGTTGAAATTAAAAAAAAGATTATCGTGGCAAACAATCTGGCCACAATTGAACATGCCCGGGGAAATATCGAAAAGGCCCTCTTCCTGCTGGAACCACTCCTGGAAGCCGGTACTACCATTGAAAGCCCCTACACCTTTGGCCTTGCCGCCCAGCTGTATGCCTCCCTTAACCGCCGGGATGAAGCGGAGCGCTGTTTAGGCCATGCTGTGAAGGTTTTCGAGAAGATGCTCCCCCGCTTACAGGAAGAAGGTATCGAGCCCCACGCCTGGTATGAGTACACTGTTCAGCTCATGCGGGCCGCCGGAGCCCTCGGGGACCACCGCCGGGTTATTGATATCTATAAAAAGTATGAAAGATATCATGTTAACTGGGAAAACCGGTTCAATGCCGGCATCGCCTACTTTAACCTACAACGTTACAAACAGGCAGCTTCTATATGGGATCCGCTTAATAAAATAGGCAATTTCATCATCCCCTTGCAGGAAGTTGCCTTTCTTATGGAAAGGGATGTTGTTCCCCATTTCGAGCTCAGCTATAATACACCAGACTGGGATAAGGTGATCGAGCAATTCAAGGATGCCGCGGATGATAGGGAAAAACAAGAAACAGTCTTAGAGGATGGACAGGTACGAGTTATGCTGCTCGATACCATGTTTGGCGAGCGAGCAGGAGAGGAGGAAAAGAAAAACGCAGCTAAAATTCTGATAGACTACGGCAGGGAATGGGGTAAAGAGCTGGGCCTGCGTTTACTGGAAAGCGCTCTTGTGCCGTACGAAGTTAAAATGGCAGTTGTGTTTACCCTGGTAGAACGGGGTGTATATAAAGAAGGTGAAGAAGTCCCGATATGGATTGACGGAGAAGAAACCATGGTAAAAGTGGAAAAGAAAGAAGTAAGCATGGAGCCGGATCAGGAACTGGATCAACTATGCGACAGGGCCCTGGAACTCCGAAACAAAGGCCAAATTGATGAAGCCATCGCTCTGCTGGAGCCACTGTACCGGGAAGTGAATTTTTATCCCCGGGCTATGGTGACCCTCGCCAACCTTTACCGCAACAAAGGAGAATTTGAACCGGCCCTCAGGATTTTTAAGCCGTTGGCCGATGTTATGCCTGAGGAACCCGTGATCATGGTTAACCTGGCCGGTCTTTATGTCGAAAGGGGCCAATTTGATCAGGCCCAACGGTGCATTGCTAAGATTGAGAATGAGGAAATGGAGGAAAGGTTTAGAGAACAGCTGGATTACATACGCCGGCTGGCCGAGCAGCGCCTCACCCCCGGTGATTATGCCAATCAGTCAAAAGCTGATTACATGTATCAAGTTGAAGAAGATTTTAGAGCAGAAGTGGAAGAAAAGAAAATCACCCCTGATTCAACCCTAAGCCGGGGGCTGAAAAATATGCCTAACGAATGGCTGCTCAAGATGTGCGCAGTTCATGATATTGAACCTTGCCGTCTGCGCCCTGAAAGAGAAAAGGCCATCATGGCTTACCTGACCGAACCAGCCAATCTTAAACAAGTTATACAAGAACTCACTCCCGATGAACAGGAACTGCTATTTTTCCTTCTCAGTAAAGAAGGTTGGGCGCTCCTAAGCTCTGTCAGCCGCAAATTCGGCAAAATGGAAGGCGATCGTTTTTACTGGAACGAGAAAGAACCGCAATCGACGACAGGCAGGCTTTGGAGTAAAGGCCTGATCATGGTCGGTAAAACTATACAAAATAACCGGCAGGTCAAGATTGCAACTATTCCCGCTGACCTGAGGCCCTTGCTGGAGAAAATACTTAAACTGTGAAACAATTAGATCCAACCCGAGATATTAGATCTTATGGCGGTTGATAAAGATGCTGGAGGTACTTTCAATAATGCAGTCCATGTCCTATAAAACATTTATAAAACAAGTAAAAAGCCGTTTGAATAACATGTCCAAAGCTGACCTTGATGATATGATTATTCGCTGGGCAGAAAAAGAACCATCATCTAACAGACCATATTTCATCGGCAAAATGATCATACCGGAACCTGGAGATCTAAACGCTGCAGATGGTGAAACGCTTTTGGGTGAAATAGATGCCTTTGCTCAAAGAGTGGAAAGCGGAAAATACTGCGTTGGTTGGGGTTGGGACGACGACATCTATGAGGAAAGAGACTGGGGCGATGAAAGCTGGGCTGATGAAGTAGACGATTTTTTCCTGGAAGCAAGGGAGTTGCTGCTTGGGGGAGACTACCAGCAGGCAAAAGAAGCTTATAAGAGATTGTTCGAAACCCTGGAAATGGGAGAAGATCCGGGGCACCTGCCCGGTGATCCAGACATCTCCTGTATGCTTAAAGTAGACCTGTCAGAACAGCTCGCCCTTTACCTCAGGGCAATCTACATGGACTCACCAACTTCTCAGCGACCGGCAATACTTTATGAGACAATAAATAAATACAGACCCCTTTTCGGCAGTATCGGCCTGGCAGATATTAACGAGGCTTTGCACTCCGAGCTGCCCGGTTTTGACTCATTTTTAGAAAGCTGGATCCTACTACTCGAAAACCAGAGTAATATATTA
>PWGD01000142.1 GCA_003554395.1 Syntrophomonadaceae bacterium
ACGAGCTACCAGACTGCTCCACCCCGCGTCGTCACTGGAGCGGGTGATGGGAATCGAACCCACGTATCTAGCTTGGGAAGCTAGGGCTCTGCCATTGAGCTACACCCGCTCTTAAGCGATACTGATTATACACTGGCAGAATTTAAAAGTCAACCGCTCTAAAAGGTTTTTTAGTGCCCACGGCTTCTCCGGCTCCCAATCCGGTTCAGGCCCAGCTTATATTATGTCTTACGCACCTCCAGGTAACGTTCCAGTTTGCGCTTGACCCGCTGTAGAGCGTTGTCTATTGATTTGACATGACGCTTTAAATCAATGGCTATTTCCTGGTATGACTTCCCCTCGAGATAAAGGGTCAGCACTTTCCATTCCAGCTCGCTTAAAATTTCGCCCATTTTAAATTCGATATCATTGTACTCTTCCCGGTTAATCATCAGTTCTTCCGGGTCTGTAATCTTGGTCCCAGCCAGGATGTCAAGGAGGGTTCGATCGGAATCTTCGTCATAAATCGGCTTATTCAGCGAAACGTAAGAATTTAAGGGAATATGCTTCTGCCTGGTTGCCGTTTTAATGGCGGTAATGATCTGCCTGGTGATGCACAGTTCGGCAAAAGCGCGGAAAGAAGAAAGCTTATCTCCCCTGAAATCGCGGATTGCTTTGTAAAGGCCGATCATGCCTTCCTGAACAATGTCTTCCCGATCGGCTCCGATCAAGAAATATGATCTTGCCTTGGCCTTGACAAAATTTTTGTATTTATTAATCAAGAACTCCAGGGCGACTATATCGCCCCCTTTAGCTTCCAAAACAACATCTTCATCGCTAAGAACTTCAAGTTCCGGGTTGCCCGGGTAAGAATACTTTAATTCCTGAGCTGGAAAGCTCCCCCCTATCGCCTCCGTTTGGATATCTTATGGTGGGATTATTGCGGACTTTCGGACCCTCGGACTCTCAAACTTCTCCGCCATTATAACGTAAAGCTCCCCTATGGTCAAGCTTTTTAGACTGTCCCGGCCGCATTTCTACGGCTATTCCTACGGCTTGCCGGGACGACGAAGTTTATTGAGACTCTCAAGCGCCGCGCGGTTCAGAACATCATTAAGCATCAACCCTTTCCTTTTTCTTGAACCGGTAATGCGGCGGATACTTTCCTTTTGCTCCGCCAGCTTCTCTTTCAGCGAGGAGGCCGAATAAACCTTGGCTCCCAGGTTTGAAACCGCCCGGAATTCCGCAAAATCGGAGGTGGCCACTTCGACCTGGTGATTGACGCCCAGGCCGGCAGCCAGCCGCTCAATCATCGTATCGGCGGTTTCCCGGCTTCCGGTGAAGACAACTTCGATCCCCTCTATTTCTTTCCAGGCATAACTCTGTCCGTCAAAAACAATGATTATTCTGTTCCAGGCCCAATCCCGGTAACCGGCCATTATGGAAATGAGCTGATCCCGGGCGCTGCCCAGATCTCTATTTTTCATTTCCTGTAGATCTTCCCAGGCCCCGATAATATTATAGCCGTCAATTATCAGGACCGGAAGGTTCAATTTACCCCCCCCTTCCTCTGGGCCAGGGCAGCATAGGATAAAATTGCCGCCGAGGCGGCCACATTTAAAGAACCGGCCCGACCCGGCATAGGAATGGATAAGATCAAATCACAGTTTTTGCGCAGCAGGCGGGAAAGCCCTTTTCCTTCCGAACCGATCACCAGGACCAGAGGCCGGCGGTAATCGGCCCGGTAATAGGGTTCCCTGCCGTCCGCCTCTGCTCCGTAAAGCCAGAACCCTTCCTGCTTTAAGCGCTCGGCGGCGCGGTTTAAATTGCCGGCCAGGGCTACCGGCATCCTTTCCGCCGCCCCGGCGGCCACTTTACGTACCGCCGCGGTAACTCCGGCGGCGCGCTTATCGGGGATAATCAAACCATGCATGCCGGCGGCATCGGCGGTCCTCATCACTGCTCCCAGGTTCTGGGGGTCTTCGATATGGTCAAGCATCATTAAAAACGGCTCTTCTGGCGATTCACGGGCCAAGCCGATCAGTTTTTGGAGCGAACAGTAACGGAAGGGAGGGACATAGGCGGCCAGGCCCTGGCTGCCGGAAAGCTCACCGGCCATTTGATCAAAATCGGCTCGGGAAAGACTGGTCACCGGCACATCTTTCTGCCCGGCCAGAAAAGTAATCTCACTGATAACATTCCCCTTCTGTCCCTCGGCCATCAGGATGCTGAACGGCCGGCCGTAGCGCAGGGCCTCCAGGACCGCCTGGCGGCCGGCTATCAATTCTTTTTCGGAGCCTTGATGGTCCCGGGGGTTTTTTGATCTGCTTTGTGGAGTAAAACGGTCCTTGCCTTTCATACTGCATACCGCCTCAGCATTTGTGGGCATTCAAAATATTGACAATGGGGAAGTACTGTTCGTAAATATGGGCCCCGGAAGAGTAAGCGGTAATCGAACCGTCTTCCACCGGGAAATCAAGGTGCATTAAAACATATTCCTTTAAAAGCTGCAGGCCACCCAGGTTTTCCGGGAAACCGACAAAAATATCCCAGGAACGGAAAAAGAGGGACATGTTCAGGCGGCCCTCCACCACCTTAAAATCAATTACCCGCAGGCAGGGCGGATCCTTCATATCAATATTTTCAGCTCCCCCGATATTAAGGCAGGCCTGGTTGGTAGCCCCTTGCGAAGTATTGAGCAGGTCGATCAGTTGGGGCAGTTTGGGGGCGATAAATTGTCCGTAGGTGTAATCTTCCATCTCGGACTTGGTGTCGGTGGCCAGATAATCATAAAAATAGTTTTGGATTCTTTCTTCCGAAGTCGGGGCCGGGATGCCGCAGTTCTCCGGCAGCCATACCGCCAGCGGCCGGGTATAAGGTTCCTCGATCACAACGGTCAAATGGTGAAGCTGTTTGCGCAGCTGCCCTTCGTAACTGCCTTTTTGAATCCGGTAACTGTATCCATACCGGGCGCAGTTCCATAAAACCATCCTCCAGGCCGATTCGATTGTCCTTTCCCTGATATAGGCCATTTTTTCAACCTCCGGCAGCAGTTGATATCGCAAATTTTTATTAAAAACAGCCCGCAATACCACGTCAGCCTTTATTTTTTAGCCCCGCTAACTGCTTCTTTTCCAGCGGGTCCCGTGGGGGGTATCTTCAAGAATTATGCCCCGGGCCAGCAGTTCATCGCGAATCCGGTCGGCGGTGGCGAAATCTCTTTGCGCCCGGGCCTCTTCACGCCGGCTTATTTTTTCTAAGATCTCATGATCGAGGCTTTCGGGCTCCGATAGATCGACAACCTCAAAAACGCCGTTAACAGAGCGGTAAAAATCGATTACTTCTTTCAGCAGTTCCCGGTTGTAGGGATGGGCTTCTTTCAGGTAAATGTTGCAGCCGCGGGCCAGGTCAAAAAGGACGCCCAGGCCGTCTGCGGTATTAAAATCATCGTCCATCGCTTCTATAAAGCGGTTTTTGGCCTCTTCCAGGGCCTCCTGGAGAGCCCCTTCCTGTTCGCCTGAAGCATCCCCGGCTGATTCCAGCGCGCTGAGCAGGTTGTTGATCATCTCCTGCAGCCGCAGCCTTCCGGACCGGTTCTGGGCCACCAGTTCGGCGCTGAAATTTAAGGGGCTGCGGTAATGGGCGGATAAAATTAAAAAGCGCAGGTCAAAGGGTTCGTGCTCCCGGAGCAGGCTGCGGACCGTTAAAACATTGCCCAGCGATTTGGACATTTTTTGTTCTTCTATATTAAGGTAGCCGGCGTGCATCCAGTAGCGGGCCAGCGGCCGCTGATCCGCTCCCCAGGTCTGGGCGATTTCATTTTCATGGTGTGGAAAGATCAGGTCCGCTCCGCCGGCATGAATATCGAGGGTGTCATCCAGGTAATAAGTGGACATGGCCGAGCATTCTATATGCCAGCCCGGCCGGCCTTCGCCCCAGGGGCTTTCCCAGGAAGGCTCACCTTCTTTTTTCTGTTTCCAAAGCACAAAATCAAGGGGATTGCGTTTCTTTTCGCCGGGCTCCACCCTGGCCCCGGCCATAAGTTCTTCCTGTTTTTGACGGGTCAGCTGCCCGTACTGGGGGTAACTGGCGGTATCAAAGTAGACATCGCCGCCGGCAATATAGGCATAGCCGTTTTCCAGCAGGCGTCCCACCAGTTCGATGATCTGGTCAATATGTTCCGTCGCCTTCGGCCTGACATCGGCCGGCCGCACCCCCAGGGCGCTCACATCTTCTTCATAGGCCCGGATGTAACGATCGGCCAGTTCTTTAACTGTGATGCCCTGTTCATTGGCGCGGTTAATCATCTTATCATCGATATCGGTATAGTTCTGGATCAGCTTGACATCATAACCACGGTATTCAAGATAACGCCTGACCACATCGAAAACAATAAAAACCCTGGCATTTCCGATGTGGATATAGTCATAGACGGTGGGGCCGCAGACATAAAAGGTTACCAGTGGAGGGGCCCCGGGCTTCAGTTCTTCTTTGCTGCGGGTCAGAGTGTTATATATTTTTACGGCCAATGTTGCATAAACCTCCGTTTTCCAGATCTATTTTATCGCAATCTAATTTCTGGCAGCGCAGCTGATCGATCTGTTCCTGGAGACAATTCAGGGCTTCAGCAACCGGGTCGGGCATATCGGTGTGGTTCAGGTTCACAGCAGGCACTTTTTCGCCGTTGTAATAGACCACCCGGCCCGGAATACCGACCACGGTTGCATTGGGCGGCGCGGTTTGCAAAACCACCGAACCGGCCCCGATGCGGCTGTTTTCGCCGATTTCAATCGGCCCCAGCACCTTGGCCCCGGTTCCGATTACCACGTTATCTCTTATAGTCGGGTGCCGTTTGCCCTTTTCTTTGCCGGTCCCACCCAGGGTTACGCCCTGGTAGAGGGTTACATTGGTGCCAATTTCGGTCGTTTCGCCGATCACTACACCCATGCCGTGATCGATAAAAAAGGAGGCCCCGATCCTGGCCCCGGGGTGGATTTCAATCCCCGTAAAAAACCTCGAAAGGTGCGAAATCATCCTCGGCAGCAGCACCAGGCCGCGCCGGAAAAAAAAGTGGGCGACCCGGTGGGCGAATAAAGCATGAAGTCCCGGGTAACAGAGGAGAACCTCCAGGGTGCTTTTAGCGGCCGGGTCCCTGTCTTTCACTGCCTGAATATCCTGTTTAATCCGGTTAAACAATGCTCACTTCTCCTTCTAAATGTAATTCAATTTTATTATTATATTTTAGCTTTTCACTTCTTAAGCATTTCACTTCTCCGGGCCGGCCCAGTTCGCCGGTTAAGGCTGATTTATGGTGATTATTAGCTAACAAATAATCCTTTGCCTTAATTATGTCCATCGAACTATTTCTTTCAAACTTATTTAATAACCCGGTGTGATCATGCTTTGCATAATAATATAATAAGGAAGAAAAATAATCACCATCTCGATAATAAGGTGAAAAGTTATTCCGCTTCCTGGCTGCTCGGGCCGGGCGGGGCCAGTTTTGCCAGCAGCACCACGGCCTGGGCGGCAATCCCTTCTTGCCGGCCGCAAGCACCAAGGCCCTCAGCCGTCGTCGCTTTTATAGATACAGCGCCCCGGGGAACTGCCAGGGCTTCAGCAATATTTTCGCGCATCGCTTCGATATGAGGAGCCAGCCTGGGCAGCTCGGCAACAATGACGGTATCGGCATTAACTATGCTCCAACGCTCCTGTTCAAGCTTTTCCCGCACCTTCCTGAGCAGAACCAGGCTTGAAATATTGCGGTACTGATCATCGCCGGGCGGGAAGTGAAAACCGATATCGCCCAGGCAGGCCGCCCCTAACAGGGCGTCGCTCAGGGCATGAAGCAGAACATCGGCATCGGAATGGCCCTCCAGGCCCAGGTGATGCTCGATATTTACTCCGCCCAGAACCAGGGACCTCCCTTTGACCAGGCGGTGCAGATCGTATCCAATCCCCACACGGTTCATTATACCCCCGACTCCTTCAATAATAAAGAGGCCAGATCCAGATCGCGCCGTGAAGTAATCTTCAAATTATCCGGTTCACCGGGAATGGCCCTGACCGGCCTGCCCATAGCTTCCACCAGTGAAGCGTCATCCGTAGCGATCAGGCCAAGATCCCGGGCCCGCCTGTAAGCGCCGGTTATGACCTCCCGCCTGAATACCTGGGGGGTTTGAACCAGGCGCAGGGTTTCCCGGTTCGGAGTGGATAAAATCATCCCCTGCCCGTCAACCTCCTTGACCGTGTCGGCGAGCGGTATGACCGGGACCGCCGCCCCCCACTCTTCGGCAGCCTCGAGCAGGGCTTCAAGCAGTTTTGCAGAAACAAGAGGCCTGGCCGCATCATGGATACAGATCAGGGCTTCCTGCCCTGATAAGGCCTGCAACCCCCGGCTGACCGAATCCTGGCGGGTGGCCCCGCCGTCGACCAACCTGATCCTTTCGATGGGGCAGTAAGGCTGAAGCAGGTTCTGCACTTCCGGCCTTTCACCGGCAGGGATGACGGCAATCACTTCACAGACCCGGCTGTGCTCCAAAAACAGGTTCAGGGAACGGGCCAGGACCGGCACTTTATCAAGAATAAGGTACTGCTTGCGCGTAGCATTTTCCATGCGCAAACCCTTACCCGCCGCCGCTATAATAGCACTGACATCCATAATGCCCTATCTACTCCGCTGCTATAAGATTGGAATCCGCTTTACTGCTTTACTCCACTGACCTGGTCGGCATTTTCCTTCGGTTTGGCAAAAATCATCCTTCCGGCAGCCGTCTGCAGGACACTGGTCACCAGGACTTCAATGGTCTCGCCAATATGGCGGCGTCCTCCTTCGACCACGATCATGGTCCCATCATCAAGGTAGGCCACGCCCTGCCCGGATTCTTTTCCTTCCTTTATAATCTGGGCAGCCATCTCTTCACCGGGCAAAACCACCGGCTTGACCGCGTTGGCCAGCTCATTAATATTCAACACCGGCACGCCCTGCAGCTCACAAACCTTGTTCAGGTTATAATCGTTGGTAATGACCTTGCCGTTGATGGTCTTGGCCAGGCGGACCAGCTTGCTGTCGACTTCGGCTACATCGTCAAAATCCCCTTCATAAATCTGGACCGGGATCTGCATATCTTTCTGGATCTTATTCAGGACGTCCAAACCTCTCCGGCCCCGGTTTCGTTTAAGCAGGTCTGATGAATCAGCAATATGGCGCAGTTCTTCCAGCACAAAACCAGCTACCACAATAATTCCTTCCAGGAAACCGGTTTTGCAGATATCGACAATCCGGCCGTCGATAATGGCGCTGGTGTCAAGAATCTTGAATACTTCATTGTCCTTGCCTTTACTGCTCCGGCCCCGGCTGAACAGGGTCGTCAAAAATGTAAATTCGTCCTTCCGGCTGAGCAAAAACC
Source organism: Syntrophomonadaceae bacterium (assembly GCA_003554395.1). Taxonomy (GTDB): domain Bacteria; phylum Bacillota; class Dethiobacteria; order DTU022; family DTU022; genus B1SED10-74M. The sequence goes on from PWGD01000142.1 coordinate 7,389, forward strand.
TGATCCCGATAAAAACCAGGAACAAAGTTAAAACCGGGGCGATAAAAACCCCGACCACCGGAATCCTGGAAACAGGGTAACTGATCAGAAGGCCGATAACCAGCGTAACGATCAGTCCGAAAACGACCAGCACAATATCCTGGGTGGGCACCGCTTTCAGTTTGCTCTCAGCCCAGGACAAAATACGGTTAAAAATATTAATGAATAAAGGGGTAATAAGATAAAATATAAGTCCGAATAAAACACCGCCCACGGCGTAATAACCAATATTAACCGGAGTAAAATGGATCCCTTCCGGGATACTGATAAAGACGGAAACAAGGGGAAGCAAAACCGCAAAAACATAAATCCCGACCACTACGCCAATTAAGGTCCCAATAAACCGCAGAATCTTATTTATCATCATTCTCACCTCCTTTCGATAGACTTTCTGCTTTAAATTACTAACCCTGAAAAACCAATAATAAACAAAAAAATCCGGGAACTCTTCGCATTATTATAACTTAAAGCTTTCCCCGGAAGCAATATGATTCGCCTGGAAATAAAATAATGAAGAAAAATTTAAGAAAAATTACTTGAGAGCCTTGTCAAAGACATTATCAAGGGCGCTTATGACTTCGGTCTGCTCCAAGCCCTGAACAAGAATTAATTCACTGACCAGGATCTGGCGCGCAGTAACCAGCATCTTGCTCTCGCCGGTAGAAAGCCCTTTTTCCCGCTCTCTCAGCATCAGGTTGCGCACCACTTCGGCAACTTCATAAATGTTGCCGCTCTTGATTTTTTCGAGGTGAGTCCGGTAGCGGCGATTCCAGTTGGTCGACAGCTCCGGCTGATCTCCCTGCAGGACCACAAAAACCTCGGGCACTTCACCTTCCTCAATCACTTCCCGCAGGCCAACCTGGGAAATACTATCGATAGGGATCAGCACTTTCATTTCGCCCAACGGCAGTTTCATAACATAATACTTTTTTCGGGCCCCGAGAATTTCTTTTTCTTCTATAGCCTCAATTATACCAGCCCCGTGCATCGGATAAACAACCCTGTCGCCTACATTGAACAATGCACCAACCTCCTATAAATACTTGTAAATATAGTAACACACCCTTCCGTCACCTGTCAATTAAACTATATAGTTTAACATATCCTAACCCGGGTGACAACAGGTAATTTCGAAATTCGGCCGGGCTGGCGGGGGTTACCGGTTCAGCTCTAGTTGACATCATCCGGGGAAAAAAAGTATAATTACGTAAACACGGCCCACCATAAAAAAAGGGGTGACTGTAAAATGAAAGAAAACGAGGTTGTCGGGAACTTTCAGGATCTGGTGTCGGAAGTATTAATCCGTCATCGCAGTATTCTGGACTGTTTGTCCAAATACCAGGAATCTACAGCCCGGGTCAACCGCAGCATTATTAAGACAGTGACTGACTGCGGTTGTATCTCGATCATCGCCAATAAAAGAGAGTACCCCAAAACCGATTCCTTTAAAGACTGCGGCAAGCATATGGATTCACACGTCAAGGGAGAATTGTGCGAGCACTGCCGGGAAGTAATTGCCGAAGAAATCGGCAAGCATCTGTTTTACCTGACAGCCCTTTGCAGCACCCTGGACTTTGAACTGGAAGACCTTTTCGGTTTGGAGCAAAACCGGATCAGCACCCTGGGCCACTTTCTGCTTTCCTGATCGGGCAGGCTGCTTGCCCCCGAAACTGGAACATCTGGCCGGGTTAATTTCGAAGCAAGTGGGGTAAGTTCGCATGGCCATAACGGTCAGAGACGCTCTGCAGATCGGCCGCCTGGCTGAAGCCCAGGTCCTGGCCGGCGGTGCGGGACTAGACAAAGAAATACGCTGTGTCGATATAATCGATGTCCCCGATGCCGCGATCTGGTTTCGCAAAGACTCCCTGCTTTCCACTACTTTCTATGCTTTAAAAGACAATATTGCCGCCCAGCTTAAAATGCTGGAAGACATCAGGGCCTGCGGGGGCGCAGCCCTGATTATTTTTTCCCCGGAACGCTACATATCCCATATCGACGAACGCCTGATCCGGAAAGCAGACGAAATAAATTTGCCCCTGTTGCAGATGCCCGACTGCTCTTACATCGATGTAATCGTCCCGGTAATGAGCCAGATCCTGGACAAGCAGGTCAGGGCCCTGGAGTATGCCCGCGAAGTTCACAACATGATGACCCAGATGGTCCTAAAGGGTAAAAGCCTGCAGGAACTGCTTTCATCCATGGCTTCGCTGCTGAAAAAGCCGGTCCTGATGACCGATGCCGAGCTGCTGCTCCATGACGCCGCTTTGCCGCCCGGTATGAGCTGTTCATCTCCCCTGCTCAGCAAGTGGCAGGAAAACGGCACTCCCCTGCCCCTTAATGATTTCTATCCCCGGGAACTGCTCCGGAGGCTGGCCCATGAAAAGAGGCCGGACTATTATTGCTACAGCAACGCCGATATCCTGCAGTACGACTACTTCTTTCCCATTGTAGCCGGGGATGCCTTTTTTGGAACTCTTGTCGTCCCCAACCTGGTTGAAGCGCCGGACAAAGAAAAGACCCCCACCCTGGAAGCGGGGGCCATAGCCATCGCCCTCGACATACTCAAAGAAAAAGCGATCCGGGAAGCGGAGCGTAAAAGCGAGCGCGATTTCTTCAACGAACTGCTGCTGGGCAACCTGAAAAACCGCGAAAACATCATATCCCAGGCCCGGCAGTTTGGACTGGATGCCGGCGGCAGTTATTACGTCATGCTGGCCGAGATCTACAGGGAAAGCCTCTACCGGGAAAAAGCGGCCCGGAAGGATGATCCCGTTTTAAGCAAAGAAGGCATTGAGCGGAAGCTGCACCGACTCATCAAACATGCCCTTGATAAAGAGGGCATCAGGGGCACGGTGATCGATACCCTGGGCAGCATAGTGGTCCTGATCCGGGCTCCTGAAAAATTAAAACCGGAAAGCGCTCTGCATTTCGGCAGGGACCTGATGTTAAAAATTAGGGATATCCTCCGGGCTCATATGGACGGCATCCCTTTTTATATGTCGATCGGAGATTACTGCGCCGATATTGAAAGAATTAACGCCGGCTACCTGGAAGCATGGGAAACAATTGATATTGGAAAAAAAATTTTTGGGGCCGATTTTGCCCTTTCCTATTCCGATATGGCCCCCTATCACCTGGTGAAACGCTATCTGACCAGCTCCGGCAGCCCCGCCCTCTACGAGCGCACCTTCGAGCCGCTGCTGCAGTACGATCGCGACAAAGGAGGCGAACTGGTTAAAACCCTCGAGACTTACCTGGAATGCAACTTTTCCCGGACCAGGACGGCAGAAAAACTGCACCTGCACCGCAACTCCCTCCACTACCGCCTTCAAATAATTGAAGAGCTGATGGCTACCGAGATCGAAAACCTTGATCCCTTCCCGATCCTGCTGGCATCGGTTAGCCGCCGCCTTTCCCAGTAAAGGTTCCGGGCAGGCTTAGGAAACTCTCGCTTTTTCAGCCGCATCATCTCTGTAAATTGATCCATGACCCTTTCGGGACTGCCCTGAATCATGATCCCCTCTTCAAAAAACTGCTTTTGAAAATGAGATCTTTTTAATTTTGTGCATTTTGCACAAATGCGCCTCTTTATTTCTGCTCTTTTCACAAAGGTAATTGCTAAGAAAAATTTAAATAGCCCCACAGTTGCCTGAACCGGGCCGGCCACTTTGATCATGAAAGAGAGGAGCGCCAATGAATTACCTGAGAGGCGAATTTGATTTGTGCACCGGCTGTGAAGCCTGCCTGTTAGTTTGTTCCAACCGGGCAGCCGGGGGCTACAACCCCCGTTTGGCCAGGTTGAAAGTTTTCCGGGAAAATGAAAACCTGATCAACCGGCCCCTGGTATGCACGCAGTGTGAAAACCCTTTCTGCATGCACTCCTGCCCGGTTAGCGCTATCAGCAGGGCAGAAAAAACCGGGGTGGTCCTGATCGACAAGGAAAAATGCATCAGCTGCGGCAGCTGTATCAAAGCCTGCCCCGATCAAATGATCCGGTGGGATAAAACCGGGAAAGCTGATAAATGCGATCTCTGCGCGGGAAACCCTCTTTGCGTGCAGTACTGCGTGCCCGGGGCTTTGAAGCTGGTTAAAAAAAGGGAGGTGCCCGGGAAGTGAACATTTCGGAAGGCATGAAAAAACTCCTTTACATCGATTTAAATCGCAAAGCAAGCTCCGAGCTGGCGGTCGACCCCCGCCTGGAAGAAAATTTTGTCGGCGGGAAAGGCTACGGCGCCAGGATTCTTTACGATCTCCTGCCGGCCGGGTGTGACCCCCTTGCGCCTGAGAACCTGCTTATGTTTTTAGCCGGCCCGCTGACCGCTACCCTGGCCCCCGCTACGCGCGGCTGCGTGGTTACCAAATCGCCCCTGACCGGCACCTTCGCCGATTCATATTTTGGAGGCCATTTTGCCCAGGAAATCCGCTACTGCGGCTACGGGGGCATCATTATAGCCGGCAGGGCCGAGCAGCCGAGCTATATCTGGATTGACGACGGCACGGTTGAAATCCGGCCCGCCGATCAGATCTGGGGCCTTGACACTTTTGCCACCGTTGAAAAAATAGGCCGGATCGCCGGCAGCGAAAGCGTAAAAACCGCCTGCATCGGACCGGCCGGGGAAAATATGGTTTCTTATGCCCTCATAAACTGCGAATATAACCGCCATGCCGGGCGGGCGGGGACGGGCGCGGTTATGGGCTCCAAGAACCTGAAAGCTGTGGTGCTGCGGGGCAGCGAAACAGTCAGCCCGGCCAACCCGGAAGCTTTCATGGCCGCCGTGGACCGGGCCTACGCCGAGCTGGCCGATAGCGAAGACGTTAAAAACTTCAATATTGACGGGACCCCCGCTTCGATCGATTTTGCCAATGCCGAACAGCTGCTTCCGGCCTACAACTATTTCGACGGATCCTTTGAAGGCGCCGCCGGCCTGAACTCGGAGGCCCAGCGCCGGCAGTTCTGGCTGCGCAATGTAGCCTGCGCCGGCTGCCCGATTGCCTGCGGCAAGGTAGGCCTGATCCGGAGGGGCAGGCGCAAGGGCCTGATCTCCGATGTAGTCGAATACGAAACCGCCGCCATGATGGGCAGCAACCTCGGTTTGAGTGACGTCAGGGAAGTAGCTTACCTGGTTAAAAAATGCGACGCCCTGGGCCTGGACGGCATGTCTGCCGGCGGGGTGGCCGGATTTGCCATCGAAGCATTTCAGAAAGGCCTGATCACCGCTGCAGAAACTGAAGGCAAAGCATTGCAGTTTGGAGACAGCGAAAGCGTCGATTACCTGCTGGACCTTATCGCCTCCCGCCGGGGCCTCGGCGATCTGCTGGCCCGGGGGGTTAAGGAAGCCGCCCGTGAACTGGGTGACGGCGCTGCTGATTTTGCCGTCCATATCAAAGGCCTGGAAAGCCCGGCCTGGGGCCCGCGCAGCGTGCCCGGCATGGCTTTAGCCCTGGCCACCGCCGACCGGGGAGGCTGCCACCAGCGCGCTTTCCCGATCCTCTATGAAGTGGGCGGGGAATGGGACGGAAAAATGGTCGAGCGCAGCGCCCTGGAAGGCAAAGGAATAATCGTGGCCCACCTCCAAAATTACCTGGCCGCCCTGGATACCCTGGTCAAGTGCGATTTTGCCCAGTACGGCATCACCGGCGAAACCTACTGTCAGATGTTGGAAGCAGCCCTGGGCCGGCCTTTTGATACCACCAGGCTGATGGCGCTGGGCGAAAGGATCTGGAACCAGGTCAGGCTCTTTAACCTGCGGGAAGGCTTTACCCGCGCTGATGACAGCCTGCCGAAACGCTTTTCCGAGGAACCCCTCCCGGAAGGCCCCTACCAGGGCGAAAAAATTTCCGGGGCCGACCTGGACCGCCTGCTCGATGACTACTATACAGCCCGCGGCTGGGACAGCGCCGGCCGGCCGGCCGGCGAGACCCTGGCCCGGCTGGGGCTGGATCAGCTCACCACCCTGGTCAGGGCGCCGGATATAGAGTAAAAGAAACCATATGACCCTGGCTGAATGATCTTGGCTGACATAAATAGACCGCATATCGATACAAGGAGGGTTTTGCCGATGAAAGACTTACAAAAACTGCACTACTTCGAAGTGCCGACCGTTATGAAGCACGGCCTGGGCGCCGTAAACCACCTGCCCGGAGAACTGGCCCTGCTCGGCATTAAAAAACCGCTGCTAATAACCGACCAGGGAGTGGTCAAGGCCGGGCTCCTTGACAGCGTTATCAGGCCCCTG
>PWGD01000028.1 GCA_003554395.1 Syntrophomonadaceae bacterium
ATCCAGGTTTGTTTCAAAATACGTTTTATGATCAGAATCAACGCTCAGCGGTTCTGATTGACCCTGGGCCACCATCAAAAAGTACGAACTGCTTACCGCTGTATGCACCGCAGTATCTCCGACATTCCAGCTGCCGACAGCGGGCGGAGCTGGATCCTTAACCTGCCTGAGCATCCCGGCATACCGTTCCGAAGCTTTACCCAAAGCATCACAGAGCTCAGAAATTGAAGGACCGGAAGTTAAACTCATGACCTCACCTTCCATTAGTTATTAAAAAAGCCCAATTTATTTTTAATTTTAGCAATATTCTGTAATAGAGCCAATCACCGGTTCTTAAAATATGCACAACTGAAAATATGCTACAATAGATATGATCTAAATCAAAGGAGAAATCGCATGGTAGTACTGCGTTTTATCGGCAATATAATCTGGCTAATTTTTGGCGGAATCATCGGGGCCCTGCTCTGGTCCATTGCCGGAGTACTGGTCTGCCTGACCATCATCGGCATCCCTTTCGGCCTCCAGTTCTTTAAGATCGCCGGTTTTGTCCTCTGGCCTTTCGGCCGGGATGTGGAACTGGGAAGTTTCGGGGTCGGTGGTCTTATCGGCAATATCTTGTGGATCCTGCTGCTGGGCTGGGAGCTCAGCCTCGCTCACCTGACTATCGGTGTGGCGCTCTGTCTGACCATCATCGGCATTCCCTTCGGGCTCCAGCATTTCAAGCTGGCCATGCTGGCCATCTTACCTTTCGGGGCAAAAGTCCTCAACCGGCCCGGCATCCTGAAAGCCCCCGCTCCAAGTTAAGAATCGCAAGTTGTTAAGTCTTACCTGCTAAAGTTAGCACATGCTATTTTCTTTTTAGAAAATCCCAGAAACCTTTCTTTGGTGAGCCCTCGGGATCATCCTGTTCTTCCGAGCTGCTCTGCTACTGCTGCTGTTTTCGCAGCTCTTCTTCCAACTTCTCCTTTTCAGCTTCTAATTCAGCCTGTTCCCTGGCAGCAGCCTCTTCACGTTCTTTCCTCTGCTTGTTTAACTCTTCTTCCAATTTATTTTTTTCATCCTCAAGCTCTTTCCTTGCTTTCTCAGCGGCTATGTCGCGTTCCTTCTGAAGCCTGGCTACCTCTTCTTCCAACTTCTTATTTTCGCTTTCCAAATATTTGATTCGTTGTTGCAACTCTTTTTTTAGGGCTCGCTCGCTGCCAGACTTTACATAGTTATGGATACTGCGGTATATGTAAAATAACACCATGATCAATACACCGGCAAGGGCAGAACCCAGAATCACTGCAATCAAGGGTAGTTCCACCTGGCCGAAAATATAGTTGACCATGACAATTTCTTGATTGATCATGGCCACTGCAGCAACAGCCAGGGCTAAAAGTATCATTAACACGATAAACACTGTTCTCACTGTCGTTTCCTCCCTTCCTCCGGTTTTATTTTGAATTAGAACTGCCAAGTTTTAGGAGTGCACATCTCAAAGCTGCCGTTGAGGTGAAATCATTGCTGTAATTCTCTCTATATTTATTTCCACAACAAATTAAAAACACCTTTATATTATCTTAAACTTCCGCTGGGTATGTTTGGCAAGATAACAGCTATTTCTAAACTCCTAATATCACAGGCAGGTTAACGATAATGAAGTTTTAATAACCGGGATAGCGCTCCCGCCATTCTCCGCTTTCTTCATAACCGGTGAGCAGGTCGTCTGCAACCTGCAGGATCACATCTTTTAGTTCCAGCTTTTCCCCCCAGGCCCCGGGGATTGCAGACAAGCCCAGGTAGGCCCCCAATATATTGCCGGTAATGGCCCCGGTGCTGTCGCTGTCCCCGCTGTGGTTAACCGCCGCTATTACCGCCCGCCTGAAATCATCTCTGTATTTAAGGGCGCAGTAGACCGATATTGCCAGGGCTTCTTCACCGACCCAGCCTTCCCCCAGCCGGCAGATGGCGTCGATATCTTTAAGGTCGCTTTCAGCCAGTTCCTTAGCCTGCTTCACACTGGTCGAGCTTTCTTCATGTTTTCTCTGGCTCTCTAAAATCTTGATAGAATCACTAACCGCAGTTTCTAAATCTTCCCCGTCAATAATTGAGGCAATGATAGAGGCCAGCGCACCGGCGGGCAAATATCCCGAAGGGTGGCCGTGGGTGATGGCCCCAAACTCCATGCCCATCTCAAAGGCCGGTTCTGTCCGGAAAACCAGGCCGGCCGGGGCCACCCTCATCACCCCGCCACAGCCCTTTCTGACATTGATCGGATTCCCGGTATCGCCCCTTTTGCCTAAGGCCAGGGCCGACAAACAGGTGCTGCCCGGGGCTCTTCTTTGATGCAGCTTTTTTATATCAAACAACCAGCCGTCATAAATCCAGTCATAGCCTTCCCCCCGGGGATAGCCCTGGGTGGCAAGCCACCTCAGGTAGGCGCGGTAGACCACCGTGGGCACATAACTGATTTCCCTATCATTCCTCCTCCCGGCCGCGGCCCTGATTATGCCTTCTGCCGTAAACAGGGTCATCTGGGTATCATCTGTAATTTCGGCCAGTCCCGTGTCGGGAGAAACCGGATCGGTAATCCCCTCTTCACCGTGTTGATCAAGGATCGATTGGTAGCTTATAAATTCCACCGGCCGGCCGAGGGCATCACCGACAGCCCCACCGATCAGGCAGCCCCGGAAGTGGTCCTGATCCTTTTTAGGCCTTTTCTCCAAGTTTAATCATCCCCTTGCTCGAAGCCTTGTATTCAGTAGCAAGTCCTTTTATTTGATCCCCAGGAACTCCTGCCAGCGGGGCAAATCGCGCCTGCCCTGCCGGTATCCCAGACGGTGGCTTTCCTGCAGTTTTTTGAAACTGGTTTCCATACTGGTGACGGGCATTATATCGGGGCAGACCAGGAATGCTTTGCCCTCATTTTCGAGCTGATCCAGCTCATCTAAGGTCTGATTGTATTTTTGATGGGAGCTGAGCAGGGCCTCTGCCACGTGGGGGTATCTACGGAAATAGGCTTTGATCAGCCCCGGTATTTTAAAAGGTTCTTTCCTGAACCCCCTCGGGCGGCTTAAAACAACAAAAAACTTA
>PWGD01000022.1 GCA_003554395.1 Syntrophomonadaceae bacterium
CGCTGAAACCGGTAGGAGAAGATGGGAATGCTTACATTTTAGCTTTTCAGGGAAATCGGCTCCTTGTTGTAGAAGAGGAGACATACCGGGTGCCCCTGCGCGGTGAATTTGATAAGATGAACTTAGAAATAGTCCGCCAACATTACCTGGGGACTATAGATGACAGGCCCTGTTATTCAATAGAGGTGGATGAAAATAGCACAGCTCCTCCGGGCTCTTCATATGTCGGGCTGCGGGAATTATTCGGGCTGGTCGATGAAGAAATATTTTCACTGGCAATACATGCTGTTCAGATCATAAACTGGGACAGGATGAATCAGTATTGCGGCCAGTGCGGAGCGCATACAGATTATGGCAAAGAGGTTCGGGCAAAAATTTGCCGCCGCTGCAGCGCCGTTTACTATCCCCGCCTCTCACCGGCGGTAATCGTGGCCGTCAAAAAAGACAAGGAGCTGCTTCTCCTGCGCAATAAGCACCGCAAACAGGGTTTTTATAGCGTGCTTGCCGGTTTTGTAGAGCCGGGAGAAAATCTCGAGGAATGCCTGGTAAGAGAGGTGAGGGAGGAAGCGGGGATTGAGGTAAAGAATATCAAATACTTCGGCAGTCAGTCCTGGCCTTTTCCGGATGCGCTGATGATCGCTTTCACCGCCGAGTATGCCGGGGGAGAAATTAGCATCGATAATGAGGAAATTGCCGATGCGGGATGGTTTAGGCCGGATAATTTCCCCCGGATTCCGGGCAAAATCAGCATTGCCCGCCACCTGATTGATGAATTTGTAAAGGAAACAGTTAATGATGAATAAAAAGGCAGCCCTTTTCCGGGAAGCAGTAACAAAATATGAAGCGATTGCTATTTATATCCCCGGTTCGCCGGATCCCGATGCAATCGCCTCGGCTTATGCCCTCAAACTGATCCTTAAACACCTCTCCATCGAGGCAGATATTTTTGCAGAAAAAAGTTTATCGCTGTCGCAAAACGAGGCTTTTATCGACAGGCTGAATATTCCTGTTATATTTGGCCAAGAGGCCAAGATAGAAAAATACCAGGCTTACATTGTGCCGGATTTTCAGAACAACAGGGTGGAACACATCGGCAACAGTATTCCCTGCGCCGCCCATATAGATCACCACAGCAAATCAAAAGAGGCGGTCAAAGCGGACTTTTCTCTGATCAGGACCGATGCAGGCGCGACCAGCACCTTAGTGGCCCTCCTTGTGAAAAACCTGGACCTAAATTTTTCTGATACTGAGTTGGCTTCAATGGCTACGGCCCTCACCTTCGGGATCCAGACCGATACTGATAAGTATAAGTACATAAATTACCTGGATTTGGAAGCTTTGGACTTCTTATTGGAATATACGGACTTAAAAATACTACAGGGGATAAGCAACATTCCCCTTTCACCCAAAACGCTTCTCTACTATAACAAGGCCAAAGAAAATGGGGTCGTTTACAGGGACTGGGCATTTTACAGCATCGGATATATTGACACTAAGGACAGGGATTCCATCGCCATCAGTGCTGACATGATCCTCAAAAATTCCGGCCACCATACTGTAGCGGTCTTTGCTGTTATCGAAAACCATAAAAAGGATGAGATGTACCTCGATGTTTCCCTCAGGTCAAAAAGCAAGGCTGTTGATCTTAACAGGATCATAAAAAGCATCACCCCAAGCGGTGGAGGGCGAAAATATAAAGGGGCCTACCAGATTAAACTGGACTACTTTTTAAACGCACCGGACAAGGATCTTTTATGGGAAGTGGTTCAGGCTACCACGATAGAAAAGCTGTCCAGGAGCAGGGATGCCCTCTATATTACCGGGATCAGAAGCATGTATGACAGTGTTATAAGCAAGCTCTTTTCAGTGCTTAAAAAGGATAGCGATCAGTAATTTCAAATATTAAAACTTGAAGAGCCAAAGGATGGTGTCAAATGAAAGTTACCAAAGAACCCTTGCACAGGCGGATCTCCCCTTGAATGAAGATGTATATACTGCTGGCAGCAGTATATGGGATCTACAGCCTGATCAATTATTTAATCCGGTAAAAAGGAGCGATAAAAGTGCAGAAATTCGTGCTCTATGCTTTCAAGGGCAACCCGATGTGTTTTACACATGTCCTCTTAAATGCCCTTGATATGGACAGTAAAAAAATGGAGGTAAAAATCGTTGTTGAGGGGGAAGCCGTAAAATTAATTGAGGAAATGGAAACGTCATCCAACTCCTTGTATATGAAGGCCAAGGAGAAGGGACTTTTGGATGCTATTTGCAAAGCCTGCTCCGCAAAAATGGGTGTGCTCGAATATAACGAGACCGTAGGTATCCCTATCAAGGGCGATATGAGCGGGCATCCCTCCATGGCTTCCTATGTCAACGAGGGGTATCAGGTTATAACCCTGTAAAACCTTTACCTGTAGGGAAGAGTTGTATGTTAAATTGTCCTAACCTGCCAGTGAGTCCCGGAAGGTTAGGACGAAATTTTGGGGCAGAACTATTGAGATATAATCAGATCAATGACTTCAAGTATTAATCCCCAGCCCACGGGCTAAGCACCGCAACAGGAACCCTATTTTACTGTAACCACGGTGCAATCTTTTGCTTCCTGAACCACGGCGCTGCTGACACTGCCAAGGATTCTTTTTTTCCAGCCACCCAAACCCCTGCTGCCAATGACTATTGTGTCACAGCCATTTTCTGAAGCAAACTCTAAAATAGTTTTGGCCGGATGGCCCTGCTTTAATACTGTGCTCGCCTTGAGGTTCTTCTCTTGCAAATAGTTCAAGGCTTGTTGAAGGATATTTTGCTTTTCTTCCATATGGGTTTCATGCAATCTTTTCAAATTCTTGATGTCCTCATCTGATACAGAATACCCTTCAGTGCCCCATGTTAAAGCAGAAAGATCTTGTTTGCCTTCATCCACATGAATAATAACGACCTCGTCCGCATTGCATCCTTTGGCTATAAGGGCAGCTTTTTCTAAGGCTTTTTGCGATTGCTTCGAGCCGTCTGCGCAAACTAAAACCTTCATTGTAGTTCACTCCCTTATATTGTTTTCAAAAAAATA
>PWGD01000013.1 GCA_003554395.1 Syntrophomonadaceae bacterium
CCACCCCGTTTAAAAAAGGATTAAAAAAACCGGTCAGGCTTGATCAGGATCGACTCTGGGACCGGCACAGCTGTAAACTATATTTTCTTCCAGAACACCGGGGAAAGGTTTTTTCTTATTGACCCGGTCCTGGATGGGTAAAATGTTGGTTTTATTCTCGGCAGGAATCTTGCCATGCTCTTTTATTTTAGGATTATTGAGCTCTGCCATATTATACCAAAACCTCCCCAACCCCGATTTTAGATTTTAGCAGTTATTCAAGGGCAGGGGCCATTTTCCCTGCTCAAAAATAAAAAATATAAAAAAACTGGGCCCGAAAGCCCCTGCCAGCCATAATATCTTGATACAATACCAACAAATGCTTGAAAACAATCCTTTGTTTAAATGCTTTGATCTATTCTGCATAAGACCGCAGCACGCAGGACCTAAATTGCTTCCCGGCTTAAAAATATCTTAAATCCGGCCCCTGCGGATGCTTTCTCCGTATTCGGGAGGTAGTTCCAGCGCCTCAACCAGTTCCAGGTAGGCTTTGGTTAAGCGATCCTTTTCCTGTCCTTCAGCCATTACGCTGATGTAACTTTCCATCTTGACCAGTTTGCGGAGAGCACGATCAGTTAATTTTCCCTCTTCTTCAGCCATTTGAACAACCTCCTTTTCAATTTAATTTTATATCTAGAACAATATTAAAGCAATTCCTTTTTTTATAATTGACAATCTTTTAATTAAATAGAAAGATGCACATTGTTTGCAATGCTAATGAAAATGAAAACAGGGTGGCCCTCAATAATCAGCTTTTTCTAACCGGTTGCTTCTCCATATAGGTTTTCGAAGAAGTGGCAGGCCGACACGTGCCCCTCTTGCATGGCTCCAGCCGACCTCAATTCGGGCCCTTCTTTCCGGCAGAGATCCTGCACGTAGGGGCAGCGGGTATGGAAACGGCAGCCCTCGGGAGGATCAATGGAAGAGGGGACATCGCCGGTTAAAACGATCCTTTCTCTTTTCTGGCCGGGTTTAAGAACCGGTATGGCCGATAACAGGGCCCTGGGATAGGGATGGCGAGCCTGCTCAAAAAGCGACTTTTTATCGGCTACTTCCATAATCCGGCCCAAATACATGACAATGACCCGGTCGGAGATGTGGCGGACTACGCCCAGATCGTGTGAAATGAAGAGATATGTAAGCTGGAACTCCATCTGGAGTCTTTTTAAAAGATTTAAAATCTGGGCCCGAATCGAAACGTCCAGAGCCGATACCGCCTCATCGCAGACAATCAGTTTCGGATCTAATGACAGAGCCCTGGCAATGCCTACTCTCTGCCGCTGCCCGCCGCTGAACTCATGCGGGTAGCGATCGGCCTGGTGTTCTTTTAAGCCCACTTTTTCCAAGAGCTCAAGGGCCCTGTCCCGGCGCTGTTCCCGGGGCACTATGTTCTGGATCAGGAGAGCCTCTTCCAGGACCTGGATCACCGTCTGGCGGGGATTGATAGAAGCAAATGGATCCTGGAAGATTATTTGCAAATCTTTGCGCAGGGAGCGCAGGGCCTGCTTGTTAAGCGAGTTCATGTTGACGTTGTTAAAATATACGTCACCCTCGGTCGGTTTCTCCAGGCGCAATATAGCCCGGCCGGCAGTGGACTTGCCGCAACCGGATTCGCCGACCAGGCTTACTGTTTCGCCCTCATAAACGGAAAATGAGATCCCGTCCACGGCCTTGACATAGTTGACTGTGCGGCCCAGAAAACCGCCTTGAATCGGGAAATATAGCTTTAGATTTTCTACTTTTAAGAGTTCCTTTTTAGACATAGTACGCCACCTTTTCGGTGCCTTTCCAGCCTTCGTAGTAAATCCAGCACCGCGCCATCCTGCCCGGCCCCAGAGCCTTTAATTCAGGATACTGTTGAAAACAAATCTCTTCAGCATAGGGACAGCGGGGAGAAAAGCGGCAGCCGCTGGGCATATCGGTAAGGCTGGGCACCGAACCATCAATAGCTTCCAGCTCTTCCTTTTCCAGGTCATGGCGGGGCAGGGAATTAAACAGTCCCGCTGTATAGGGATGCTTGGGGGTTTCAAACAGTTCTTGAGTATCGGCCTGCTCAACAATACTGCCGCAGTACATTACGGCCACCCGGCAGCAGGTTTCGGCAATAATGCCAAGATCATGGGTTATAGTGATCACAGACATACCCAGTTTAGCCTGCAGATCTCTGATCAGCTCCAGGATCTGGGCCTGGATGGTTACATCGAGAGCCGTGGTCGGCTCGTCTGCGATAAGCAGCGCGGGGCGGCAGGCCAGGGCCATGGCTATCATTGCCCTCTGCCTCATGCCGCCGGAAAGTTCGTAGGGATACTGGTAAAGTCTTTTTTCAGGAGAGGCAATACCGACCAGCTTTAACATTTCAAGGGAATTTTTGAAGGCTTCTTTTTTACCCATGTTCTGGTGAACCTTGTAAGACTCGCTGATTTGCTCTCCGATCGTATAAACCGGGTTTAATGAAGTCATCGGCTCCTGGAAAATCATCGATATATTGTTTCCCCTGATATCGCGCATTTCTTTTTCACTTTTTTGGAGAAGATCCTCATTGTTAAAAATAATTTCTCCCCCAACAATTTTACCCGGCTGGTCGAGCAGCTGCAGAATGGACAGGGCCATGACACTTTTGCCGCAGCCCGACTCTCCGACCACGCCCAGGGTGCCGCCTTTGGGCACATCAAGCGTAACCCCGTCCACCGCCTTAACTTCTCCCGCATCAGTGAAAAAAGACGTTTGGAGATTTCTTATTTGAAGGATAGGTTCCACAGAACTCAAATCTTAACACCTCTTTATGAGCAAATATTAATTAAGTTCAATCCTCTTATTCAGGTAGCGGTAGGAAATATCCACCAGCAGGTTGACAGTGACAAATATCAAGGCAAAGATCAGAACAATACCCTGGACCAGGGGAAAATCTCGGGCCCGGATCGAATCAATGGCCAACCTTCCCATACCATTTACGGCAAAAACAGTTTCCACCAGCACTGTGCCTGAAAGAAGCATTCCCATTTCAATACCCACTAC
>PWGD01000143.1 GCA_003554395.1 Syntrophomonadaceae bacterium
GCCAGCCCCCTGCCGGTTAACCGGATAAAAATCGCTTCCAGGGTAGCTTCTTCCGTATGAATCGTCATCAGGTCGGGCGAGGCTGCCAATTCGCTCAAATGGGTTGATGATTTCCCTCCGTCCAGGGGCAGCTTTTCTTCCCGCACCCCGTCTCCATCACGCAGCCGGACCCGCACCGATCTTTTGCCGTATTTCAACTTCAGGTTTTCTGCTGTGTCCAGGGCCACAATTTCGCCCTCGTTGATAAAGGCGACCCGATCTGACAGTTCATCGGCTTCAAACATGTTATGGGTGGTCAGCAGCACGGCCGCGCCCCTGTCCGCTTCTTCTCTTATTGTTTTCCTGATTTGCGAAGCCGTCACCGGGTCCAGGCCATCTGTCGGTTCGTCGAGAAATAAAACTTTTGGCTTGTTGATGAAAGCGCGGGCGATCATCAGGCGCTGCCGCATTCCCTTGGAATAATTGGCTACACGGTCTTTGGCCCGCTCGGCAAGCCCCACGCGCTGCAGGGCTTCCAGCGAGCCGGGGTTACGGAGACCGAAAAGCGAGGCAAAAAAGTTGAGGTTTTCGAGAGCGGTCATCTCGAGGTAGAGGTTTTTTTCTTCAAAAGTAACCCCGATTTGCGACTGCAGGACCGGATCGTCTCTACCGATATCGCGCCCCAGGATCTGCGCTGTGCCGCCCATCAAAGCCAGCTGCCCGGTTAAGACCTTGATCGTGGTCGATTTGCCGGCCCCGTTTGGGCCTAGAAAGCCAAGAATTTCACCGGGATAAACCTCAAAATTGATTTCTTTAACTGCCTGAAGGTTGCCATACCAGTGACTGAGGTTGCTGACGTTTATTGCCGGGGCCGCCTTTTTTTTGTCCCGATCGGCTGGCTTATCCGGGAAAAGCGGCTTAATATCTCCATCCAATTTCAGGTCTTCCAGGGTTTTTACGAACTGCCCTTGTTCCCACATCCCTTTTATAATTTCCCCGTCCGGTTTGGTGTAAATACCGTAACCATGCCGCCTACCGTTATGAAGCTCTCCTTTGTAGGTGCCGCCGCTGGCATGATAGACGGTGCCTTTGCCGTGGGGTTTTCCTTCTTTCCATTCCCCGGCATACCTGGCGCCGTCCGGTAGCAATAGCCGGCCCTGTCCGTGGGGAACACGGTCTTTCAGCTGACCGGCATATTTGCCACCCATCCAGGGGATGCTTTGTCTTTCCGGGGTTTTATCATATTCAGCCATTGAATTTATCTGCCTTTACATGGGCTTGGTCTAATCTGTCACAATTATCCTAATTGAACCATGCTTTCAATTTCTTAATTCATCATATCCTAAAATGTTTTCGTTTGCTATCTTAATTCAGAAGGTTTTTACTTTAAAGGTTTTTGAACGGGGTTTCGGGCTTAAATTAACAAGTTAATGGTATACTAAGAGCAATAGCGTAAAAATAGCGGTCGGTATTGTTAGTAGCCTGGAAGTAATGAACAAGCAGACCTAAATCATATTATTGCCAATATCCAAGAGGACTGGAAGGTCCTGCTTAAATGTCTGGAAATTATAAGCTTACTTTGGACCTCAAGGGCATTAAAGGAGGAGGGGAAGGGTGCCTAAAGGAACAATAAAAACCCGCTTTAGGGCTCATTACAAGAAGGTAATCCTGGTTTTGGTGATCTTAATCATTCTTATTCCGGCCGGTTTTTGGGTCTATGTACAGCTCCGCACCTATTCAGCCCAGGCCGACTATTTGCAAAAAATCAAAACCGACCCGGAAGTGGCCATCATCGAAAGCAATAACTATTTTCTTCTAAAGCCTGCTCAAATAGATCCTGAAAAAATGCCCCTTGTTTATTACCCGGGAGGCCTGGTTGCACCGGAGGCTTATCTTTATAAAATGGGCAGGGTGGCGCTTGAACTCCAGAAAACAGTTTATGTGATCAGGGCGCCCTTTAATGCGGCCATATTTGACATTGAGGCCGCGGGCAGGATCATTGAAAGTTACGATCTCGGTCAGGCCTGGGTGGGCGGGCATTCCCTGGGCGGCATAACGGCCTGCCGGTTTACAGAAAATAACCCGGAAAAGGTTTACGGACTATTTCTGTTCGGCTCATACTGTGACAAGGATCTCGGCACTTTCGAAGGGCCCGTTATTTCACTAATGGGAACAGAAGATAAAATAATCAACCGGGATAATTACGAGGCGGCTAAAGACAACTTACCTCCAGGGGTCGAAATTATTGAGGTAGAAGGATTGAACCATTCTGATTTCGGAAATTACGGCTTACAGGGAGGCGATGGCAGAAGCAGCCTGGATAATGACCAAATCATTGCCTTGATTACCAGCCTCTTTCAATAATGTCAAGGGGACGGGGTTGTTGACAACTTTTACGACAGAACAAAAATTATCAAACATGTGCCGACCGGGATCTAAATTAATTATGGGACCTGTAACCTTTTTTTCAAGGCCTTTGTAAGCAATCATATTCTCCACTGCTTAAATGCTGCAAAGGCAGGCCAAAGCGCCAGCCTCGTCGAATTAAATAGATAATAATAAAAGCGTAGTTCCATCCAGGGAGGGATCTTGGTGAAAAATCGATATGATGAGCCGGATTTTGTCGACGTCGTCCCCGGCAGGATTGATAACGCCAGGGACCAGGTTGAGTCCGAAATCAGGGCCCTTTGTTTTGAGCAGCCTTTTGCCGTCCTGGCTACCCAGGGCGAAGGTCAGCCCTACACAAATTTAATCAGTTATGCGATCAGCGAGGAGCTCAGGCACCTGGCTTTTTCCACCCCCTCCCAGACCAGAAAGTATAGTCTGATCAATAAGTATAAGAAAGTTTCACTTTTAATCGATAACCGCGCTCAGCAGCCGGAAAGTATAAACCTGATCAGGGCCGTGACCATTACCGGAAAAGCCAGGCCCCTTGAAGACCCCAAAGAAGTGGAGCACTGGTCCGGGCTGTTAATCAAAAGGCACAGCTATCTCGAAAAATTTATCACTTCCCCCTCTTCAAGCCTGATCCTGGTTGATATTATCCGCTTTTTCTATGTGCGGCGGTTCCAGGAGGTCTACCAGTGGGTACCCGGCAACCTTTCATAGTCTCTCTTGCAGAAGCTTATGACTACCCCACCGAGCTGCTGGGCAATAAGGCTCGCAATCTTTCGCTTTGTATAAGAGAAGGATTCCATGTGCCCTCCGGTTTTATTATCAGCGCCGAAAGCTACCGGGTCTTTACCGGGCATAATGATTTGCAGCAGCGAATCGACCTGGAGCTGTACCGGAAATCCTTTAGCTCTATGCGCTGGGAGGAAATCTGGGATGTCGCTTTGCGGATACGCTCCTTCTTTCTAAAAGCGATAGTACCCGCAGCCCTGGAAAAAGAGATCATGTCTTATGCTTCCAAATGGCCCTCCGGAACAAAGTTTGCTGTTCGTTCTTCCGCTGCAGCAGAAGATTCCGCATCAGCATCTTTTGCCGGTATCCACGAGTCTTATCTTCATGTAACTCCTGATCAGCTGATCGAAACAGTTAAGCTGGTCTGGGCCTCATTGTGGAGCGACCGCTCTTTGCTTTACCGGGATGAAAAAAAGCTTGATTCCCGGCATAGCACAATGCCCGTCTTGATCCAGGTTATGGAGCCGAGCTCAATTTCGGGACTGGCCTTCAGCGCGGACCCATCCAGCGGTCAACAAGATGTTATCATCCTGGAGGTTATCAGTGGCTCCCTCGACCTGCTGGTCGATAATATTGAGGAACCGGAGCGGATTAAACTAAAAAAGGATTCCGGCAGGATCTTAAATCCGTCAGGTGAAAGTACAACTAGCCTGATGGCAAATGATGCCCTGGAAGCACTCCGGTTGAAGATCCTGGCCCTGGAAAAGATTTTCGGTAAGCCGGTCGATATTGAATGGACCGGTGTTGATGAAGCTTTTACCGTACTCCAGGTCAGGCCGATTACGGGGCTGAACAGCAAACCTGAAGATGAAAGGGCCTGGTACCTTACCCTGACCCCGGGAAAGAATTCTCTCCTGGCACTGACCGAAAGGGTTGAAAAAGAACTGATTCCCAAGCTAATCGAAGAGGTGGGGCAATTCGTCAGCGAAGGCCCGTTTCCGGAGGACAACGGTCTTTTTTCAGAGCGGCTTGAACAAAGAGGTCAGAGCTACCGACGGTGGAAGAAGACCTACCGGGATGATTTTATTCCTTTTGCCCACGGAATCCGTACTTTTGGCACCTATTACAATGATCTGATCAAGCCTGATGATCCCTATGAGTTTATTCTGCTCCTTAAGACAGAAGATTTAATGGCCGGGAAGCGAAACCGGCAGTTGCAAGAGCTGGGAGAAGTGCTTTCTAAAAACAAGGCCCTGAAAAATAAAGTTTCGCACTTTCTGGCGGGCCAGGATAAGGTCGATACGAACCAGTTTTTGGAGAAGATCAAAACTGAAACAGCAGGGGGGGCTGGCTTTGCCTTCGCTTTTGAAAAACTGCTTACCGAACAGATGAACATCTATTACGAAAAAGTAAGTCTGGCCGACAATCCCTGCAGCCTGCTTCAGAATGTATTGGCTCTCTCCGGGGATCCCTTAAAAAAAGAAAAAGAAGCGGGGGACCCGGCAAAATATCAAACGCTGGAAAAAGCATACCTGGAAAAAGCCGGGCCCGGGAAACAAACTGAGGCCTTAAACTGGCTCAGGATCGGCCGCCTCAGCTGGAAGCTGCGCGATGATGATAATATTTTGCTGGGCAAACTGGAAAACCAGCTTTATTTATACCTGAAAGAAGGCCTGAACCGCCTTTTTAAAGACGGCCTGGTAACAGATCTGCCGGAACAGATCCAACTCGACGACTGGCCGGTAGTGCTGGAAAGTTTACAAAAACAGAAGAAGTACAACCCCCCTGCAATAAAAGCGCCGGCGCAGGAAGAAAAAAGTGCGGCTTTAAAACCGCGTCAACTGGTCGGACACCCCTCTTCAAAAGGCCTGGTTACCGGAAAAGCCCGGGTAATCCACTCGGTGGATGATTTTAAAGATGTGGTCGCCGGTGAAATCCTGGTTTTTGATGCAGTGCAACCCCAAATAACCTTCATTATCCCCCTCGCTGCGGGTATAGTGGAAAGACGCGGCGGGATGCTGGTTCACTCTTCCATCATCGCGCGGGAGTTAAATATTCCGGCGGTGAACGGGGTTAGCCGGGCCACGGAACTGATTGAAACAGGAGATCTCTTAACCCTGAACGGAGACCTGGGCCTGGTAATCATAGGAGAGCCGGAATTCAAACTCGAGCAGGCTGACCTGCTGCTTAATTAGGGCTTGCGTTTTGTTTGCCGGAGGGTCTGGTTACCGTCAGGATCACAACCTCATAATATGAAGTTTATTAATGACAATTTCTTGTCGTTTTAGACTCAAGAGCTGCAAATTCCTATCTGCACCTGCTAAGCAATTAAGCAATTAAGCGTTGAAGATGTATTTACCAGGAGTTCCTAAAATATTTAAAAGGCTATAATTTATTGCATGGGGAGGTCTAGATGGATCAATGAAAGATACTCCGGCCGGGGCAGCAAAATATGATTTTTTCATGAGAGGCCTTGATATGCTGCTGGCCAAAAAATGGCGCAGAAAATTATGGAACCGGGTTGAAGGTCCGGCAGTACTAGAAGCAGGGGCCGGAACGGGTCTTAATATTCCTTACTACAGGACTGAGTTTAAGGTAACAGCCCTGGACAACAACCGGAATTATCTTGATCGAGCCCGCCACCGGGCTGTCAGATACGATTTAAAAATAAATTTCATAATCGGGAATATTCAAAAACTGCCCTTTAGGGCAGAAAGTTTCGATACAGCCGTAACTACTTTTTTATTCTGTCAATTACATAAACCGCTACAAGGGTTACAGGAACTATACCGGGTTCTGAAACAGGGCAGGCAATTGCTGCTGCTCGAACATGTCCGCACCCAGGGCCTGTTCGGCCAGCTGTTCACCACCGTGGCAGAGCCGCTTTACAGGCTTACCGGTGACCATATTGCCAGAGATACGGAGTCTTTTGTGGCGAAGGCCGGCTTTGTAGACGTAAATTCAACTCCTGTATTTACAAATGCGGTAAGAATTATTCAGGCCAGAAAATAACCCTGCCGGTTTTTAATATGCTGGGCTTAAGGTTTTCGCTATGGCGCTATAAATGACGAATTGATCCAATTACATAAAGAGGTGTCCAAATTGAAAATAAAAACATTACTCCTGTTATTGCTTGCCATAGTGATGTTTTCTTGGGGCTGCTCTCCTGAAGATCCTGCGCTGGGGGATAATAAAGAAGATATGCTGGAAATAGTTGATAACGTTCCTTCTGAACTGTTCCATTGGTTGAGCCATGAACTGGCGTTAAATCGGGGGGCGAGGGTATTTAGCAACTCGCATGAAGGTTACACCTATTACGTAGCTTCAACAGGCAATCAATCCGTAGTAAACGGTGAGATCGATATAGCTGAAAAGGACCTGGAGTCGGAACAGTGGAGGGTTAAGCTGGAATATAATTATTCCGGTGTTACGGAAAGATCTCCGGAACGCCATTTCCTGATCATTAAAGTTCCCGAAGATCGTCCGGTTAGGGTGTCGCTTGCGGCTGTAACGGGAGCAGAGCAATAGGTTTTTTCTCAGCCCGGTTATGATGATCTTAGCCCCGCCTTCTTTTTCCTGGGCCTCAGTTTGAGTTTCCTGGCAGTTTTCCTGGTGCATACTTATTGGTTCAGATCACTGGATCATGGCGAGCGTTTCTGGCCGGTTTATCCGGCAGCGGGCTTGTTATTATTGGCCGGTATTATCAGTTTTTCGGGGCAGTGGGCCGAGCACCTCAACCTGTTGAATTACCTTTGGATTGTCGCTTTGATTGCAGTTGGCGGCTGGATGGTCTACAGCAGTATAAAGCGCAAATGAAGCATTTGAGTGCAGGAAATTTTATTCCTTGGTTGAATTTATGAACCGGTAAGGTTTTGATGGTTAATGACTTCATAAAGGATGGATATAGCCTATGGCCTCTAAAACTACCGGTGTGCTGGATTTACGGCCGCCTCTTAAATGGGCCGGCGGGAAGAGGTGGCTGGTTCCCCACTTGATACCGCTTTGGAAACCATACAGCCGCTATCGCCTGGTTGAGCCTTTATGCGGAGGGCTGGCGGTTACGCTGGGTTTGAGGCCCGAAAAAGCGCTGCTTAATGATGTCAATCCTCATTTGATTAATTTTTTCCGGTGGGTGCAAAAAGGCCTCCAGCTGGAAATAACCATGGAAAACGATGAAAGCCTTTATTATCAGCACCGGGAGCGTTTTAACCGGTTGATAGAAGAAGGAAAAGAGAACTCTAAGGAAGCAGCCGAGCTGTTTTATTACCTTAACCGGACCGGTTATAACGGGTTGTGCCGCTTCAACCGAAAGGGCCGGTTCAATGTTCCTTTCGGCCGGTATAAAAAAATCAACTACCTTTATGATTACAGGCCTTACCGGGAAGTATTTAAAAAATGGGAGTTTGCCTGCACCGACTTTGCAGAACCGCTTCTCAAAGAAGATGACTTCATTTACGCCGATCCCCCCTACGACGTGGAATTTACAAATTACTCGAAAAACGGTTTCGATTGGAAAGAACAGGTTCGCCTGGTCAAATGGTTAGCTGAACACACCGGTCCTGTCGTCTTGTCCAACCAGGCTACTGAACGGATTATTGAACTATACCGGGATCACGGTTTTGAATTAAAATATTTTGATGCCCCCCGCATGATCAGCTGCACCGGTGACAGGAAGCGCGCTAAAGAAGTGCTGGCCCTGAAGGGGATGTAACTTGGGCATTCTGCTTTTTTTGTATTGGAATCGAAGCTATGGTTGCCGCGTTTTAGAATCTCCGGCGGGAATCCTCGGGGCCTATCGATTCCGTGAGGATGTCACTGAATTTGCAGAGTTTAGCCTGCATAAAATAAAGCTGAACCCATCATTTTTTGTTAAATGTTATAATGTTTTTTAGGGAGGTAGGACCATGAGAAGTTTTACAACCAGGGTTTACATGATTAATGATTTTTTGGAGTGGAATAATAATGGCCTTTTAAACTTAAGCCCTGATTTCCAAAGAAGGGGTGTTTGGACCACCCAGGCAAAATCCTACTTAATGGATACGATTATAACGGGGAAGCCAATACCTAAAATATTGATGACCCAGAGTCTGAGAGAAGCCGGAGAAAAGAAGATCATTGACGGGCAGCAAAGATTGCGCACTATACTTGAGTATTGCAGCGATAGTTTTACTATCTATAAATCGCACAATAAAGAGTTTGCCGATATTTTTTATTCGGATCTTCCTGAAGATGTTAAATCTAACATCCTCGGTTATGAGATAGGTGTGGATTTGCTTTACGATTTAAGCTACGAAGAAACCCTCGATATTTTTGCCAGGCTAAATACCTATTCGGTAAGATTAAATCCCCAGGAATTACGGAATGCAGAGTTTTCCGGACCGTTCAAGCAGTCGAGTTATCAAATCGGTTATAGCTATGTAAACTATTTCGAGGAATCCGGCCTGTTAACCAAACAAAAGGTCGCCAGGATGGCGGAAGCTGAATTGGCTTCTGATTTGCTTGTGGTTGCTGTGGGGGGTATTGAACCGAAAAGAGCCATCATTAAGTATTATAAAAGCTTCAATGATGAAGATGTCGATTTAAACGGTTATGTTAAACAGGTAGATGAGGCCCTGAAGACGATCACAGAAATTTATTCCCCGCATCAACTAAAAGAGACCCATTACAGCCAAATCCACTTATTTTATAGTCTCTTCTGCGCTGTTTACCATTCCTTGTTTGGTATAAAAGGTTTGGATGGCCGGAGAAATACCGATCTAAAAAAAGATATCGGGCCCACTAAAGCTAAACTTGACCAGTTTAGCTTGTTGTGTGATCGTGAAGATCCCGAAATTCAAGATTTTTTAGATGCTTGCAGAAGATCAACCACTGAACAGTCATCGCGCAAGTTAAGAGCAAAAGTGCTCTGCGATATTATTGCAGATTAAAAGATATGTTGACGAGGGGAGAACTATTTACTATTATTCAATCACAACCACTATTCAATCACAACCACCGGGAGATTTTTTGCATGTCCTTAAAAATCTCCGGCCCAATTGGGATGATTAAAAAATACAAGTGCAGTGGCTTTTTCGTTTCTTATGAAACTTCTTTAACCTGCTGTTTGGCTTTCATTTCTGTATTACCGGAAAGGACGGCTCCTTCTTCAGTGACCAGGGTATTCGCTTTAAATGTTCCGCGGGCTTGACCGGTCATCTTAATCTCCAGCTTTCCGCTTGCTTCCAGGGTTCCTTCGTAATAGCCGGCTATAGTCACGTTCTTCGCTTTTAAATCGGCTTTGACTTTGCCGCTTTCTCCGACTACCACATCGCTCTGGTTTGTGATGTTTCCTTCAGTTTCCCCTTCAATGTGGATTACCTCTTTACTGCTCAAGGTTCCATTAAAAATTGTATTTTTCCCTATTACAGTGTCGGCTTTGTTAGATGGCACTGTTACATCCCCCCTTTGGTTATCAATTATTTGGAGAAGGTTTCGGTATCGGGTGTCCCACGATAAACCGATCGGTGAATCAAAGCAAACCGGCCTATCTCTGTAATCTCTGTTATTACAAAATAAGATAGGATTTTCCTTTTTGTGGTGAAACAATAATAACACAGGTTTTAATTCATGGTCAATTAGGAATGGACAAAAACTGCCGCTAATAAACACTTTTAGGACAAATAAATATTGTAATCCAATAAATTTTATCAAACCGCAACTTATCGCCGCTTAATGATGTATGATAAAGATATGGGATGTAAGCGGATTTCTGAAGAGGTGGAAAAGACAGTAAAGGCTCCCTGGAAAAAACCGTGGAGATAGTTCCAGAAATTACGGGTAAGGTCGACTGCTGCAAGACTGGGGAAAGTCCCGTAATCGGCAGTGACCAATAGTTAGGTATTAAATGGTTATTACTAAGCAGACACATCTGCTAGTCAGGCAATTTTTGCTATTGATCTGGATGCGTTATCCTTAAGGAGTTGAGCAATCCATTGAAAATAATAGAGGCACGGTCTTCTGATCTGCGGGCATTGCTTGAAGTCGAAAAGCAAGCTTTTGGTGAAGATGAAGGCCCGGTCATCGTGGAACTGGTAAAAGCTCTTTTGGAGGATCCCACCGCAAAACCGTTCTTATCCCTGGTGGCACTCGATGATCAGGGGGTAGTGGGACATGTTTTATTTACAAAGGCGCAGATTGCTGAAAACGAAGACGTTCCGGTTTCATTACTGGCCCCGATTGCAGTGGCCCCTGATCTGCAAAGAAAGGGAATTGGCGGCAGGCTTATCGCAGAAGGGTTGAGACTGCTTACAGAAAGAGGTATCGCTCTGGTATTTGTCCTCGGCCATCCCGAATATTACCCGCGCCATGGTTTTAAGCCGGCCGGCCTCTTTGGTTTTCAAGCCCCGTACCCGATCCCGGCCGAAGCAGCCGATGCCTGGATGGTCCTGGCCCTGAATCCCGGTGCCCTTGATCGGGCAAAAGGAAGGGTCTTATGTGCCGATAAACTTGCCCGTCCCCAGTACTGGAAGGAATAGAAGCGCTATATTGAACAATAAATCTAAACCTCTATCCTGGAAAAAAGATAGGCCCCGATTGTAACCAGTACTAACCCGCAGCTTACCAGCACGGCAATATTGGTCAATAAACCCAGTTGAAATAGGCCGATCAAAGAACCTCGCAAACCGTCAACCCCGTAGGATAAGGGGTTGAGCTGGACCAGGGCATTTACTCCTGCCGGCAGATTCTCGATAGGGAAAAGGGCCCCCGAGAGGAAGAAGAGGGGCATCACCAAAAAATTCATGATCAGTTGAAAGCCGTGCATATCTTCAAGCACCGAGGCTATGGCGGTACCCAAAGCGGTAAAGAGGAGGGCGATGAGGAACATAAATAGCAGGGCTAAAGGCAACCCGGCCGGGCTAACAAAGCGGAAGCCAATCAATATGGAGATGGCCAGGATAATTATTCCCTGAAAAATCGCTACAGTCGCACCGCCCAGGGTTCTTCCCAGCATTATGTTGACCCTGGAAACCGGGGCCACCAAAGTTTCTTTTAAAAATCCAAACTGGCGGTCCCATATAATTTCTATACCGTTAAACATTGAGGTAAACAGGATACTCATAGCTATAATACCGGGAACCAGGAACTGCAAATAGTTGCCTTCCCCCGCCTGTTCAAAAACCGGGCCAAAACCGAAGCCAAGGGCAAACAAAAAGAGCAGGGGTTGCCCGAGAGCACCGATAATGCGCGATTTTGAACGAAAGTAACGTTTTAGCTGCCGCAGCCAGAGGATATAAATTACTTTCATTACTTCAACCTCTTCCTCCTTAAGAATTGGCCGGCCATTTGCCGAAAGGTTTCAGGTCCTTCGTCTCTGATTGTTTTTCCGGTCAGGCTCAAAAAGGCTTCTTCCAGAGAGGATGCCCCGGTCCGTTTTGCCAGCTCCCGGGGAGATCCCCGGTCAATAATTTCGCCATGATCGATAACGGCCACAGTATCGGCAACCCGTTCTGCTTCTTCCATAATATGGGTTGTTAGGAAGACGGTGATTCCTTCTTTTTGATTTAATTCACGAATGTGTTTCCAGAGCAGGTTGCGGGTTTGCGGATCAAGGCCAAGGGTAGGCTCGTCGAGAAAAAGGATCTGGGGAAGATGTAAAAGGCCCCTGGCAATTTCCAGCCTTCGTTTCATGCCGCCGGAATATTTTTTTACCTGGTCGTTTTTTCGCTCCCACAGCTGCATCAATTGGAGCAGCATTTCTATACGTTGGCTCTGGACCGGTTTCGGAATATTGTAAAGGACACCATGTAAAACCATATTTTCATAGGCTGTCAATTCTTCATCAAGGCTTGGATCCTGGAATACAATACCGAAAGAATTCCTGGCTGCGGCCTGATTGCGAACCGGATCAAACCCGTTCAGGGTCATTGTTCCACTGGTCGGTTTCGATAGGGTGGTTAACATTTTTATGGTCGTAGTTTTCCCGGCCCCATTCGGCCCCAGGAAGGCAAAAATTTCACCATGTCTTACGGCAAACGAAATATTATTAACTGCTTTAATCTTACCGTATTGTTTGGTCAAGTTTTTTGCTTCAATCATGGCGCCCCCGGTTGAATTGACTGCGATCAAATTGGTCCCCTCCGTTAATTGCCCCTGCAGGTATTTCCAGCCTGCCCGGGTTTTAATAGTTAAAGCTTCAGGTAACCCTAACCATTCCTGTAGGATTATATCATAAGTTTCAGGGGGCTAATACAATTATAGCAATCCTGTAACTTTGTTATTGGGACAGGTTAAGTGGGTTTTAAACCCTGATAAACCAGCAAACCTCAGCCCTGTACTCAGTTTCTTTTAGCGCAGGCTTTCCACAGCCCTCCTGGCCCAATCAGAATCCTTGAAAATAGCTCTACCCACCCCGATCAGGTCAGCCTTGCCAGCGGCGAGCAATTGATCAGCTGCCCGGGCTTCGGTAATGCCCCCGGTAAGTATAACCGGAATGGACACTTTTTCCTTGATTGCTTCAGTAAGGGGGGCAAAAAAGCCCTGCCCGGTTAAGCCGGGGATATTGTATCCAGAAAGTCCTCCCGATATATCGAGGATATTTACTCCGGCTTTTTCAAATTCAAGGGCGCTATACTGACTGTCTTCGATGGTAGCCCCGCCATCCATGTAGTCGGAAGCCCCCAATCTCAACACTAGCGGATAATCTTTGCCGACGGCTTCACGAACCGCCTCGATAACCTGGAGATGGATCTTAATCCGTTTATCCAGGCTTCCTCCGTATGGATCAGCGCGCTGATTGGTCAGCGGCGAGTAAAATTGATTAAGCAAAAAGCCGTGGGCGGCATGGATTTCTATCCCGTCAAAACCGGCTTCTTTAACTCGCCGGGCGGCATGGCCAAAAGCATCGATGATTTTCTCAATCTCAGCAGCGGTAAGTTCGCGGGGCCTGGTTTTTTTCTGGGGGTGCCTTACTGCTGAAGGAGCTGCCGGGGTAATCCCGGTAACTTCTTCTGTGGTATTGCTGCCGGCATGGTTAATCTGCACCACCGCCTTGGAACCGTTGGCATGGATGAGATCAGCCAGTTTTTTTAGCCCTATAATTGAGATGTCTTCAGCGACCGAGAGCTGGCGGGGGCTGGCCTTTCCTTCGGGACTGATGTAGCTGTGTTCAACGATGACCAGGCCGATATAGCCCCCTTGAGATTTTTGATCGTAATAATGGAGCAGTTCTTTGCTTACCCGGCCGTCGCTATCTGATTTTTCGGTTCCCATCGGCGGCATCACGAGGCGGTTGGGAAGCGCAAGGGGGCCTTCTGTAAGGGGTTCAAGCAGACATGACATTACTGTTCACCTCTCCTGTAGATGATCGAACATTTAGGTGGACCTTTTTCAAAGAAATCTTTTTTCATAAGCAATGATATCAAGAAGTGGCCGCAAATTCCAGACTAATCAGCGTTAGAC
>PWGD01000157.1 GCA_003554395.1 Syntrophomonadaceae bacterium
CCGGCGGGATCTTCGGCATCAGCGGGCTCTTCTGCCTCAATTTCTTCTTCCGGCTCTTCAGGCTCAACTGCCTCTTCGGGCTGTTCGCAGCCGATTGCAAAAAGCAGAAATGCAAAAACCAGTAGTGTCGCTAAAAGTAAGCTTTTCTTCAATGTTATCTCTCCTTTTTTTATTAATCGGCCCTCTCAACCCCATCGCCGGCAGGGGATAACCGGGTTTTAATAAAACAAAAAACCACGGCAAAACGTGGTTTTAACACCCGCTTTACCCTTTCACCCGAAGGGGTTAAGCGTGCTGTCAGGCAGGTCTCCTGGCTCGTGTTCACTGTGCCTCTCCGCCTTCCCGGCTTTTATAAACCAGTGGCTTGAAGGGGGGCACATCCCACTTACAGTGGCGGGACCGCGCCGGAATTGCACCGGCTTCCCTTTTCAGTCTTTTGACACCTGACCAGCCGATATTAAATTATGATACCGCCTGTTATTATAGCACTCAAGCGGCCCCTTGTCTATCATGAAAGCAAAACCAAAAACGGCTCCAAGAGACCTCTTTATTCAAATTTCTTTAGCGGTATGGTTTCAGCGTGCCGGTTTTCATGGCGTAAGGTTCCTTTAAAAGACCCACATTGGCCAGGGTAAAGATGATCAAAGCCACCCAGATAAAACAGAAGCTGACCAGGTGGGCAAGCGAAAAAAATTCCCTGAACACGAAAATACCCAGCAGCAGGTTAATGGTGGGCGCTATATACTGCAGGAAACCCATCATTGAAAAAGTGGTCTTTTCTATCCCGCGGGCATATAAAAAAAGGGGCGTGGCGGTGATAATCCCTGTCCCGGCCAGAATTAAGGCGGTTTGAAAAGGCATGGCGCCCAGGGCGCCTGCCCCTGTGCGCTCCAGGCTTACTATATACAGCAGGGCCACGGGCATAACGATGAAAGTTTCCAGGATTAGGCCGGAAACCGGATCGAGGCGAATTATTTTTTTAATCAAACCATAGGCGGCAAAAGTGCCGGCCAGTAAAAGGGCAATCCAGGGAACGCGGCCGTACTGCAGGGTGATGATTAAAACCCCCGCCGTGGCCAGAAGGAGGGCCGCCAGCTGCCAGCGGCCGAGTTTTTCCCTGAACACGGTTACCCCCAGCAAAACCACGACCAGGGGATTAATATAATAACCCATACTGGCTTCGATAACAAAGCCGCTGTTTACGGCATAGATATAGGTAAACCAGTTCAGGCTGATAATAAAGCCACAGCTGAATATCAGCATTAATTTTTTTCGATTGGCCAGGGAATAAAAGAGAGTTTTCCAGCCCCCGGTGATCATGACGACCAGGGTCACAACTAGAAAAGACCAAAAAATACGGTGGGCTAAAATTTCTACAGCCGGGACGGCCTCAAGAAGTTTCCAGTACAGAGGCAGCAGCCCCCATAAAACAAAGGCCGAAAAGCCGTAAAAAACCCCCGCCGTGTTCTCGCTGATGATTTGATCGGGATTACTCATGATAGGTATAGCTTATTACTTCAAGGGTCACCTGGCAAGGGGTTTCGAGGTTATTACGATTTATTCTTTTCCTTTTCGCATTCAGGGCATTCTTCCGGGGGTAGATCAGGTCTATCGTTAGGCCTTACTTCTTTCCGGCCCCAGCGGTGGCGCCGGCAGCGGGGGCATAATATTTCATCTTCAAGAGCGAAGGGGCCTCCGTGGATACGCATAGCTTTACCCTCAATAAGCGAGCGGGCAATTTTCTCCCGGGCTGATACCAGAATGCGCTGCAGGGTGCTCTGAGCGACATTCATCCGGGCTGCACATTCCTGCTGTTCCAGCTTTTCCAGGTCTTTTAACCTGATTGCTTCAATCTCATCCACGGTAAGCACTACCTCATCCAGCAAAGGCATCGGGATGCCGGTCGGCTTAAAATATGTAAAGCGGGGCATCGTACTGACCCGGCGCGGTTTATGCGGTCGCGGCATTTTAAAAACTCCTATAACCTGATTTATTTAGTTGCATTTAATTATAGCAAAAATTTATCAACCAGACAATTGTTCCGCAACATTCAAAAAATGATCCCAGACCCCGCTGATTCTGTTCAGCAGCGCTCCACCGGTATATTCTGTAACGGCGATCCCCTGCACCATGGAATCGACAAAAGCCCGGTCAAAAGGAATTTTCCCCACCATAACAAGGCCCTCTTTCAGGCAGTAAGCTTCGATCGATTTTGATTGTTCCGGACCCAGGTCATAGCGGTTGATACAGACGGCAGCTGTGATCCCAAAATGGCGGCAAACCGAAAGGATCCTTTCCAGGTCGTGGAGGCCCGGGATCGTAGGCTCGGCAATGATCAGGGCGGCATCGGCCCCGGACAGGGCGGCAATGACCGGACATCCGATCCCGGGAGGACCGTCAATCAGCAGATAGTCTTTGCCCGAGGCTTTTGCCAGCTCCTGGCCTTTATTGCGGACGATGGTCACCAGTTTGCCTGAATTTTCCTCTGCTATGCCCAGCCGGGCATGGACCAGGGCGCCATAGGGAGTGCGGGAAACAAACCAGCGGCCCGATACCTTTTCCTGCATCTCGATGGCCTCCCGGGGGCAGGCGAAAGCGCAGAAGGAACATCCTTCACAGGCCACCGGATCGATGCTGAAATCGCCGGCTACAGCCTGGAACCGGCACAGTTCCAGACATAAACCGCAGGAATTGCATGTTTCAGGATTAACCACTGCAACCTTAGAAGCGCTAAAGTCATGACTTTCAAATTCTCTGGCCCCGGTTATCAAGCTCAGGTTAGCCGCATCAACGTCTCCGTCAACCAGAACCAGCCTATCAGGCACCAGGGAAGCAAAGGATGCGACAAGCGAAGTTTTACCCGTTCCGCCCTTGCCGCTGATCACCGTAAGTATTTTCATGGCCGGGAAACCTCCTTCTTGTTCCCGGTAATACCGCTAAACAATGCTTTGAACCGTCTGCGCCACTCGCGATTGTGTGAAACAACCGCTTCGCCGCGGGCATAAAGCCCGGCCAGTTCTTTGTCAAAGGGAATTTTTTGCAGGACCGGCAGGCCGGCGTGCCGGCAGTATTTTTCCCCCCTGTCATCACCAAGATCGCTGCGGTTGATAACCACACCGGCCGGTAAACCCAGCTTGCTAACCATCTGAGAGGCCAGATCGAGGTCGTTTAAACCAAAGGGAGTGGGTTCTGTAACCAGCAGACAGTAATCGCAACCGCTGACGGCGCTGACAACCGGGCAGGAGGTGCCGGGAGGCGCATCGATAATTGAAATATGATCGGGCTGGATCATTTTTTTTACCGCGTTAATCAGCGGAGGAGACATCGCTTCACCGGGATTGAGGTAACCACCACCAAACTTCAATTTTCCGGCGCTGCCGCTTTTGATAGTCCCAATAGGGCGATTATATTCTGTAATCGCTTTTTCCGGACATAGATAAGCGCAACTGCCGCAGCCGTGACAAAGCTCCTCCAGTATGATGACCTGATCTTTCAGGACAGCCAGGGCATTAAACATGCACACCTCCGAACAGCGGCCGCAAAAAGTACACCTGTCATGATCAACAGCTGGAACCGGAATCCCGACTGCTTTCTCAAGCTCAAACTCCGGTTTCAAAAAAAGATGGGCATTGGGCTCTTCCACATCACAATCAAGCAGTTCAACATTGTCATAATCCGGGATCAGGGCCAGGGCCAGGTTTACAGCCACCGTAGTTTTGCCGGTACCGCCTTTGCCGCTGGCGATCGCTAAATTAATCATTTGATAACCCCTTTTTAACCAAAACTATTTTGCGCCGAACGGGTTATGAAAAAAACCGCCACTGCGCCGTCATGGCTGTTTCAATAAACCGGATCATCCCGGTCAACCGGGGTTAAAAAAATCTTAACCCCGGTTTTACCTTAAGATTCCTGTTCCAGCTCGTCCAGGCGCTGTTCCAGCTCATTTAGTTCCGCCTTTAACTGATCCTGTTGTTCTTTCAAAAAGGCCTTTTCTTCTTCCGGTCCCGAAAAGGCCGGGCCGTAATAAGGGGCGGCCCCGGCAAACCACCAGTGGCAGGGGCCCCTGCCGGGACCCCAACCCGGACCCCAACCGGGGGGGTTCCAGCCCGGCCCTCGCCCGGGCCAGTCTCCCCGGAAACCACCGGCGCCGGGATACCAATCCGGTCCTTTCCAGAAACCGGGACCGTACCAATTTCTTCCTCTGGGCATTGCTAACACCTCCTCTGCCATCGTCTTAAAATCTGCAGATCACCGGGCCGGGGCCTTTAAGCGGCAGACCTCCCGGTCCGGTTAATATTGAACCTTCTGGGCGCCACTTAAGACATTGGCCCTGCTCTGTTCGGAACCCGGACCTTTTCGACCGTTAACGGTTGATGCTGTCAGACCGGCTTTTAACTGCAACTATGGCCCCCGGTAGTATGATCACAGGTGCTGGGCCCGGAACGCAAAGTGCCCGTGGCAAAAGATTCTATCACCTCGGTCACCGGACCGCTAACGCCAATGTAGGTTTCGATTCCCTTTTCAGCAAACAAGGACTGGGCTTTGGGACCCATACCTCCGGCAATAATGCATTTTACCCCCCTTTCAGCCAGGTAACGGGGTAAAAATCCGGGCTCATGTCCGGGATTGGCAATTTCCTTTTGACCGTCAATCCGGCCCTCATAAACCTCAAAGATCATATAACCGGGGCAGCGCCCAAAATGCTGGGCGACCATGTTATTTTCTGCTGCCACTGCAACGAACATTTTCTCCCCTCCTAAGATTTATCAGCGCTGCCTGCCCTTTTGCATGCCGGAATGAGCAGAAGTTGTCGCCTCGGAAACAGCTATTAATTTGTTCTCATTAAATTTTTGCACAGCCGCGCAAACCGACCCCTCGACACCGGTATAAATCTTAATTCTACCTGCTTTAAGGGCATGAGCCGCCTTTGGCCCCACATTTCCGGTAAGCACAGCCTCCACGCCGCGATGAGAAAGCAGCTGGGCACTTTGCGGCCCGGCGCCTCCAGCAGCGCCGGCACTTTCATTACGAACAGATTCCAGCAGCTCCCCGCTTTCTGAATCTACCAGCACAAAATAGGGGCAGCGCCCAAAACGCTGATCGGTTTGGGCGTTGAGCCCTTCTCCCTGCGCACTTATGGCCAGTTTCACCTACAAACACCTCCTTTGCCGCTCAGCGAGTCAATGATATGAGCAATATGGCTTTTCCCAGGTTGCAACAATCTTTCCTTACCTTTTTCCCTTGCTCTGAAAGCTTTTCCCCTGCCTTTTTCTCTCCCAGCGCTCGGCCTCCATTCCATGTCCGTTAATTTGGTGGATAATACGGGTATATATCCATTACTATTATAGATCATTTATGGGTATACATCAATAACATCTTTTTGTTATTATTAATAAAGACAGGAGGCGCTCTAATTGAGATACAGACACTTGTTTGGCCCCGTCCCTTCAAGGCGGTTGGGAGTATCGCTGGGAATTGACCTGGTACCGCTTAAAACATGCACCCTGAACTGTATTTACTGTGAATGTGGAGAAACCAACAACTGCACCGTGGAACGGAAAGAATACGTCCCGCTGGAAGAAGTATACGAGGAGTTAAACGACTACCTGTCAAAAAAACCGGCGCTCGACTATATCACCTTTTCAGGATCCGGGGAACCAACCCTGCATAGTGGGATCGGAGATGTAGTCAAGTTTTTAAAGCAAAAATCCCCCGCCTACAGGCTTTGCCTGCTGACCAACAGTACCCTGTTAAATGACGACAGGGTAAGAGAGCAGATTAAGCCGATTGATTTAATTGTACCTTCCCTGGATACGGCCACAGAAGAATGCTTTCAAAGCTTAAACCGCCCCTGCGGGGGGCTCCGGTGTGAAGATATAATTGAAGGTTTGGTTGCCCTGCGCCGCGAATACGCCGGTGAAATCCACCTGGAAATATTTGTTGCGCCCGGTTTAAACGATACCCCGGAAGAACTTGCTGCCCTTAAAGCAGCAATAGAAAGAATTAAACCCGACCGGATCCAGCTGGGAACGCTGGACAGGCCCGGGACAGAAGAATGGCTGGAACCGGCCGATTATAATACTATGCAGGGCATGGCTGCCTGCCTGGGCAACGCCGAGATAATCGGTGAATTCAGGCCGGGGCCCAAAATCCCCTCTTTCGATGACTCTCACAGCAGGCAGATCTACGAAACCCTCAAACGGAGGCCCTGCACCGTGGCCGACCTGAAAGCCCTGTTGAATTTAAGACCGGCCGAAATCCAGAAATATATCAACCACCTGCTGGGCCAGGGGAAAATAGAAATAGATCACCGGGAGCGGGGCGCCTTTTTAAAGGTTAAAAAAAACCACGGCAGGCAAACTTAACCCTCCGTGATTAAATTAAATCTTTATTTTATAGCGATGCGGGCCCGGAGCCACCAGAGAGATGCTATTCGGCCACGGTCCCCACTATTTCTGCCCTGTCCAGCTGTCCTGCCCCGTGAGGAGCCGCATCCGCCAGGGCCTCTGTAACATCGGTACCCGCTTCAAAACCAAAATGCTCGGCCCCTCTCCACTGGGGCACATCGGTAACGTCATAAACCACACCGTCAACCACTATATAGGCCGGCCTGCCATCCTGGCCGTCATACTGGGCAATTTCCTCCATGGTAAAGACCTGCTCTTCGACTGCTTCTTCCGGCTCTTCTTCCTCCACCACGTCTTCGGGTTCATCGACCGGTATTTCCTCTTCAGCGGCGTCGCACCCTGAAAAAACAAGGGCGATCATTGCCAGGCCTAGTAGAAGAAAAAACAAGGCCTTTTTTTTGATCATCATACTAAAAACCCTCCTTTTTATGGTATTCCCTTTATCCTATAAAAAAGGTCTTCTGTCAATAAATAATCAATCTAAAGCCTTTAAGATCTCCCGGCAAAAAGCAGGCAGATCTTTGGGGGTGCGGGAAGTGATAATATTTCCGTCCCGGACCACTTCTTCGTCGACAAACTCCGCCCCGGCATTGATTAGATCGTCTTTGATCGAGAAAAAGGCCGTTACTTTCCGGCCCCCAATCGCCCCAATCGAGGCCAGCATCCAGGGTCCGTGACACATGGCGGCGATAATTTTTCCCTGCTCGTAAACATCTTTGAGAAAATCAACCAGTTCCCGCGACCGGCGCATATGATCCGGCGAGTAACCGCCCGGGATAATGACGGCATCAAAAGCTTCCGCCTTGGCATCAGCTGCAGCCAGGTCTGCCGTGGCCGGGTAACCGTGCTTGCTTTTATACTCTTTAATCCTGGGTGCTATCACGGTCACTTTGGCCCCGGCTTCCTGGAAGCGGTAATAGGGATACCAGAATTCCGGATCCTCGTAGAGCTCTTCCAGTAAAACAGCGATATGTTTGCCTTCCATTCCCATCAGTATTACCTCCCAAAACATAGTGTCATAGCCCTCATCCATCCTCTCCTGGAGATGGCTCGGGTTAAAAGCCTGCGCTCCTTTTGCCCTGTCCTACCGGAAAGGTTCAAGCCATCCGAAACCCAGGGCCAGCTCAAACATGGCCAGCAGCAGGAAAAATATAACAGAAAGGGCCAGCAGCCAGTTAAGCCAGCCCCGGGGCAGCCACTGCCTGCTTCCGCTCTTTAAAAGCGGCTCAATCGTTGACTTCTCCTGCAGAAGGCGCAGGCCAAAATAAGCGCCCGCTGCCGCCAGGATCGCCAGGGGCAACAGGGCCCACAGGAGCCGGGGGTCGATCTCGGCCACGGTCTCCTCCTGCCCGGCCAGGTAGAGATAAGTTACTGCATAAAAATTGTTCAGCATGTGATAAAGGATTCCGCCCCACAAAGAGCCGGTCTTGATTACCACCACCGCCATCACCGCGCCGAGCATAAAAGTGCTGAACAGGTTCAAAAAGGAGACGTGAAACAGGGCAAAAAGAAAAGAGCTAAAAACAATGGCCGGAACAACGCCCCCGTCCTCTAAGGCGGGCATGATTGCCCCCCTGAACATCACTTCCTCGCAGATCCCGGCCGAAATAGAAAGAACGAAAATGTAAACCAGGTAGTGCTGCAGGGTTTGCGGCGGCTCCAGGACCACTACCGGTTCATAGCCGATTTCCATTAAGCCGGTCACCATACCGGCGGCGATAGCCATATTAAGCAGCCAAAAAGATGCGGAAAGCAGGATAATGACCGGGACAAAGCGCCATTCCAGGGCCTTAAAACGGACAAAACAGGCCCGATCAACCCGGTACCGGCGTAAAAACCAGAGGGCCGGCAAAAGGATGATCACCCACTGGGTTATGATCATGCCAATTTCAAAATGCAGGCCCTGGGCCAGGGACCCGAAAACCAGTAAGAGCAGGAACACGACTACGTAAAGCTTCATGGCCGCTTTCAGATCCGGTTTCTTTTTTCCTCCCGGCTCCTTTTCGAGCCTGCTGCCATTTGTGATTACTTCCTCTTCCCTACCGTTAGTTTCGTTGTAAACATTGTATTCATCCACTGATCCGATCACTCCAGCAACCTGTTTTCCAGGACCTGGCCCCGCTCCAGGCCGGACAGCCGCAGGTAAAATTGGGCCGCATCAACCAAAGCTTCCATCGGGGTCAACCCCACTATTTCACTGTCGGTTACCTGGACGCCGTAGCGGGCAGCTTCCAGTTTAACCAGTTCAAAGACCCGGTGCAGGGGCACCTTCCTGTAATCGCAGACATTGATAGTAACCTGGGCCTGCCCGGTTTCTTCGATAAAAATCCCCA
Source organism: Syntrophomonadaceae bacterium (assembly GCA_003554395.1). Classification (GTDB taxonomy): domain Bacteria; phylum Bacillota; class Dethiobacteria; order DTU022; family DTU022; genus B1SED10-74M. Next base: position 8,741 of record PWGD01000157.1, read on the forward strand.
GGCCCTTGATGCTTGGAAAGCCGCCGCTGCTGCCCCTGATGGCCCCGGCAATCTTCTTGGCAATTTCTACATCCCCGGTATCCAGGTTGATGTTGTAGGCAATCAGCGGAGGCCTGGCCCCCACCGCCGTAACGCCCGCCCGGGGGTTTACTGCGGCCGGCCCGAAATCGGGCTCCCGCCCCGGTTCTTTAATCGCTTCCAGCAGGCCTTCGTACTGGCCGCGCCTGACATCGGAAAGGTTTTTCCTCTCCGGCCTTGTAGCCGCTTCTTCATAGAGGTAAACCGGGATTTTTAGTTCTTCGGCCAACCGCCGGCCCAGCTCCTGGGCCATCTCCACGCATTCTTTCATGTCGACGCCGGAAACCGGCACAAACGGGATCACATCGGTGGCGCCCATCCGGGGGTGCCCGCCTTCATGTTTGGCCATGTCAATCAGGGCGGCCGCTTTTTGAGCGGCCTGGAAAGCGGCTTCCTTGACCGGCCCGGGCTCACCGATAAAGGTGACCACCGAGCGGTTGTGGCTTTCGTCATGCGAATAGTCGAGCAGTTTTATTCCCTGCACAGTCCTGATCGACCCGACAATTTCTTCAATTACTGCCGGGCGCCGTCCTTCGCTGAAGTTGGGAACACATTCCCCCAGTTTAGCCATTTGCTATTTCACCTCCACTACCAGTTCTCCGTTTTTCAGGACCGAACTGACCAAGTTTGTGCCGTAGCGGTAGGCCAGGTAGTCATAATTGGGAGCATCAAATAAGACCAGATCCGCCTTTTTGCCTTCCTCCAGGCTGCCTATTTCAGAAGCCCGGCCCACGGCATGGGCGGCATTAATCGTAATAGCGTTGATCACCTCGGGAGGGGTCATCCGCAGATAAAGACAGGCCAGATTAATAATTAACTGCAGGTTGTTGTTGGGCGAACTGCCCGGGTTAAAATCGGTAGCCAGGGCTACCGGCACCCCGCGCTCAATCATTTTGCGGGCCGGGGCATAGTGATCCTCGCCCAAATAAAAAGTGGTTCCCGGCAGGATCACTCCGATCACGCCGGCGGCGGCCATTTTTTCAATGCCCTGATCCGAAATTACCAGGAGATGATCGGCTGTAACAGCCCCTAATTCAGCGGCCAGTTCGGCCCCGCCCAGGGGAACAATCTCATCGGCATGCATTTTAAGGCCCAGCCCTTTTTCTTTGGCCGCCGCCAACACCCTCCTTGACTGCTCCTCGGAAAAAATTCCATCTTCGCAGAAAACATCACAGTAGTAAGCCAGCTTACGATCGACCACCTGCGGGAGCATCTCTTCGATCACCAGATCGAGATAGCGGTCCGGTTCATTTTTATATTCCGCCGGCACGGCGTGGGCGCCCAGGAAAGTCGGCACCAGGTCGATCGGTTGGGCCCGGTCCACCTCCCGGATCGCCTGCAGGGTTTTAATTTCAGCTTCCGTCGAAAGGCCGTAGCCGCTCTTTGCTTCGGCCGTGGTCGTCCCCTGGGCCAGCATCTGGCGGCAGTATTTAATTCCGTTCCGGACCAGTTCTTCCTCCGAAGCGGCCCTGGTGGCCTCCACACTGTTCAGGATCCCCCCGCCCCGGGCCAGGATTTCCAGGTAGGGCACTCCCTGCAGTTTCAGGGCCAGCTCGTGTTCCCGCGATCCCCCAAAAACAACGTGGGTATGGGGGTCGATCAATCCGGGCAGGACCACTTTTCCGGAAGCGTCCACTACCCGAGTCCTATCATCCGGCTCCGCCTTATCAAGCACTTCAGCGGTAGGGCCCACCGCCGTAATCTTATCTCCGGAAACGGCGACGGCTCCGTCTTCGATTACCGTTAACTCTTGCAGGCCTTCGCCGCTCAGGGGCTTTTCCGAGGTGCCCCGGGAAGTCACCACCTGGCGGGCGTTTTTTATCAATAATGTCGTTTTCATCTCGAAAGTCCTTTCTATTTCCTGTACCGGTTAACCGGCCCCGGACTGGCCCTCAGCACGGCGGCTAAAAGCCTTTTCTACCAGGATGCGCACCTCTTCACCGTCAGCCGGGTAGGGCAGAGTAATCTGGTCTGTTTCGCTATTGTCCAGGTTGTAATCCAGGGCGGTGGCAACCGAATTTTCGTTGCGGGCCCAGGCCCGCCGGGCTACCCCGCCCATGACGTCCCAGGGCAGGGCTGAACCCAGAATGCGGTCCGCTTTTTCACTGCCGTCCAGGACCATACCGAAGCCTCCGTTGATGGCCTTGCCGATCCCGACCCCGCCGCCGTTGTGCAGGGCCACCAGGGACATGCCCCGGGCGGCATTGCCGGCAAAACACTGCACGGCCATGTCGGCCATAACATTACTGCCGTCCTTAATATTGGCCGTTTCGCGGAAAGGCGAATCGGTGCCGCTGACATCATGATGATCGCGCCCGAGCATGATCGGCCCCACGTGACCGCGGCGGACCATCTCGTTAAACTTTAAAGCAATCCTGGTCCGTCCTTCGCAATCCTGGTACAGGATCCGGGCCTGGGTCCCCACCACCAGGTTGTTCTTCTCGGCATCGCTGATCCAGGCGTAATTGTCCCGGTCCTGGCCGCACCGGCCCGGATCGATACATTCCAGCGCCGCCCGGTCGGTTTTTCTTAAATCCTCGGGACTGCCGCTCAGGCAGACCCAGCGGAAGGGCCCGTAGCCGTAGTCAAAAAGCTCCGGCCCCATGATATCTTCTACATAAGAGGGGAATATAAAACCTTCTTTTTCATCGACGCCGTTCTTCGATACTTCTTTTACCCCGGCGTCAAAAACCGCCTTCAGGAAGGAGTTGCCGTAATCGAAAAAGTAGGTGCCCCTTTCGCTCAAGGCCCTGATCAGTTCAAAATGGTTCCGCAGCGACCGGTCGACTTTTTTCCTGAACCCCGCCCGGTCATCCTGCAAAAGAACCGTTCTCTCCTCGAAACTCAGGCCCTGGGGGCAGTAGCCGCCGTCATAGGCAGCGTGGCAGGATGTCTGGTCGGAGAGCAGATCGATGTGGATCTTGTTTTTGACGGCATAAGAGAGCAGGTCAACCACGTTTCCATGGTAGGCAATGGACAGCGGCTCCTTGTTATCGGCCGCCCTGCGGGCCACCTTGAATACTTCGTCCAGGTCGGCGGAAACTTCGCTGACCCAGCCCTGTTCATGCCTGGTTTTAATCCTGGAATGATCGACCTCGGCTATGATGCCCACCCCGTTTGCTATTTCAACCGCTTTGGGTTGGGCCCCGCTCATTCCGCCCAGGCCTGAAGAAACGAAAATATAGCCCCTCAAATCCTGGTCGTCCCCGATTCCCAGCTGCTGCCGTCCGGCATTCAATATGGTGTTAAAGGTGCCGTGCACGATGCCCTGGGGCCCGATATACATCCACCCGCCGGCGGTCATCTGGCCGTAATTGGCCACGCCCATCTGTTCGGCTACGTTCCAGTCCTCGGCATTGTCGTACATGCCCACCATCAGGGCGTTGGTGATAATCACCCTCGGGGCATCGGGGCGGGAACGGAACAGGCCCAGGGGATGGCCCGATTCGACCACCAGGGTTTGCTCTTCGGTCAATTCCTCCAAATACTTCTTGATCAGGCGGTACTGCATCCAGTTCTGGCAGACCCGCCCGGTTTCACCGTAGGTAACCAGCTCGTAAGGGTAGAGAGCCACATCAAAATCAAGGTTGTTGTCGATCATGACCTGGAAGGCTCTGCCTTCCAGGCACCTCCCTTTGTACTGATCGACCGGCCGGGCCTTGATAGGGCCCGGAGGGCGGTAACGGTAACCGTAAATCCGGCCCCGGGTCAGGAGCTCTTCCAATAATTCGGGTGCCAGCTTCCGGTGGTACTTGTGGGGGATATAGCGCAGGGCGTTTTTCAAGGCTATTTCCGTCTGCGCCTGAGTCAGCGTAAAATCCCGGGCCGGTGCCCGGCGGACACCTGCTGCGAATTCGGACTTTTCATACCACCGGTCATCCAGCTTTATTTTCATGGCCATTCCAATTTGATCGCTGTCGTACATGCAATCACTCCTTTAGCGGCATCTTAAGCTATAAAATATCTTACAGATTCTCTCTTTTCAAAATATATAAAAGCTGCCGCTCTTTATAAACGAAAGCCTATTGGCCCAGAATTTTACGGTAGTAACCTGTGTAAAGGGCCCCGGCCGGATTATGGGAAAGAACGCGGTCTTTTACAATTAAAGCAGTTACCGGCGCCTGGGAATGTTTGTTGAATAAGACGTCATGACCGATGCAGAGGCCGACTGTTACGTTGAGTTCGGTTTTATTTTCCTGCAGGACCCGGGCCTGGACCACCGGGTTGCACATTGCTTCCGGCCTGTCTGCCCTGATCTTGGGCAGTTCCAGTTCTTCTTCAGCCATACCGCACACCTTGCAACAAATACTGTAAACCTTAAAATGCCTGCGCAGGTAGGAACAAAGCACTTTGGCTTCCTCTTTCAGGCCGAGACAAAAAGCAACCCCCAGGCGCTCGTAGCCCATTTCCCGGCAAAAAAGGATCAGCTCCTCCACCCTGGTTTTCTGCATATAATATTCCGCTTCAATGAAGGCGGCCGCCCGGTGAATTTGGCGGTCCTGACCGCTATAAATTTCAACCGCCCTCTCTTCAGTGCCGGTACAATCCCGGCCTTGTTCACAATCCACTTTTTCACACCGGTCACATTTCAAAAATTCACCTTCCTTCTAGCCAGTGATGATATTTTTTAATTCCATACGCAACCGCTTTTTCCCTCCCCGG
>PWGD01000194.1 GCA_003554395.1 Syntrophomonadaceae bacterium
CCGGGTATGGTTATGAGCGCGCACGCCCTGCTAAAAGAAAATACAGATCCGTCATCTGAAGAAGTTAAAATGGCCATATCAGGCAACCTGTGCCGCTGCACAGGTTACAAGCAGATTGAAGAGGCTATTATGCTTGCCGCTGAGCAGCTAAAAGACCGGCCAACTTAACTTCAGCGCTTTGATCAAGGAGGGCACCCCGGTTCTATCCGGCACCCTGGTTGCTAACGATATCTGGGTTTGATTATGTTCCACATGCTACCGGTTATTTTGCTGAAAGCGGATCAATAAATAGTATTAAGAAAACGGAGGTATCCATATCTTATTTCTGCTCAGGCTCAAAGAAAAAGCTTCGTTACTGAACAGTGGTGACAGGCTTAGAAAGCAAGCTTAAAAAAATTTGGCAATACTTAAGAAGTTGACCCTGCCATCCGGGCAGAAATTAAAAAGATGGTTTCAAAACGGGACCAGTAAGTGACAAAATAGCAGGGAGGCAGCAGCATTGCTTAACAGCAAGAAAACCTTTGACAACAGAATGAGTTTGATCAACCTGACCAAAAAACAAATGGACGACATCCACCAGGCTACCCTCGATATCCTGGAAAAAGTAGGAGTAAAGGTTTATGAAAAAGAAGCTTTGGGGCTACTTGATAAAGGGGGGGCTAACCTCAGCGGCGAACTGGTAAAGATACCGGCCTGGATGGTCCAGCAGGCCCTGCAGACCGTGCCTTCCAGCATTGCCATAGCAGACCGCAGCGGTAACCGGGCCATGCCCCTGGAATCGCAGCGCGGGGTCTATTATGGGCCAGGCTCCGATACCCCCTACACCATCGATCTGGATACCGGAAAAAGAAGGCGGACCGTCAAGCAGGATACGATCAATTCCGCCCTGGTTTGCGACGCCCTGGAAAATATTGATTTTGTCATGGCCCTGGCCCTTGCTTCCGATGTCCCTGAAACCCGGACCGACCGCCATCATTTTGAGGCTATGGCCCTTAACAGCACCAAGCCGATCGTTTTTGACGCCCACGACCGCCGGGGCCTGCTTGATATTGTCGAAATGGCTTCCCTGATCGTGGGCGGAAAAGAAAAGCTGGCCGCAAATCCTTACATTATTCATTATGCCCAGCCCACATCTCCGCTGATGCATTCTAAAACAGCCCTTGAAAAACTGCTTACCGCCGCCAGAGAAATGATTCCCCTGATCTACGCTCCTGCTGTGATGTGCGGTGCGACGGCTCCGGTTACCACGGCCGGGGCGCTGGTAGTGGCCAACGCTGAATGCCTTTCGGGGCTGGTTATCCATCAGCTTAAGGCCAGGGGCGCTCCTTTTATATACGGCGGGGGTACACCGCCGATGAACATGATTACCTCGGTCTGTTCCTACGGCGATCCCCAGCGGGACCTGGGCTGTGCTTCCCTGGTCCAGCTTTCAGATTATTACGATCTGCCTTCATTTACGACGGCCGGATGTTCGGATGCCCATATCTTCGACCAGCAGGCGGCCATGGAGGCCGGTTTTAACCTGCTCATTTCCGGGCTTTCAGGAGCCAATATGGTCCATGACCTGGGCTATATCGGGGCCGGAATAACCGGCAGTCTGGAATACCTTCTGCTTTGCAACGAAGGCGCCGGCGCGGTCAGGTTTCTAACCCGGGGGATGGATGTTAACCCGACTACTCTGGCCCTGGATGTGATCGAAAAAGTGGGCCCCGGTGGGCTTTACCTGTCCGAGAAACATACCATGGATCATTTCAGGGATCAGATGCATTTTACCGACCTTTTCAACCGGAACACCTACGAAAACTGGCTTGCTGCCGGCTCTAAAAGTTTCGGTGAAAGCGCCAATGCCATGGTAAAGGAAATTCTGACCTGGCATGAAGTGCCCCGGCTCGATTCGCAGGTTGAAAAAGCAATCAGAGCGATTGCAGCCGGTGAAGATTGCCGGCACAAACTGGCCTGATTGTTAATTCACTGGTATAATAAAACCCATTTAATAAAATGATGTGAGGATAAGAGAATTCCTGCCGAAAGATAGGAGATTTAAATTATGTTAAAAGAGCTGACAGTCGAAAGGTTTGTGCGTGAAGTAGCTTCCAACTCTCCCGCCCCGGGAGGAGGGAGCGTAGCGGCCCAGGCCGGGGCCCAGGCTGCCGGCCTGCTTTCCATGTACTGTAACTTGAGCCAAAACCGCAATAAACTGGGCGGCGCTGTCGACATGCTGCAGCAGATCGGTGAAGAAGCACGCTTTTTGATGAATAAGATGCTGGGAGCAATCGACGAGGACACGGTAGCTTTTAATAAGGTCATGGAAGCGTACCGCCTGCCCAGGGACGGCCAGGAAGAAAAAATAAAAAGAAAAGAAGCTATTTCAGAAGCCGGCAGGTACGCAGCCGATGTTCCGATGCATACCGCCAGGGGCAGCCTGCGGGTTTTGTCGCTGATCGGTGATGCCGCCGGCAAAGGGAACCCGTCTGCCGTAACCGACCTGGGGGTAGCCAACCTGCAGGCTTTAGCTGCCCTGACCGGGGCCTGCTATAATGTTAAGATCAACCTGGATATGATCTCCGACCGACAGGCGGCCGCGGATTTTGAAACCGAAGTGGCCGATCTGCTCGAGGAGGGGCGTAAGCTTTTCGAGAACAACCGCAGGATACTTGAAAAAGAGATCATGAAAACTTAATGACAATAAGGGCCTGTTTCCAGCAGCTATTTCCAGCAGGTAGCGGCAAATTGCGGCCGAGTTAGGTGATGGTGGGCGACCGGGAGCGGGGGATGGTGGTTGGCTTTTTTACTTAAACCAAGCGAGCCGGTGCCACCGCATGTGTCTGTAACAATTTGGTTGATGGATGCTGGATCTGGCCCAATTTCAGAAAATTACGGGAAGGTGATTAAATGACCGGACTTTATGCTAAAATTGACAGCTCTTCTTTGTTAATGTTTCTGTTTTATCCGCGCCGCCAGCACAGCAAACCCCGGGGAGCAGCCTTTGACCTGGAAGTGCCGGTTGAAAACGGACTGTCCA
>PWGD01000054.1 GCA_003554395.1 Syntrophomonadaceae bacterium
AAGTAGCAAACATGCCACCAGGATTTTGCCAAACGGACAGATCACCACCATACATGAAAGCGCCCTAGGGCGCTTTCATTGTGTTCTACAGGTGGTGTTCTAGGGACGGTTCTCTTAGGGTTCAATCGGAAGTTTTGCGCTGATAAAGCCCAACGTTTATGCTAAACTGCAAGCGTTGGGCTGAAATAAAACCTGCGCAAAATTTTTGATTGCCCGAGAAGAATGAAGTCGCCCCCGGGTTACGCTATGGGTTTTCAATCTTTTTCATCGACTTCGTTAGATATAAATTCTTGCTAAAAATTAAAACTCCTGTTGGTCTTTAATCAATTTCACCATCTTTTGGGCAAACGGCCCCCCTCCCCCAGCACCGGGCATGGTAAAAAGATATTCAGTTTCGATAGCTTTAAGTAACCATCCTGGCTGAAAACTCCTGTATTTTTTCCATCCTACATGTTTTGCAGAAAGGGCAAATACTCAGGTCACTGCCCGCGATAAGGGAAGCGATAGCGATTTTGCTTAACCCTGCGTACCTGGGACTGTATACTTTGCTTTTGGACAACTTTCGGCACAAGACCAGTTTAGTTTTTTTGTTGCGAGTAGCCTGGATACCGTAATGCCTGATCTTGACAAACCCCCGGGGTAAAATATGGAGCAGAAACCGGCGGACGAACTCTTTTCCTTTCAGGGTAATGGTTGTTTGCCGGGCCGGGTCTTTTCTGTTTCGGACCTTGAAAGAAACCGTTTCTTGTGTCACCTCTAGTACTCTTGAATTGGAGATGGCTACCCCTGAAGCATATCGTCCGAGGTATTTAAGCACTGCCTGCGGTCCGCTGAAAGCCTCTTTAACGTAGGTATACCATTCCAAGCTGTAAAGCCGGTCGATCAGGGCGTTGAATTCTTCTTCTTCGTAGTGGCAAAAGAAAGAAGAAAGCCTGTGTTTGTTTTCGGTATAGAGTTTTTTCAGGTAGTAGAGGAACTTACCCCTGAATTTTTTGGAAAGCACCTTTACCGGGATAAAAAACTTCTTTTTACTCATACGCCACTGGCCCTTTTCCGACAAACCGCCGCCGGTGACCACGCTGTGAATATGCGGATGGTAATTTAAGTCCTGGCTCCAGGTATGCAGCATTGAAAAGAACCCCGGCTGGGCGCCGAGATAGCGCGGGTCTTCGCACAGCTCTTGGATGGTTTCGGCGCACGCCTTGTAGAAAAGACTGTAAAGCAGCTTCTGGTTTCTGTAAAACAGGCTTTTAAGCTCCTCGGGTACAGTAAAGACGAGGTGAAAATAGGGGGCATCAAGGACCCCGGCACTCATTTTATCAACCCAGATTGCTTTGTTCAGACCCTGGCATTGCGGGCAGTGGCGGTTGCGACAGGAGTTGTAGTAAACCTTGATTTGTTCACACTCACTGCATTTATGCACATGCCCGCCAAGTGAAGCGGTCCTGCAGGCACACAGGTCATGCACAGCGCGCAGCTGTTGTCCTGATAAGTCTTTTTCCAATTGCGGGTTAAAAAGTTCCAGTGCTTCTATGATCTTGTTCATGACTGCTTCCCTCTGTCCAGGGGGCTTACCACACCCATCATGCTTTTTGCTGTCAGTTGCAGATAGACCTTGGTACTGGAAAGAGAGCTGTGCCCGAGCAGTTGACGGATCTTTTCCACTTCCACATCGTCTTCAAGAAGGTAAGTGGCAAAGCAGTGCCTTAATGTGTGCGCTGATATGTCCGCATCAAGCATCAGTTTGTCCTTTAGCTTAATGATCGTGTTTTTGACTGTTTTCACGTTTAGCGGCAAACCAGGCTTTTGACCGGGGAAAAGCCAGTCTTCAGGGTGATAGCTGTTTTTGAAGTTTTTCTTGAAATAGAGTCTTAAAAGCTTAAGCGACTTCTCTGAAAGAATCGTGTAGCGGTCAGTGCCGTGCTTGGCTTTTTCCACCCTTACCCGCATCGTCTTGCTGCAGATGTCTTTGATCTTCAGGTGGCACACTTCTGAAACCCTGAGCCCGCTACCAAATAAAAGTGACAGGATTGCCCGGTGTTTGATATTGTCGCTTGCCTCAAGCAATCCTTCAACCACTTCACGCGGGGGGATAACAGGTAGTTTAAAGGTTTTTTTCATACGTGGAACTTTGCGCTTGTTCCATTCCCTGTCCAAAACATAGGTGTAAAAGAATCGTACTGAAGATATGTAGGTGTTGATCGTTCCCGCGCTTAAGCCTTTTTGCTGTTTCAGATAAAGGATATATTCCTGGATGTCATCAAGCTCAGTCTGGTCTACAGGTTTTTTCTTTGCTTCCTGAAACTCTACAAAGGCCTTAATGCGGCGCAGGTATGACTCCTGTGAAGATAGCGGTGTTCCTTTGAGCGTAAAATAAAGGTTGCACTCTTCGACATAATCTTTCACTGTTAGCTCCTCCTTTAATAATAGTTCAGTGATATTTTCATGATTAAGGAGGAGACCTGACCTTACATGCCTTTTTGCTTTGTGTTATACTGTTCATGAAAAGTGCGCCCGTTTCTTTTTGTTTTGTGGCAACTTAACAATATCAGAAACAGCGCACTTTTTCATTTATTTTTATCGAGAAAAAAACCTGCAGGCTTTTTATCCCACGGACTGATTGTGACCGTCACCATCGCGAGTGAAGAAAAGCCGGCTTCTAAATATAGCCGGCCTTCACTCGCGATCCCCTGGTACGCTCAATAGAAACACTCGATGTCACAATCAGCCCAGCGCCCGTGGCAAGTTTTTTAAAGGTTTTAGGGATGTGTTAAAATGTAACCAGTTCGAAAGTGCGTCACAGGAAAACCATCGCGAAGCGATTTCGTTCTTCTTCCGACACACTTTTCGCTAGATATCTCGATAATACATTGAACAAATTAAATTAAGTGTGCCAGAAGGCCTGTCCCCTTACACCGTGTCAGGAGAAGAACGAAATCGCTTCGCGATGGTTTTCCTGTGACGCACTTTCGAACTGGTTACATTTTAACACATCCCTAAA
>PWGD01000077.1 GCA_003554395.1 Syntrophomonadaceae bacterium
CCGGTTTTACCTCTACTCAGGATAGCCTCGGTTGCTTCCTTGGAAAGTAGCTGTTTTTTTCTTCGCATTTCCCGGAACATCATCTACGCCTCCTCTCGCCGGCCCAAAAATTAAACCTGCTGGTGTAATTATATGATTCCTGTTTTCAAACCAGTTTCCTGGTAAGGGGCTCTTGAAACCTGTTCCTTTATGTTGTCGCAGTAATTGTAAGCACCAAAAACCATCTGCACCAGGCCAGTCGCACCGACTTGTTTTAGCAGGCATTCTTGCAAATATCAAGTAGAACTATAAATCTGCAGAAAAAATTATTCTCCACAGGCAAAGCTGCAGCAATGTGATAATTCAAGACCTGACCCCATTAACTCCTGTTATTAGTCTCTATAAGGCAACTTCCGACAGGCTTATTGATCATCGTAGAGGTTGATCATGTTCTTAAGATTTTTCAGCAGTTCTTCTTTCAGCCACTGCGGTTCTAATACCTGGACGGCCTGGCCCCAGCTCATCAGCCACGGGATCATCTCCCCGGCTCCGGTGATTTTAAAAGTCACTTCTGCTTCACCCCCGGGCAGCATTTTCACTTCCTGGGTGTCGTGATAGCTGATCAGGTTGAACCGTTCAGCAGGCCCCTTGAAGACCTTGATGCGAACCTTTTCCGGCTCGGCCGGTTCTTCCTCGTCGATGTTCCAAACACCCCAGGACTTGCTGTATATATCGTGGATTGAGAAACCTTCTGGCCATTTGAAAGTGCTGTTTTCCACTATTTTCAGCTCCTTGATCTGGTCCAGCAAAAAAATGCGCCGCTTTTGATGTCTCATGCAGCGGGCTACCAGGTACCAGCTGTTTAAACGGCTGATCAGACCGTAGGGCTCGCACTCGCGATCGGTTACAGCCCCGTCGTAGGTGCGCAGGTAGGTCATGTAAAGCCTGTGGCGACTCCTGATGGCCTCCATGATCTTCTTGATCTTGTCAACGTTCCGGCCGGGTTCGGCCGGTTCGTGGCCGGAAACATGGATGTGCTTTTCGATTTCCCGGAAAGCGTTCTGGTAGCTGTTGATCCTGGCCAGCAGATCCCTGAGCAGGGTCCGGATAACCGTCTCGAAGTGTTCTTTAAGGAGCCCGCGCTGCTGGGTATATAAGCCCAGGGTCATCAGCAGGGCCTGGTTGGCGTCAATGCTGCTTGCCGGCAGATCGCCGGTAAAAATATAGCGGGTCCCGCCTTTTGTGCGCCTTGATTGAATCAGCGGAGGCACCGCGTCGTCTTCATATCCTTCCCCGTTTTCCTCCTCTAATTCTTCCCCTTCTTCAGGGGTTTCCCCGTAAGCCAGGGGGTCAAAAAGTAAGTTCAGCCTGCGGATGCAGCGGTAGATGGTCTTGTTACTGGGGTAGCTTCCCCGTGCTTCTTCGTAGGCTTCCTTTAAGTCATCCATGGTTGCCCCGCCGTCGGGGGTTTTCTCCATCACGGTGAAAACTATTTTCACCAGGGCTTCTGGAAAATCACCGGTGCGTGCGTATGCGTTCACCAGAGCTCACCTCTGTTCAGTTTGGGGTTTTAGTTTTACCCGGAACCTTCATGCCGGGATAAATATTGATCTTCTAACCTGGATAATAGCAGTGATGAGGGACATGTATGGGTCACATTGAATACTTTATTAGGTAAATATTTCTTTGCTCTTCAAATTAATCCTTCCTGCACAAGAAAAGACTGCGAGCTATATAGAAGTAGGCCGGCTGCCCAGGTTGTTTTCCTCCCTTCTTTTTGCTAAACCCAACTTTACCAGGAGCAAGGGACACATAAGTGACACTTCGCCCTGCTAAGCTTGCCTTGAAAAGTGAAATTTACATCTAAAGCGAGGTAAAAAATGCACACAATGATGGAACGTTATAAAATGCTCAAAGAAAAAGTGGTTGAACGCCGCTCTTCTTTTATGAACTTGATGAACTACCTGGAGTCAGAAACCGACTGGCTGAAGAGCCCGGCCAGCACCAGGTTTCACCTGTCGAGGGAACAGGGTTTGCTAGAGCATTCCTGCAATGTGGCAGAAACCATGATCAGGCTGAAAGAGGCCCTAACCCCGGAAATAACAGATGAAAGCTGTGTTATCGTCGCCCTCCTGCATGACCTGGGCAAGGTGGGGATGCCGGGCCGGCCGCAGTACTTAAAAGGCGGTAAGTACCCGTACACCTATAACCGGGACCTGACCTACTTAAGTGTCCCCATCCGCAGCATCTACCTGGCCTTGCCTTATATCGAGCTCAGTGAAGAAGAAGTCCAGGCTATTGTTTACCACGACGGCCAGTATGTCGATGACAATGCCTCCGTGGCCAGGAAAGAGGAGCCCCTGACCCTGCTGCTGCAGTATGCCGATACCTGGAGCGGTTTTGTGCTGGAGAATGAGAGCAAAATATCTAAACTTGCTGGTATGAGATCTTAATAAGCATTAGAGATAAATGCGTGGCTTTAAATAGAATATAGGAGTATTGATGCATATTTTAGACATATAGGGACAAACAGGTTCCTCCATCGAAAAAAGCATTTTGCAGGTCAGGCACCAGTAACGCTTTGACGGCGATTTTTCCCCTTTGGGCATTTCTGCTACCCGCTTCATAATTAATTCCCGGTTTTTAAACATTACCTCACCTCCAGGTGAAGGGATTTAAAATTTTTGATTATTATTTAAATCCAACGTCTAAACTAATAACTCCTTTTTTGAGTTTTTATGAGGAATCCGGTCAAAGAGCTATAAAATGCAGGTCCTGCCAATTAAACTGAAGTATCAGTTACTATTTTAACTTAATAGGCTGTATAAATATCTGTTCCAATGCGTAGAGGAGTTGTATCTAACTAAACAGAAGTAATATACCTGACAATAGCAGAATTATTGGGACTCATTTGCAAGAACATCGACCGGAAAAGTTTATAGGAGAGAATGTTTATGATTAAAGACAAGGAAAAGCTACTGCTTATTTATGAATTAATAATGGC
>PWGD01000076.1 GCA_003554395.1 Syntrophomonadaceae bacterium
ATCGCTCCTAAAAGCACACCGAAGGCGATGATGATGATCTCATCGGCTACCCCCAGCTGCTGCAGGGCAATTGAACCGGCCAGGATCAGGATCGCGATCCGGGCCAGCTTGGCCAGGAAATCGGCATGGGGGCCGCCGCTGGCGGTGACCACTTCTTTAGCCAACCCGCCCAGGTAAAGGCCGATGCCAAAAATAACAACCGATACGACAACCCGGCCGAGCAGTATGGTAAGCTGGGCAATTAAATCGGCCAGGACGGCAAACCCAAGCAAACCGGCCGCTTCGATGGCCGCAAAAAACATGATCGCCACCATCACCACATAACCGACAATCTCTGAGGGTGACCTGGCCCCTTCGCCGCTGGTACGGGCGATTCCCAGGCGGCCCAGAAATTCATCAAAGCCCACGGCGGATAAAAGCTTTGTTATCAGGGCAGCCACTACCCTGCCCACCAAAAAAGCAATACCCAGGACCAGGGCGGCGGCGAAGATCGCCGGCAGCGCCTGCAGGATCATTTCCAGCATATTACTGGCCGGACGGGTGATGGCCTCTACAGCGAGGGCATTTAGAGCTCCAATGATGACCAAGATCAAGACCACTACGTAAACAAACAAACCGACAATTTCAGAGGGTTTCCGGGTTCCAAAGTAGGAAGCAACCTCTTCTTTTTCGCTCAGGCGGTCCAGCCCGACAGCCCCAAGCAGGTTGACAACAACCCGTTGTAAAATCCGGGCTCCAAACCAGCCAAGAAGGATAATCAGGCCTGCTCCAATGATATTGGGCAGGTAACCCAGGACTGCTTCGAACATACTTTGAACCGGGGCTAACAGCCCTTCTACATTAAGGGCGTCCAAAATAACCGGGATAAAAAGGATCAGAGTAATCCAAAAAACTACATTGCCGATGGTTTGAGAAAGGGGTACCTTTTTCTCTTCTTCTCCGCTTAAATCAGTAAACCGATCATCGATTTTGGTAGCATCAAGAAGGCGTTGTACAATCATTCGGAGCACGGTCGCCACAAGCCAGGCTAGGAGCAGTAAGATGATAGCACCAAAAATCCGGGGGGCATATTCAAAGATCTGCACTAAAAATGCGGTCAGCGGTTCGGCGATAAAGGTTAAATTTAAATACTGGAAAAAAGCAACCAGCACAAAGAACATGACCAGGTAAAAGGCAATTCTTCCGCTCCACTTGTTTACTTCGGTGCCCGCGGCCTCTTCATCGCCTTTAATCCAGCGGGCCACCCTGGCCCCTAACTGAGTCCGGCGGAAAGCGCCGCGCACGATAGAAGCTATAATCAGGGCCACTACCCAGCCCACTACCAGGATCGCTATGGCTCCCAGGAAATGCGGAAATTGGACAGTAAACCATTCTCCGAGGTAACCAAAAAATCCATTCGCAGTCATCACGACTACCTCCTTATTTCGCTTTTAATTGAACCTATACTAAGTATTGCTTCTGTTTTCACATTTTAACATATATTCATTATTACCTGCAACATAAAGAAACTAATTTTTATTTATCAAATTTGCCTTAAATAAATTTTATACAAAATATACTGCTAAATTGTTCTTACTGCTTTCAGGCCTGAAAGAGTTGGTAAATTGTGTTACAATTAGCTTAACTTAAGCATCCAAGGAGGCTCGGGCAATGAGACTAACCAGGATCGTGGTGGCGCTGGGGGGAAATGCCCTCTTAAAAAGAGGCTCTCCCGCCACGGCCGAAAACCAGCTGGAGAGGATCTATCAAACGGTGGAATATATCGCTGAAATGAGCTGCCGGGATTATGAGCTGGCCATCGTCCACGGCAACGGGCCCCAGGTGGGCAATATCGTTTTGGCCAGTGAGACTGCCGCCGATGTTGTGCCGGTAATGCCTTTCGATGTTTGCGGCGCCATGAGCCAGGGCTACATAGGTTATCATATCCAGCAGGCTTTACGTTATGCCCTGGATCAAAAACAAAGAAAGGTCCCGGTGGTAACCATAGTTACCCAGGTGGTCGTTGATAGAAATGATCCCGCTTTTAATAACCCGACCAAGCCAATCGGCCCCTTTTACACCCCGGAGGAAGCGGAAAACATTGCCCGGGAAAAGGGCTACACCGTGGCGGAGGACGCCGGGCGCGGCTGGAGGAGGGTTGTCGCATCACCGATGCCGCAGCGAATTGTAGAATTTTCCTGTTTGAAAGAACTCTGGGACACTACTATCGTCATCACGGCCGGAGGAGGAGGCATACCGGTTATCGAAGCGGAGGACGGATCCCTGAAGGGAATCGCCGCTGTAATTGATAAAGACCTGGCCGCCGCACAGCTGGCCAATGATATCGAAGCCGATATTTTAATGATCCTGACCGAAGTAGACCGGGTAGCCCTTAACTTCAACCGGCCCAATCAGCAGGACCTGGACCATATGACTGTAAAAGAAGCCGAAAAATATATGGAGGAAGGCCATTTCGCTCCGGGCAGCATGCTGCCTAAAATCCAGGCCGCGGTTATGTATGTTAAAGAAAACCCCGGCAAAAAAGCGATCATTACTTCATTATTCAAATCCATTGAAGCCCTGGATGGAAAGACCGGTACCTTTATAACCGACTAAATCCCGGTAAAACCGGACCGCATCGGATATCAAATAAGGGACAGCAAGCAGTTCCAGGCTGTCCCCTTTTATTTGTTGCTTTACACTGCAGCCTTTAACCGGCCGTTAGTGGTATTGATGCTTACAAGGGCCGCTATATTTTCAATCCCAGGCCGCTGCGGAATAAATACCGATAGAAACGGCCCCGGCTGCCGGGGCCATCACTGCCATGATGTCAACGAGCCGGCCAGGCCGAACGGCTAGCGCCACCACACCTGGAAGGTGCCTTCTTCCATACGGCGGGTAAAATATTTTTGGGCCGCCGCTTTGTAGAAAATCCTGGTAAAAGGCAGCAGCAGGGAGAAGCCGATCAGGTCAGTGATCAGGCCGGGGGTAAGAAGGAG
>PWGD01000063.1 GCA_003554395.1 Syntrophomonadaceae bacterium
CAATGACTGTTCGATGTGAATTCTCTCGCCCAAACTGGTCGAGGTCGACCGGCACACCAACATCGAAGTCATTTCCTATACCGAAGTTGACAGCGTAGAAGGGGAAGCGGGCAATTTCAGGGTCAGGCTGAGGAAAAAGCCCCGCTATATCCGGGAAGACAAGTGTACCGGCTGCACCGTGTGCACAGAATACTGCCCGGTCCAGTACCCCGATGAATTCAACCAGGATATTTCAAACAACAAGGCTATCCATATCTATTACTCCCAGGCTATTCCCTTGATTACTTACATTGATGAAAACTGCCTTTACTTAAAAGAGAAAAAATGCCTGATCTGCGAGGCGGTCTGTCAAAATGAAGCTATAGATTTCAGCCAGACTGAAGAAATAATGGAAATTAATGTCGGGGCGGTAATTTTAGCCCCCGGTTATGAAGAATATGATCCCAGGATCAGGGGAGACTATGGAGCCGGAAAGTACGAAAACGTGGTCACCAGTATGGACTATGAGCGTTTGACCGATTCCACCGGCCCCTACGAGGGGCAGGTCCTGCGTCCTTCGGACCTGGAGCATCCCCGTAAAGTAGCCTGGATCCACTGTGTTGGCTCCAGGCAGGTCAACCCGCCGGGAGCCAACAGCTACTGCTCCTCGGTATGCTGTACCTACACCCAGAAACAGGTCATTTTAACCAAGGAGCATGATCCGGAAACCGAATGCACTGTTTTCCACAACGATATCCGTTCCTACGGCAAAGATTTTGAAAGGTTTTACCAGAGGGCGGAAGAAATGCCGGGGGTCAGGTTTTTTAGGAGTTATGTGTCAGTAGTCAGGGAAGACCCGGAAACTAAAAACGTGACTTTAAAATACACCACCCCCGAGGAAGGGGTAAGGGAAGAAGAATTTGACCTGGTGGTTCTTTCAGTAGGCATGAGCCCGCCCCCGGATGTGGAAGGGCTGGCTAAAAAGTTCGGGCTCGAATTGAATGACCACAGTTTTTGCAAAACCAACCCGGTCAACCCCATGGAAACATCACGTCCGGGCTTCTACATCAGCGGAGCTTTTCAGGGCCCGCTCGATATCCCAGAAACGGTGGTTACCGCCAGCGGGGCCGGTTCCCAGTGCGGCGAGCTGCTTAATTACCGTAAAGGCGACCTGTCCGTGGAAAGGGTTTACCCGCCGGAAAAAGACGTTTCCCTGGAAGAACCGCGGATCGGAGTCTTTGTCTGTCACTGCGGGGCCAATATCGGCCGGGTGGTCAACGTGCCCTCCGCCGTTGACTACGCCTTGACCCTCCCCAACGTGGTCTATGCCCAGGAACAGCTTTTTTCCTGCGCCACCAACTGCGCTGAAGAAATAACCGACATGATCAAAGAAAAAGACCTGAACCGGGTTATCGTCGCCGCCTGCTCTCCGCGGACGCTGGAAATGCTCTTCCGGGACACCCTCAGGGAAGCGGGCTTGAACCAGTACTACTACGAAATGGCCAATATCCGGGAGCACTGCTCCTGGGTCCATCCCAAGCAAAAAGATGAAGCCACTCAAAAAGCGAAAGATATCATCAGGATGGCCGTGGCAAGGACCCGCTACCTGGAACCGCTGATGGAAATCGATCTACCGGTGGACAAAAGAGCCCTGGTCGTCGGGGGCGGCATTGCCGGGATGACCTGTGCCCTGTCCATTGCCGAGCACGGCCACCACGTATACCTGGTGGAAAAAGAACCCGTCCTCGGGGGAACGGCCAGGAAAGTTTATGACACCCTGGAAGGCCTTGATGTCCAGGAATTCCTGCGCGATCTGATCGAAAGGGTCTACCGGCACCCCCTGATCCATGTTTATACCGGGGCCGAGATTACAGGGACTGCCGGCTACATCGGCAACTTTGCCACCACAATCCAGTCCGGCCGGG
This sequence comes from Syntrophomonadaceae bacterium, assembly GCA_003554395.1. Lineage (GTDB taxonomy): Bacteria > Bacillota > Dethiobacteria > DTU022 > DTU022 > B1SED10-74M. The sequence continues at coordinate 1,905 of PWGD01000063.1, forward strand.
GCCGGGCGGAGATCAAGCACGGGGCCACGGTGATCGCAACCGGGGCCGACGTTTACACTCCCACCGAGTATCTCTACGGTGAAGACAAGCGGGTTATGACCCAGCTGGAACTGGAGGAAAAAATTGCCACCGGAGACGAAATGGTAGCCAATGCGGAAAACGTGGTCATGATCCAGTGCGTGGGCTGCAGAAATGAGGACCGCAATTACTGCAGCCGGATCTGCTGCAACGAATCAGTCAAAAATGCCCTGATTTTAAAAGAAAAGAACCCCGATCGGGATGTCTACATCCTTTTCAGGGATATGAGAACTTACGGTTACAACGAAGACTATTACCGGGAAGCCGCCGACAAAGGGGTCGTTTTTATCCGCTATGAACCCGAACAGGAGCCGCAGCTTGAACCGGCCGAAGAAGAAGGACGTCCGGTTTTAAAAGTGACCCTCCCCGATTACGTGCTGCAAAAAAATATCGAAATAGATGCCGACCTCATCGCCCTGGCCGCTGCGGTTATTCCTTCCGCCGGGACCAGGAAAATTGAAAACCTGTTCAAGGTTGGCCTGAACCCGGACGGCTTTTTCAAGGAAGCGCATGTCAAGTTAAGACCGGTCGAATTTGCGGCTGAAGGAGTATATCTGTGCGGTATCGCCCACTACCCCAAGCTGATTTCGGAAACCATCAGCCAGGCTTACGGCGCCGCCGGCAGGGTCCTGGCCCTGCTTTCCAACGACATCGTTACAGCTTCCGGGGCGATCTGTGAAGTGGAGGAAAGCAAATGCGTTACCTGCGGGGCCTGCATTGATGCCTGCGCCTACGGGGCCATAGAATTCCAGGCTACAGAAACCGGCCTGACGGCGGCCGTAAACCCGGTCCTGTGCAAAGGAGACGGTCTCTGCAACGCCGTCTGCCCGACGGGGGCAATCCAGTTAAAGCACTTTACCGATGAGGAGCTGCTCAGTCAAATCGATGCGGCCGTCCCCGAAGAAGAAAGCGCAGATAAAAAAGAAGCTGCCGTTTAAAAACAGATAACCGGCGGTAAAGGTGAAAAACTAAACCAGGAGGTGGCGGCGGATGAGTGATCAGCACACATTCAAACCAAAAGTAATCGGCTTCGTATGCCAGTGGTGAGGATATGGAGCTGCGGCCCTGGCTGGAGTTTCCAGACTACAATATACAACTGAAATCAGGCTGATTCGGGTCATGTGCAGCGGACGGGTCGATCTGTCCCACCTGTTCAGGGCCTTTTCGAACGGGATTGACGGCGTCTTCATCGGAGGCTGTCACCTGAAAGAGTGCAACTACGTTACCCAGGGCAATTACCATGCCCTGAACCTGGTTCTATTGAGCAAGCGGATCATGAAACATATCGGGCTGAACCCCGACCGCTTGAGGATAGAGTTCATGTCTTCCGGCGAAGGGAACCTGTTTGCCCGGGCCGTGGATGATTTTGTAAAAACGGTCCGGGAAGCGGGACCGCTCGGCATCAGCGAAGGGCTGGACCGTGAAACCCTGGAGCTTAATTTAAAAGCCGTATCCAGGCTGATCCCCTATATCAGGCTGGTAGAAAGCGAGCGGTTAAGGGCCCATTTTGAAACCCAGGACCAGTTTAAAGCCTTTTATGCCAGCGATGAATTTGAAAGGCTTTTTAAAGAACTGATCGCCGATAAACTGGCCATTGGCCAGATCATGGCCCTGCTGCAGGAGAAACCCCTATCCACCGGTGAAATTTCGGAAATCCTGGGCCTGAGCCAGTCCGATGTATCAAAACACCTGAACAATTCGGCCAAGCAGGGATTGGTCAGGTATGAAGAAAACCAGAAACGCTTCGCTTTATAAGGAAAATTTACAAATTGTGTTGATCGGGGCATGATCATGATCAAGGAGGAAATCATATAAGAGGCCATGGATATCAATAGAATTGATCAAATCATAGACCGGCATAACTGTGAAGCCAGTTCTTTAATTCAAGTTTTGCTGGAAATCCAAAGCGAGAACCACTGGCTGCCCAAACAGGCCCTGGAAAGGATCAGCGAAAGGTTAGAGGTGCCTTTATCCCGGATCCAGCATATTGCCACTTTTTACAAAGCCTTTAGCCTGGTGCCCAAAGGCCGGCATGAGATTCACATCTGCATGGGCACCGCCTGCCATGTCCGCGGAGCCCAAAACATTCTCAGCGCCGTGGAAGACCTGACCGGCATAAAACCCGGCGAAACAGACCTGGATTTGAAATTCAGCCTGGAAACCGTAAACTGCCTGGGGTGCTGCGCCCTTGGACCGGTAATGGATGTTAACGGGCAAATTCACGGTAATCTCGCGCCGGCTGACACAGAAGAAGCGCTAAAAAAATATGAGTGAGGGAAATCTATGCCACGGATAAATTCACCTGATGAGCTGGAAAAAGTCAGAAATGAAATATTATCCCAAAAAGATGCAAATAAGCCCTGTATTTCTATTTGTGCCGGCACCGGCTGCCTGGCCTGTGGTGCAGCCGAAGTGATTGCCGCTTTTAAGGAGGAAATTAACAAACAGGGGTTGGAGGCCGATGTCGACACCAAAGGGACCGGTTGCCCCGGTTTTTGCGAAAGAGGCCCCATTGTGGTTATTTATCCTGAAGAGATCTGTTATCTCCAGGTTAAGCCTGAAGATGCACCTGAAATTATTGCTCAGACCATCAAAGAGAAAAAAGTTTTAGAACGCCTTCTTTATCTTGATCCATCAACAAACGAGAGTGCAACCAGGGAATCGGATATTCCTTTTTACAATAACCAGGAACGACTTATTATCAGTAATAATATTAAAATTGATTCGAAGAGCATCGAAGATTATCTGGCTATCGGTGGTTACTCTGCCCTGGCGAAAGTTCTTTTCCAGATGACTCCTGAACAGGTGCTGGAAGAGGTTGGAAAAACCAATCTGAGGGGCAGAGGAGGTGGCGGTTTTCCGGCTGCATTAAAGTGGGAAGGATCGCGTAATGCCCCTGATCCTGAGAAATACGTAATCGTTAACGCCGACGAAGGTGACCCGGGAGCCTTCATGGACAGAGCGTTGCTTGAAGGAAACCCGCATTTAATCCTTGAGGGATTAATGATTGGCGCTTATACTATCGGCGCCCGTGAAGGTTATATTTACGTCCGGCAGGAATACCCCCTGGCAGTAGAAAATGTGAACATTGCCATCAGGCATGCTGAAGAATACGGTTTATTGGGAAATAATATTCTTGGTTCCGGTTTTGATTTTACCGTTGAGGTTCATCAGGGCGCGGGCGCATTTGTCTGCGGCGAATCAAGTGCCTTGATGACCGCACTGGAAGGCAAGACGGGGGAACCCAGGCCGAAATATATCCGCTCCAACATCAGGGGCCTGTGGGAAAAACCAACCGTTCTAAACAATGTTGAAACCTGGGCCAACGTGCCTTTGATCCTCAATAATGGCGCCGACTGGTTTAACAGTTATGGAACAGATAGGAGCAAGGGAACAAAAATCTTTTCCCTGGTAGGTAAAATCAATAATACCGGTCTCGTAGAAATTCCGATGGGCATGGCCCTGCGGGATATTATTTATAAGGTCGGCGGTGGGATTCCGGAAAATAAAAAGTTTAAAGCTGTCCAAACCGGTGGCCCCTCCGGGGGATGTTTGCCCGACAGTATGCTGGACTTAGAGGTTAGTTTCGACGAACTGACCGCCGCCGGATCAATGATGGGCTCCGGCGGGATGATTGTTATGGATGAGGATACCTGTATGGTTGATGTGGCCAGGTACTTTTTAGATTTCCTAACCGATGAATCCTGCGGCAAATGCGTGCCCTGCCGCGAGGGCGTCAAGCAAATGTTGAAAATCCTGACCAATATAACAAAGGGCCGGGGCAAAGAAGGCGACCTTGAACTTTTAGAAGAGCTGGGCGAGGTAGTCAAAGATATATCCCTCTGCGCCCTGGGCCAAACTGCTCCCAATCCATTCCTCAGCACCTTGAAATATTTCAGAGAGGAATACGAAGCGCATATCGAGGATAAAAGATGCCCGGCCCTCTACTGTAAAGAATTAATTTCCTACTATATTGACCCGGAAAAATGCCAGGCCTGCATGGCCTGCCTTAAAAAATGCCCTTCAGATGCCATTATAGGCGGCAAGAAAACCATCCATATCATTGACCAGGATAAATGCACCAAATGTAATACCTGCCTTGATGTTTGTCCTCCCCGCTTCAAAGCGGTGAGCAAAATATCCGGCGAGCCTGTCCCGCCTCCTATTCCTGAGGAAGAAAGAACCATTACCAGGGGGAATAAAGAAAAATGAGCAAAATCCTGTTAAAAATTGACGGAAAAGAAATCGAAGCAGAAGAAGGCATGACTCTCCTGGAGGCAGCCCGGGACGGGGGTATTGAAATCCCGGCCCTCTGTCACCACGAAAAACTCGAACCCTACGGAGCCTGCCGGATCTGCACGGTGGAAGCAGAAAAAAACGGCCGTTCGAAGCTTGTCGTTTCCTGCGTTTACCCGGTCGAAAAAGGGCTGAACGTAACAACCAGGTCCGAAAAAATTGACCGGGTCCGCAAAACAATCCTGGAACTGCTTTTATCCCATGCCCCTGATTCTGAAAAGCTCCTGGAACTGGCTGCAGAATATGGAGCCAACAAAGATCGCTTCGAGAAAGAACCGTCATTTTGCGTTCACTGCGGCCTCTGTGTGCGCTACTGCGCCGAAATAAAGGGAAAATTTGCAGTTGGCTTTATCAACCGGGGATCCAGGCGCGAGATAAACTTTCTCCCGGAACTGGCTGCTGCCGAGTGCTGGAAGTGCAAGGAATGCTTTCCCCTGTGCCCGACTTCGGCCCTGCAGGCGGCCTTTGTTTTTACAGAAGCCCAGTTTTCTGAAACTCCCGCTTTCGAAACCGATTCAGGCAACAAATATTAAACTGGCTTATTGTTCCTGGAAGGCCAGTTCAATCATATAAACTCCGGAAGAAAATTTCTTGTCCGTTATATGGCCGGTTTTTTCCAGCAGGTGCAGAACATGCTTGTTGTCCGGCAGGATCTCGGCCGTAAAGCCGGTCAGGCCCTGCTTCTGGGCGATATTGGCCAGGTACGAGAGGAGCTCGGAACCAAGGCCCTGGCCTTGGTAATCATCCCTGATCACCAGCGCTACCTGGGCGGTCAGGGCCCCCTCCAGGATTACATACTGGCCCACCCCGATCACAATCTCGGCCCCTTCATGCTCAATGGTAGCCAGGATCACCATTTCACGGGTATAATCGATCACCAGGAACAGATCCTGCAACATATCGCGGGGCATATCTTCGCGCCGCGATAAAAAGCGGTTATACCTGGTTTCCTCTGAAAGGCTGTAAAAGAAATCTTTCAATAAGGGCTCGTCGCTTATTTTCACCGGCCTGAAGAAAAATTCCAGCCCCGTCCTGGTGGTCCTGCGCGTTTCCAGTTCGGCCGGGTAACGGCCCTTTTCGCCGGAAATATAGGCCTGGTCCCGGTAAATAAGGGCAGCTTCCCTGGCTTCCTCGATCAGCCAGGGCTGAAAGGAAGGATGGGCGATGGAAATCAGGGCCATGGCCCTCTCCCTGACATTCTTGCCGTGCAAATAGGCGATGCCGTATTCAGTGACCACGTAGTGGATATCCCCCCGGGTCAGGGTAACCCCGGCCCCTTCTTTGAGGAAGGGCACGATCCTGGAAACCTTACCGCCCTGCCCGGTCGAAGGCAAAGTCAGGATGCTTCTTCCCCTTTTAGCCAGCACCGCCCCGCGCATGAAATCAGCCTGGCCCCCGATTCCGCTGAAGAAGTACTTGCCCAGCGATTCGGCGGTGGCCTGGCCGGTAAGATCTATTTCCAGGGCCGTGTTCATAGCTACCATGTTTTTATTCTGGGCGATATTGACCGGGTCATTGGTGTAGTCAATCGACCGGAATTCTATGGCCGGGTTATCATCCAGGTAGCTGTAGGTATCCCTGCTTCCGATACAGAAAGAGGCCACAGTTTTATCCCGGTCCACTGTTTTCCTGGAGTTATTGATAACTCCCCTTTTCATCAGGTCGACAATACCGTCCCCTAAAAGTTCGGAGTGAATGCCCAGATCCTTCTTATTCCTGAGGTTGGAAAGAATGGCGTTGGGCAGGGTTCCGTAACCGACCTGGATGGTATCGCCATCATCGATGATCCGGGCCACATATTCACCGATTTGACCGACCTGATCCGGCGGCGGGTCGGAGGTTTCGTGTTCCAAAAGGGGTTCATCATGGGGGACTATGAAATCAACATCTTCAATATGGATAAAGGTATCGCCATGAATCCGGGGCATTTCCGCATTAACCTGGGCAATGACCAGGGTCGCATTTTCTACGGCGGCTTTGGTAATGTCAATACTGATCCCCATGCTCATGAAGCCGTGGCCGTCCGGGGGAGAAACCTGGACCAGGGCTACATCGACCGGCACCAGTTTGCGCTTAAAGAGGTCCGGAATGTCGGAAGCAAAAATAGGGGTGTAATCGGCTAAACCTTTATTGACTACTTCCCTTGAGTTTTCAGCAATAAAAAAGGTGTTGTGGCGGAAATTTTTCCTGAACTTCCGGTCCGTGTACGGGGCCACTCCGAGGGTCCAGACGTGAAGGACCTCTGCATCGAAAAAAGCCTTGGGATTCGATTCCACAAAATTGATCATGGCCTGGACCAGGTACTGCGGTTCTCCGCAGGCGGTGCCGATAAAAATCCGGTCTCCGGCGTGTATGTGGCTGAAAATCTCCTTTTCCGGGACAAACTTTTCCGGGTACTTTTCTTTTAACTCCTCCGGCCAGGTTTTTGGAGGCTTGCTGCCCGGCTCAATTTCACGGTCTGCAGAGATTTCCCGGTTTTCTCCGTCCATGGCGTCCATACATATCACTCCCTCAAATACCCCAGGGCCCTCTCAAGGCTCCGGGGCTTGATCCTGCCGGTTTTGCCTTTGATACCATTATTGTATCACAACGCCGGCCGGGCTTATCAAATTAAAATAGCGGGACTTTTAAACCGACCGGACATGGAGTATACTGAGTTTAAATTACCGCTCAGGCAAGGAGGAATAGCCATGGATCACCGGGAGACGGACCGCTCCCAACTCTTGCGGGAACGATACAAAGACGATCTATTTCCCTGTAAACTCGGCATCAAACTTGAGGAAGTCCGGGCCGGCTATGCCCGGGTAAGCATGGTGGTTACCCCGGATATGCACAACTTTAACGGCGTCACCCACGGCGGGGCCCTGTTTACCCTGGCCGACACCGCCTTCGGTATGGCTTCAAATACCAGGGGAACGGCTTTGGCAATGCATATCAGCATTAATTACCTTAAGGGCACCGTCAGCGGCGACCGCCTGACTGCTGAAGCTGAAGAAGAGCACCTGACCCGCTCTACCGGAATCTACCGCATGAGCGTATACAAGGGCGAAGATAAAGTAGCCCTGTTAAGAGGAACCGTATTCCGAAAGTAGGGCCGGCAGCATTAAAACTTCGGTCCCCAAAATAAAATCCCGCCGCCAGTACAAGAAGGTAAAATGTGCTTTTGAATGTGCTGGTGGTTGTAATGATCTGCGCCGGAGCCTCGCTGCTAGGGGTGGAATCAAGCGCCGAATACTACCGGGGAATGGCCAACAGCTACCTGGAACAGGGCATTGGCAGGGTAGAGGGCTGATGACAGCTCTAACACGGTATTAATGCTGCCGCTTATAGATTTTGCGTCCTGGCCCCCTGCAAAACCCCTGTGCCGGTTTGGCCCCCTGCTTTCGGTTAGATTATGCCCGGGATTGGCCGCCGTGTAAATTGATTTAGTCTGCAGACAATGATCAGCCTTCTTAAGATATTCTTGTTTATATTCAAAATTTGCTATATACTATAAACGCAGGACACCAGAAGCATTTATAACCTTACTAAACCGCTCCTATCAGCGGCAGATTTGAAAAGAAAGGACGTGCACCGGGGATGGATAAAATTTTACTGGCCACAGATGGATCCAAACATTCAAAAAAGACCATTGAACAGGCTATTGAATTTGCTAAAAAATTTGAAACTGAAGTCACTCTCCTCTACGTCATTGAAGTGAACCCGCAGCAGGGTTACGATTTCTTTGCCTCCTACAAAAAAAAGGAACAGGAACTGATCAGCACCGGTGAAGAAGTCCTCCAAAAAGCGGCCGAATCTTTTAAAGAACAGGGGATTGCGGTCAATACCAGGCTGGAAAAGGGAAACCCTGCCGATATTATCTGTGATATTGCCCATAAGGAAGACTTCGGACTGGTCATCCTGGGCGGCAGGGGCCTGGGCAAAATCAGCGGGGTCCTGCTGGGAAGTGTCAGCAACGCCGTGGCCAACTGCCTGGGTAAAAATCTTATGATCGTCAAATAGCTTTTAATATGGCCCCCCTCGGGGTTTCCAATTATTCCTGGCATAAAAAAAACGGGTGCCTTTTAAAGACAAGGTACCCGTGTTTTTTATTATATCCCTACATCTTATATCCATTTCAATGAGCAGCTCTCTGCCGGCTCTAACCGCTTACTTTTACCACCATAGCCGCACCGGTATCGCCGGCGGCGCAGCCGGTAAACAAACCGTAACCACCGCCTGCCAGGACCAGTTCCTCAATCATTTCAATAATGCAGCGCCCCGCCGTCGGGCCCTGGGGATGGCCAAATATGATTGAGCTTCCGTAATTATTAAAATCCATCACGTCAATCCCGAGTTCATTAGCCAGGTAGATATCATTGGCGGCGAAGGGGTTATGGGTTTTGATTACCTTGACATCTTTAATGGTCAAACCCGCTTTTTCCAGGGCCATCTTGGCAGAAGGAACGGGCGAAATCGCCATATGGGCCTTCGGAGCCCGGCTGTAGCCGTAGGAAATAACCCCGACCTCCACACCGGGATCCGCGCTCAATGCAAGGGCTTCCTCCCTCCCGGTCACGATGACGCCGCAGTTACCGTCAGCCGGGTGAGTTTGTGAACCAAAAGTGTGGGCCCCGTCCGGAAGCACCGGTTTGAGCCGGGCCAGGCCCTCTTCGGTGGTTTGGGCTATGCCTTCATCGGCCTCCAGCAGGCCTTTTTCCTTTCGACTGATCTTGAATTCGACCGGAAACATGTAGCGTTTTTGAAATTCGCGATCATTCTTTAACGCATCCAGGTACTGCTCGTAACGCTTGAAGGTCACTGCGTCACACTGCTCCCTGGTAATATCTCCGGCCATACGCACCACGTTTTCGGCGGTTTGAATCATGGAAGTGCCGCCCCAGGGGTCTTTTCCAAAATGATCCATAACCCAGTCTTCCGAAATAACCTGCCCCCCGGGCCCGAGGGGATTGGGCCAGACCGTGTGGGGCCCGTTGGAAGTGCGGTCGACCATCAGGCAAAAAATGGTTTTGTGCGAACCCGTTTCAATACCCATGGCCGCCATATTAATGCCGGTAGTCGAAGTGGAGCAGGCCTGGGATATATGGACCGCTGAAATCCTTTCCGCTCCCATCATGGCCGCCGCCCAGGGCGAAGAATAGAAACTATAGGGCTGCCCAATCGTCTTCCCAAATACCAGGTAGTCAAAGATAGCCGGATCGATCTCCCTGTCCGCAAACCATCTCTTGGCAGTAGAGGCGCCAAGTTCAATGGCGTTTTCGTTGGCCAGGCTGCCCTGCCAGCGGGAAAATGGGGTGCTGTAATAACCCCGGTACGGAATAAATGCTTTTGAATACATTTTCTGCCTCCCCTTGGTTAATTAATTTATTTGACCTATTGTTAACATTTTTTCTTTTCATATATTTTTTTCGCCATTTCAGCCTCCATTCCTGCCGGACCGGGAAATTATATTGGCCCCGACTCAAAACTAACCTTAAGGGCATATTCATGATTTAGACAATAAATAATAGCCCCTTAACCCTCTATAAAGCTTTTGAAATATAAGGGTTAAAAAGTTGCGCCTTATTTAACAATATGATATAAAATCGTATATAGTTATTTGAACAAAAAATCATTATTGATTATTAAAAAGATTTGTGTTAGACTTAACCATATTATTATCAGAACTATTCGTGCATTTGAAACTGACCTACCCGGTTGATCTCGGACTTCAGATTTACTTCATGCCTATGGAACCGTAAGTGTATCGCTTTTTTAATTTCGTCAACCGAATGGATTGAAAAGTTTTACGGGGCTTCTTTATCCGCCTCCATCTTAAGCTCATCAAAAGAAGGTGATGCTATAGGAGCATAAAGGTGTATATCTGTAAGAGTTTTGGGATCAGAAATTGTTAACAGCTTCACATTATCAGAAGGAGGGTCAAGTAAGTAATGAAAACCAAGCTTTTTTTGCTGATGCTGATTTTAGCCCTGGTGCTTGTGCCCGTTCTCAGCGGTTGTGAACCGGCAGAAGAACCGGTCGATGAACCGGTCGATGAACCTGATGAAGAACCAGTGGATGAGCCGGAAGAAGAAGGCCAGAGCTTTATCCTGGAATTCGCTACATTCTGGCCGGAAGGAGACTTCCAGGTAGCCGAGGGCCACAAAAGCTGGGCCCAGGAAATTTCTGACCGCGTGGCTGCCGAAACACCGCATACGGTCGACTTTAACTGGCATTACGCCCAGGCATTACTTGAAATGCCGGAACTTTACGGGGGAACTGCCGACGGGGTTGCCGATATCGCGACCACCTGCCCGGCCTATACACCGGGTGTATTCCCCATAACGGACGCTTTTGAACAGCCTGGTTTTAATAACGACAATGCCCTGGTTGCTTCTGTGACCATGCACGAAGCCTGGAAGCAGTACGAACTGCTGCAGGAAGAGTACGCCGACGTCAAGATCATGCACTTCTGGGCTACCGGGCCCGGCGATTTTATGACCAATACCAGGGTCGAAACAATGGAAGACTTAGACGGCCTTGATATCAGGGCTGTGGGAGGTACAATACCCTGGGTTAGAGCGCTGGGAGCCAACCCGGTTTCCTTCGGCATGGGCGCCTCTTATGAAAATATTGAAACCGGGGTCGTAGACGGTCTGCTTGCTCCGACCGATACGCTCCAGGGCTTCAGGCTGGCAGAAGTAACAGATTATATCACCAAGTGCCCGCCTACCTATAACATTATTTTCATGAAGGTTATGAACTGGGATACCTGGAATGCATTCCCCGAATCAGTGCAGCAGATTTTCGATGAAGTGAACGAGGAATTTGTAATCGAGTACGGAAAACTGAGGACAGACTATACCGTTGAAGGCCAGAGATTTGGCGTCGAAGAACACGGTATGGAAGTTATCGAACTTACTGAAGAGGAATACCAGCGCTGGGTGGACCTGATCGACCCGATCATGGAAGATTGGGTTGAACAGGCTGATGCTGCCGGACTGCCGGGCGACGAGATCATGGATCTTGCCCTCGAGCTCGATGCCAGATTCTCTGAAGAATATGGAGACTACGGCAATTAAAAGGTAACATAAGGGCAAGTATTGTATGTGTTACCTGTGTAGCTGAAAGAGAGGGCTTTCACCCCCCGGGATACGTCCCCGCAAAGGTGGATGCCCTCTCTAATCGAACAAACAAATCTAAAAATGTTAACTTCAGGGGGGCGGTTGTACTTGCTAAATCTATTTGAACGATTTGTCCAAAACCTGACCTGGCGAACAGCACAGTTAGCCCAGCTGGCCATGGTCGTTGTGATGGCCATAACTGTAACCAATGTGATAATCCGTATCCCTTTGAGGCCGATCGGGGGCGCCGTAGAACTGGTAGAAATGTCCGGCGCCGTGCTGCTCGGCCTCGGTGTTGCTTATACGGCTATCATGAAAGGCCACATCATGGTCGGAGTCCTGGTGGAACGTTTCTCGCCCCGGGTACAGGGTTTAATTGAACTTGTTGTTTCTACCATCGCTCTTGTTTTCTCATATCTCCTGGCCAGAGAAATTTTATATTTTGCCTATGAAAGAATGATGGCCGGATATGAAACCGGACACCTGAAAGTTCCCATAGCTCCTTCTATTTACCTGGTTGCTTTTGGCTTTATTATGCTGGCTATGGTGCTGCTGCTGGATCTAATCAAGGCTGCAATTACTGTCGTTAAGGGAAGTGAAAGTCAATGAGCCCAATCCAAATCGGGGTTATTTCAATCTTGTTTGTTTTTATCTTCCTTTTTGCAAGAATGCCCGTCGCTTATGTAATGCTGGTAGTAGGAATGACCGGTTTTGCCATCGTAAGAACCCCTGAGGCCATGTTTTCTCTTTCCAGCCAGACCATCTATAACACCTTCGCTTCCTATTCCCTGTTGGTTGTTCCCATGTTTGTCTGGATGGGCTATGTGGCCTTTTATTCCGGTTTAAGCTCAAGAATTTACGACGCTACCTATAAGGTCATGGGCAGCTTAAAAGCGGGCCTGCTTCTGGCAACTATAGCTGCATGCACCGCTTTTGGAGCAATCTGTGGTTCAACGACGGCTACTGCGGCAACGATGAGTGCCGTAGCCCTGCCGGAGATGAAAAAATATAAATATAATCGATCTCTTTCCACGGCTACGATCGCTGCGGCTGCTATTCTGGGGGTCATGATTCCACCCAGTGTCATTTTCATCCTCTACGGAGTCTCCGCAGGTGAATCTATTCGCCGCCTGTTCATGGCCGGTATCTTCCCCGGACTGCTTTTAATGGTCTTGTTTATGCTGGCTGCCTACCTGCAGACAGTGCGAAGGCCCGAACTGGCGCCGGCAGGAGAAAGCGTTTCCTGGTCTGATAAATTTAAAGCCGTCATCAGCGGCGGAGTAGAAGTGATCATAATCTTCATAGCCGTAATGGGGGGGCTTTTTGGTGGAATCTTCACCCCAACCGAAGCCGGGGCTGTCGGTGTTTTCGCCACCCTGGTCGTGGCCCTGATCAGGCGTCAGCTGAGCTGGGAAGGCTTCAAAAACTCTCTAACAGACTCGGTTCGCATATCGGCCATGATCATGTTTCTGGTAGCGGCAGCGGCAATTTACGGCCGCTTTTTGGGTATGACCGGATTACCTAGAGGACTCGCCACCTGGGCAGTGGAGCTTCCCCTCCCACCCGTGGCTATTATAGCGGTTATTCTTATTATCTACCTGATTTTAGGATTCTTTATTGACGCCCTGGCCCTGATTCTTCTCACCGTGCCTATTTTTTACCCGGTGGCGGTAGAGCTCGGCTTTGACCCGATCTGGTTTGGGGTCATCATTGTGCTGGCCCTGGGAATGGGTGTGATTACCCCTCCGGTTGGGGCCAATGTTTATGTTGTAGCCGGGGTGGACAGGGAAACCCCGGTCATGGAAATTTTCCGGGGCGTAGGCTGGTACCTGGTGGCAATCATAGTATGTGCCGCCCTTCTGATCGCCTTTCCCCAGATTGCCCTTTTCCTGCCCAGTTTTGTCCAATAGAATTTTGAAAGGCTAAGCCCGTTGACTTTGAAAATAAAATAATGCCATAAAATAAGCACAAGCCGGACAAACACTTTCCGGCTTGTGCTTTTGCCTAACCCTGCTAGCCCGGCCACAACGCACCTCAACCAGGCAAAATCAATCAAAAATATATTATCAAACTATCTCAAGAACAGGTGCCATCTCCCTTTTTCAGCATGCCCATGCAGGTTGCTTCAATTCCCAATATTGTGATCGCCGAAATCATTTGCAGTGGGCTTTTCAATAATAAACAGGCTATCTTCGCTGTTTCTGCTCAACTTCATGGCCTTCGAAATGGCCTGGGTCCGGTTTTTAACCTGCAGTTTGCGGTAAATATTACGCAGGTGCGTTTTTACAGTATCCACGGCCAGGTTTGTGGCCGAGGAAATTTCTTTGTTGGTCAGGCCCCGGACCAGGTGTCTGAGGATTTCCTGCTCCCTCGGGGTCAGCTCGACAGGTTCTTCATCTTTTTTCAACGGTTTTATTTCAGTATGTTTTTTGCTCAGGCGGGTATAGTCGTTAACAATTTGCCGAAAAACAGACTGGTCGATTATGGTTTCGCCGCCGTGCACCCTTTTAATAGTATCAATTAAATTCTGCCGGCTGACATGTTTGAGGATATAGCCGGAAGCCCCGGCCTGCAGGGCTAAGCGAATAGACTCAGTATCCTCAAATACAGTCAAAAAGATAATTTTTATATCTGGATTGCGGGCCAGGATTTGCCTGGCCGACTCAATTCCGTTGACACCCTCCATTTTAATATCCATCAGTATAATATCGGGGGCCAGCGCCTGGGCTTTTTCCAGCGCTTCGCTACTGTTGCCACAGCTTCCGGCTACAGTTATCTCTTCGCTATCATCCAGCATATTGGCCAAGCCTTCTCTGACCATCGGATGATCATCGACAATGAGTAAGCTTATGGTCACTTTCCTGGCTCCTCCCTGGAAGTGGTTTTAACGGGAATACTGACCTTAATTTTGGTGCCTTTACCGGGCTTAGAATCAATTTTGCAGTCTCCGCCCAGCAGCAGGGCCCGTTCCTGGATTCCGGCCAGGCCCAGGCGGTGCATAGGCTGCAGCTGGTCATCATAATTTTTATTAATCCCCAGACCGTCATCCTCTACAACCAGCTCCACATTTTCATTTCCGAGAGCAAGGCTTACTTTGACGTTGGAAGCTCCGGCATGCTTGATCACATTGGTCAGGGCCTCCTGCAGGATTCTGAACAGGGCTACTTCTGTTTTCGAAGCCAGCCTCTGTTTTTCGCCGGTAATTTCCAGCTCAATGGGCAAATTATACTTCTCGCTGATACTGTTGGCATGAGCTTCTACGGCCGGGACCAGGCCGTAGTTGTCTAAAATAATCGGCCGCAGGTCGTATAAGATCCGCCTGATTTCCTGGATCTGTTCATTGAGGATGCCCGTTAATTCAATGATTTCTCCATGCCATTTTTCCGGCTCCATTTCTTCGGTTGAAGATAGGCGCTGCAGGCGGTACCAGATGGCGATCAGGGACTGGATAATCCCATCGTGCAGATCGGCGGCTATAAATTTACGCTCATCCTCCTGGGCAGTAATCAGTTTATTGACCAGCTGGTGCAGGAGCTGTTCCTTTTGCCCCAGCATGTCGATCAACCTGGCATTTTCTATAGCCACGGCAGTAGCCCGGGCAATGGCAAATATTATTTCTATTTCTTCACCGTCAAAACCTTTCGCTTCCGGCGGGCGATCCACCTGCATAATGCCAATTGATGTGCCCTTGCTCAAAATAGGGGCCAGCACAACCCAACCGTAATTAAAGTCCTCGACATTTTCCCTGGTCAGCATTTTCTCGCTGTTCCGGGGGTTAACTACCACGGGCTGGCCGGTTTTGATCGCTTTTTTTATGGCCGGAAAGCCCGGCCTGCCTTTTAAGGCCTTAAATTTTCCCTTTAAAACCGGATCGTAGCTGCCCACCGCAACGGCGGGAATCAAGGTCTGATCGTCTTCATCAAGGAGGTAAATACAGCTTTTGGCCGAAAACAAGTCCGCAGTCAACTGGGCTACAACATGGAGGACCTGCCTGATATCCAGGGTAGAGCTGATCGTATTGATCATTTCCAACCAAACGGATAGCTTTCTCAGGTGGCGATCTTTTTGCCTATGGAAGAGGGATTCCTGGATAATATCGGCCATGTGCCGCCCCAGGGAAGCGGCCTTGGCCAGCATATATTCGCCGGTCTGGTAATCAGTGTTGAATATGCCAATTTCCATGGTTCCCACCGGATCGCCGGCCTGTAAAAAAACCGGCAGATTGGTGGATATGACTGGAGCCAGGGGGTCAAGCAATTTTTTTCTGTGCCTGTTTTCGGGTTTAGAGAGATAGTTATTTAACTGGATACAACGTTCCGATTGGACAGCAGTCCCGCTATCCAGGTGGCCCGGTTGCCTGGAAGAATGCCAGCAAACCGGCACCTTACCTTCACGAAGGAGCATCAGGGTGGCCCGGTGAAAATCATAATGATCTACCGAAGCCTGCAGGGTATGCTGCAGGTTAAGATCTACCTGTTCAATCGATTCAAAATTAGGACTGACCCGGCAAATTAGGATTAACTCCGGTTTATCTTTCTTTCCTGACGACTGCCCGCTCTTAGTTGTCAAATGCCCACCGCCTTTGCCCGGAAGCCCGGTTGTTCAGGCACAAACCTGATCTCTTTTATCTTAATGAAAACTGCTGCCTCAATTTTATCTTTTCCTTTTTATGGAGTCAACAAGGAGTTCTTTAAAGTGTTCATCCTTAGGGGTTAGCCCTGATTTCATACTTTTTAACCTTGTTTCCATGCTTTTAAGGGATTTTCTTAATGTCTGTTTTTATTTAAGCTTAAGTATAGTGGCAATAGTATAAACAAATTCCCTGTAAGTAGTTAATGTAAGATTGAAATTAGCGAAACTGGAACATGCGGCAGAGATAAAATCTGCCGCATGGAGAATTAAAGCGGAAACCCATAATAATATGAACCAAATCATGCTTGATTGGCAAAATTACATTGATAATCTTGTTTTTGGAATCAGTG
The DNA here is from genome assembly GCA_003554395.1 of Syntrophomonadaceae bacterium. GTDB lineage: Bacteria > Bacillota > Dethiobacteria > DTU022 > DTU022 > B1SED10-74M. The sequence goes on from PWGD01000063.1 coordinate 18,364, forward strand.
AACAGGAAGTTTCTTTGCTGAAATACATTGTCGATCATTACCCGGTCAATTCGGCTCTTGATGTTGCCTGCGGGGACGGCATTGCCGCAATCATGCTGGCAGAGTGGGGTATAAGTGTTACCGCCCTGGATTGTGACCCGGACCGGATTAGAAATAACCGTTGTAAAAGCAAGTCGGCCGGCGTCCAGCTTAATTTCGGCTGTGCTGATCTGAGAGACCTTTCAAAAAACTGCAAACAAAAATGCGACCTGGCTTTATGCCTGAAAGATTCTCTCTCCAGACTGATGACAGAAGCAGATATCTGGGGCACCCTGGTTCAAATCTACCTGGCCCTGGAACCGGGCGGGCTTATTGTCCTCCACACTTTTGACTATGACCGCCTCTTCTCCACCAATGATTTTGCGATGAAGGCAATAAATGACAGCTGCCTGGGGAAGAAGGCTAAAATATCCTTTCAGCACAGAACGGAAAAAACAGGATCCCGTTTCATTATCGAATCACCGGCGGGTTCAATTTACCGGGAAGAAGAACCTGGAAATAAAAGTTATATTCCGGTCAGGCCGATCTATAAAAAAGAGCTGGATATTTGGTTGGCCGAACTGGGCTTCAAAAAAGTTCAGGCCCTGGAAGAAACAGCAGAAACTAATTTGGCAGGAAAAGCCTGGAAAAGGGTGACCGTAGCGGTCCGGCCCAAATCTGCCGCTCACTAATTAGGAGGTGTTTACATGCGTTTGGAAAACAAAGTGGCAATCGTGACCGGAGCAAGCAAGGGCATCGGAGAAGCGGTATCTTTGGCCCTGGCCGGCGAAGGCGCCGACCTGGTCCTGGTTAGCCGGAGCATAAAAGAAGAAGACCGGGTGGTCGGTGAAATTAAAAAAATGGGCCGCCGGGTCTTGGTCAGGCAGGTAGATGTGGGAGACCACAACCAGGTATCCAAGATGGTCGAAAGCGCGCTGGAAGAATACGGGCATATTGATGTGCTCTTCAATAATGCCGGCATCTATAAACCGGCCATGCTCTGGAAAATGAGCCCGGAACAGTGGGACGAAGTATTAAGAATTAACCTCAGCGGGACTTTTTTCTGCCTCCAGGCCGTGGCAAAACCGATGATCGAACAGAAAAAGGGCTCGATTATCAATGTTACCTCTTCAGCCGGCCTGATGGGAACTATCGGGCAGATTAACTATACTGCGGCCAAGGGGGGCGTTTATGCCATGACTAAATCTGCCGCCAAAGAACTGGCCCGCTACAATATCCGGGTCAACACAATCTCCCCGATGGCAGAAACCGACATGACCCGGGTTATCGCTTCCGACCCCAAGTTTAAAGCAAAATACCTGGAACGGATTCCCCTGGGCCGCTTCGGGCAGCCTGAAGAAATCGCCCCGGCGGTAGTCTTTCTGGCCGCAGATGATTCAAGCTACATTACCGGCCAAACCCTGTGCATCGACGGCGGGATGATCATGCTTTAGGAGCCATCCCCTGCCGAAACTGCTTTAAAGAACTATCAACCAGAAACAAAATGGGGAGCATATTAATTTAAAATCTTGATAGGAGGAGTTATTATGGCTAACGATGTAGCCATCATCGGAGTGGGGCAGAGCAATTTTGTCAGGGGCTATGAAGGATCGATCAGGGAACTATCTTTTGAAGCCTACAGAGAAGCGATGCAGGATGCGGGACTAACCAGAGATGATCTGGATGCTTCAATAATCTGCTCCGCCCCGGAATACGACAAGCAGCGCAGCCCTTCCGGGTTGATTGCAGAATACCTGGGATTAAATCCCCAGCCCACCTTTGCCGTGGAAAGCGTCTGTTCCTCGAGCACAACCGGTTTAAAAACCGCCTATGCCCTGATCAAAAGCGGCCTGCACCAGGCAGTGGCGGTGGTGGGCTTTCAGAAGATGTCTGAAATATCATCGGCCGACTCCCAGGAACGCATGGGCCGCGGAGCGGACATCATGTGGGAATCACCCTTTGGCACAACCATGCCTGCTTACTACGCCATGCACGCCAGGGCCCATTTTGACACTTACGGCACCACGGAGGAGGACCTGGCCCTGATCAGGGTTAAGGCGGCCAAGTACGGCCAGCTGAACGAAAAAGCCGTTTACAGGAAAGACCTGGTCATGGATAAGATCATGGAAAGCGATTATGTCTCCAGCCCCCTGAAGCGATTTGACTGCTGCGCCAATGCCGACGGCTCCTCCTGCATCATCTTGGCTTCCGCGGAAAAAGCAAAGCAATCATCAGTCCAGCCGGTCTGGATCCTGGGCCTGGGCTCGGCCACTGCTTCCTACAGCGTCACCGGCAGAAATACCTATGCCGGCCTGGAAAGTGCCCGCGAAGCGGCCCGCCAGGCCTACCGGATGGCTTCCATGGAGCCGCAAGATATCGATGTGGCCGAAGTGCACGACTGCTTTACCATAGCTGAATTAATGGCTTACGAAAACCTGGGCTTTGCTGAACCCGGACGCGGGGCGGAACTAATCCGCAACCGGGAAACTTACCTGGAAGGGAAAATACCTGTTAATGTCGACGGCGGGCTTCTCTCCAAGGGCCACCCGATCGGGGCTACCGGAGGTTCCCAGGTCCGGACCATAGTTCAGCAGCTGCGGGGAGAAGCCGGAAAAATCCAGGTCCCGGGGGCGAAAACCGGCCTTGTTCACAATATTGGCGGGGTAGGGATTTATGCCAACGTCATCATCATGGGATCATAATTTAAAGGGGATAAGCCCAAGTGAAAACACCTGTTGTTGATTTTCATATTCATCCCATTGTCTATGATCAGTTTTATGTCGAAACCGCCCTGGACTGGATCAAAGAAATGCATGACGGCAAAGACTGGGAGCGGTTTTACCGGGACTTTTCAGATCCTGATTATTTAAGCGGCTACCTGCGGGAGAATGGAATTGACTACGGGGTGGTGATGGCAGAAATATCGCCGATGGTGACCGGGGTTTGCACCAATGAATACGTGCTGCAGTTTTGCCGGGATCAGGAAAGATTAATTCCCTTTGCCAGCATCAACCCCAGCCTGACCGTAAATACCGGCCGCGAATTAAAAAGGCTGGTCGAAGAAGGATTCCGGGGCGTTAAGCTGTATCCTACTTATCAGCACTGCTATCCCAACGACCGCAAACTCTATCCGCTGTACGGACAGGCTGAGCAGCTGCGGGTCCCGGTCATGATTCATACCGGTACCTCGATTTTTAAAGGAGCCAAGTTAAAATACGGCGATCCGCTTTACCTTGATGAAGTAGCGGTGGACTTTCCCGACCTTGATATAATCCTGGTCCACAGCGGAAGGGGTTTCTGGTATGACCGGGCTTTCGTTTTAGCTCGCATTCATGAAAATGTCTACATGGAAGTGGCCGGCCTCCCTCCCCAGAAACTGCTCGATTACTTTCCGGAACTGGAACGGATAGCCGACAAAGTCCTGTTTGGGACGGATTGGCCCGGCATAATTGATCCGGAGGGAAACATCAGGGCCATCTGCAACCTGCCTTTAAGCGAACAGGCGATTGAAAAGATCTTAGGCGGTAATGCTGCCAGGTTGCTGGGTCTGCCCGGGAAAAGACCGGGGCGAACCAAAATGTAAAATCAGGGTGTAAATTTATAATATAGGCAAAAGAAGGGGATAATTTTTCTGTGTTGAATCAAGAATATTGAAACGACAAAGAGGAGGTGTAGACTCCAAAACTGAACCGCTCATGAAAGCAGCAAACTGCTTTGGGAAGAGTTTTTTAATACCCTGTTTGTAGAATGGCAGAATGGATGCCTATAAGTTCCACTGTCATGGAAGATATGTGATAGGGCAGTAAGGCCTCCGCCCTGCCCGGGCCCGAAGAAACCGCCGCCGGTCCCGGCCTCAAAAGGGCAGGATCTTTATCAGGTTCAGGCGGTATATAAAAATATGGAGGTGTCGTAAAGATGACCAAATTCAACCCCCTCAATATACTGGTCGCCCTGCAGCCCGGGCTGGGCAGTCCGGATGAATATAAAGATATCATCGAAGAAAGGTTTCCCGAAAAAACGGCCAGGGGCGAAATCAGGATCCGCCTGATCCAGGACGGATCAGCCGAATCAATTCCCGATGAGTACCTGGACACCCATATCGTCGGCTCCGGGGTCATCGTGGAGAGAGTCCCGGAAATGAAAAATTTGCAGTGGATAATGTCCTTTAGCGCTGGAATCGACCACTGGGCCAAGTGGGGCCAGGTGCCACCCCATGTCCCCCTGACCTGCCTCCCCGGTGGATCGGGCATCCCGGTAGCCGAGTTCGTAATCGGCTTAATGCTCAACCTGGCCAAAAAATACAACCAGCTCTGGGATCAGCAAAAAGAAAAGAAATTTATGCGGGTCCGGGGCGAAGAACTGTACGGAAAAACCATTGGCATTGTCGGCCTGGGCGGGATCGGCCGCCAGATTGCCAAGCGGGCCAAGGGTTTTGACATGCATGTGATCGGGACCGATATCATGAAAATGGATATTCCCCATGTCGATGAACTGTACTTGAACGACCAGGTGGATGATGTTATCAAGCAGGCCGATTACCTGGTCCTTTCCTGTCCGCTCACCGATGATACCGAGGGCATGATGAATGAAAGAACCTTCAAACTGATGAAGAATAACGCCTACCTGGTTAACTGCGCCCGGGGGGCATTAATTGTCAAAGAAGATCTGATCAAGGCTTTAACTGAAGGATGGATTGCCGGAGCGGCCAACGATACCCACTGGATCAAAAAGCCCCTGCCTTCATACCTGCCCCCGGAAGACGAACTCTGGGATTGCAAAAATATATTGATTACACCTCATATTTCGAGCTGGACCGACCAGTATGCGCCAAGGTTCGGAGGGGCTTTTGTCGATAACATTGAACGTTTCTTGAAGGGGGAGCCGCTTTTAAACGTAGTGCCCGGCTTCGAAGGAGATCCGCAGTGGCTGAAAAAATAAACACCCTGCCCTATAAAACTATAAAGGAGAGGACGTTCCATTAATACAGAACTTATAGCGCCATTTGAAAATGCGCTGGCCCGAAAAGTCGAAGCTGTAGAGCAGTGGAAAACAGAGCGGGGCGGAAAAGTAATCGGCTTTCTCCTGACCGATGTCCCTGAAGAACTGATCCATGCCGCCGGCTTTTACCCCTACGGGATCGTGGGTGGAAGCACGAACCTGGAAGCAGCCAATACCCATCTCCAGGCCTGGGCCTGTTCTTATTCCCGGAGCTCCCTGGCCCGGTCCCTGGAAGGTAAACTGGACTTCCTGGACGGGCTGATCATACCCCAGACCTGCGACACGATGCGGATGCTCCTTGACCTGTGGCAACAAATCCGGCCCCTGCCTTACATGGAGAACTTCCGCCTGCCGCGGCAGGTGGACCGTTCCAGCGCCAGGAAATACCTCCTGGGAGAGCTGGAAAGAATCAAAAAAGGCCTGGAAGAGTTCCGGGGTTCTCCCATTGAAGCTGAAAGCCTCCATCAAAGTATCAACCTGTACAACCACAACCGGCAGCTTCTGCGCAAAATAGCCTATCTGCATGCCCACCGCCCGGATCTGATCAGCTCCCGCCAGCTCTATACCGTCATTAATGGCACTATGATTATGGCCAGGGAAAAAGTAAACCGGCTGCTGCAGTCTCTAACGGAAGACCTGGAACAGAGCCTGGAAACTTCAGGCAACGGCAGCCGCATTCGTCTTTTAATGTCGGGCACCCTGCTGGAACCATTCGAAGTCCTCGATTTTATTGAAGAATTTGGAGGAACCGTCGTCGCGGACGACTTTCAGAACGGCTTCCGCTACATTGAAGCAGATGTTGAGCCCGGCCGGGATCCGCTTGAAGCGCTGGCCGAACGCCAGCTAAACCGGATTCCTTCTGCTGCCTTTGATCTTGAAAAGAGGCCAAGAAGGATTTTCCTGACCGAACTGGCCAGGGCAAAAGAAGCCAGGGGGGCGATATTACTTCACCATACCTTTTGCGAACCGGAAAACTTTGACGGCTATGACAACCTGCGGGCCCTGCAAAAAGAAGGCCTCCAGGCCATGCGCATTGAAACCCAGTTTGGTGGCGCCGGGCTGGGCCAGATCAGGACCAGGGTCCATGCTTTCATGGAAATGGTTGGAGGTGTGATCCGGTGACCGCAAAAAATGTTTTTAAAACGGCCGAATTGATGAAAGAAATAATGAAAAACTACAATCAAGCCGGGCGGGAGGCAAAAAGCGAAGGCATCCCGGTAGCCTGGGTTACCGCCGTATTTCCAGTGGAAATTATCTATGCCGCCGGCCTGTTCCCCTATTACCCGGAAAATTTCGGCGCTGTGGCCGGAGCCAAAAAAGTCACCCACCAGCTTTCCGCTGCTGCTGAAGCCAGAGGTTATGCCAGCGATCTTTGCGGTTATGCCCGCTGTGGCATAGGGGATGCCTACTCGGACGAGCACCCGGTTGGAAAAATCCTGGAACCAGATCTGCTCTTTTGCTGCAACACCCAGTGCGGGAGCCTGCCGAAATGGTTTGAAGTTGCCGGCAGGTTTTACGACTCCCCCTATTTCCTGCTGGATTCGCCCAGGGTGGGGGTGGAAACAGATCAGCTTTGCATCGAATACTTTATTGATCAACTCCATGAAATGATCGGCTTCATCGAAAAACAAACCGGCACCGCCTTTGATTATGACCGCCTGAGGGAAGTGTTAAGCCTTTCCAATGAAGCCTGCCGACTCTGGAATGAAATCCTTGACTCAGCAGCCCTCAAACCGGCTCCCTTTGGCTTTTTCGATGCCTGTTTCCATATGGCCCCCATCGTCACCCTCAGAGGAACCAGGGCGGCTGTGGACTATTACCGGGCTTTGAAAGAAGAAATCGACGAACGGATTGAAAAAGGCATAACCGCCATCCCGGAGGAGCGCTACAAGATCTATTTTGACCACATCCCCTGCTGGCCAAAACTGCGCTGGTTTTCAGATCTCTTCGCTTCGCATGGCGCCCTGGTCGTTGCTTCCCAGTACACTCACTCCTGGGCCTATTCCTTTGACCTTGAGCGCCCCCTGGAGAGCCTGGCTGAAAGCTACACCCATGAATTTGTAAACCGCTGTTTTGAATACCGCGTCAACCGTAAAATCAGCTTCATGAAAAAATACAACGTGGACGGCTTCGTATTATTTTCCAACCGCAGCTGTAAGCCCAACGCTTTTGGCCTTTACGCCAAAAGCAGGTTGATCAGAGAGCAAACCGGTCTTCCAGGCGCAGTATTCGAAGCGGACATGTCTGACCTGCGTTTGTTTTCTGAGGATCAGGTTTTAGCAAAGCTGGAACCATTCTTTGAACAACTAAAATCAAACAGGACCAACAAGGAGGGTTAGTATTGAAAAAATTAATGACCGGAAATGAGGCCTTTGCCTACGGCGCCTACCTGGCTGGAGTCCGGGTTGGAGCTGCCTATCCCGGCACTCCCAGCTCGGAAATATTAGCCAATTATGCTAAATACCCGGGGGTATTCGCCGAATGGTCTCCCAATGAAAAAGTATCCCTTGATGTCGCAATCGGAGCATCTTATGCAGGCACCAGGGCCATGAGCACCATGAAGCATGTCGGCTTAAATGTGGCCGCAGATTCATTGTTTTATGCCGTCTATACCGGCCTGAAGGCCGGCCTGGTTATTGTTTGCGCCGATGACCCCAACATGCACAGCTCCCAGAACGAGCAGGATAACCGCAATTACGCCAAGTTCGCCAAGTGCCCCATGATTGAACCGTCCGACAGTGAGGAAGCCAAGCAATTTGTGGGGTTAGCCCTTGACATGAGTGAACAGTTTGACACCCCGGTTATCGTCCGCAGCGTCACCCGCCTCTCCCATTCATCCACCCCGGTGGAAGTCACCGATCAGGAACCGCCGCCGCCGCCGGAGGAACTGCCTGCTTACGAACGGAACGCTCAACAGTTCGTCATGGTTCCCGCCAATGCCAGGCGCCGCCATCCGGTGGTTGAAGAACGGTTAAAACAGCTGGCTGAGTTTGCCGATTCCACCCCGATTAATTACATTGAACCCGGAGATAGCAAGCTGGGTATTGTCAGCGCCGGAGTCAGCTACCATTACGCCAGGGAAGTATTTCCCGACGCCACTTTTCTTAAACTGGGCATGGTTTATCCCCTGCCGGAAAAGCTGATCCGTAAATTTGCGGACCAGGTTGAGACCATAGTAGTCGTAGAAGAGCTCGATCCTTTCCTGGAAGAGCATCTGAAACTGATGGGCCTTGAGGTCCGGGGTAAAGATATCTTCCCTATCCTGGGCGAATTTAGCCCTTCCCTGGTCCGCAGCTGTGCTGTCGAGGCCGGGTTGATCGAAGCTCCCGAAGCGCCGCCCGAAATTAAAAGCAGCCTGGACCGTCCGATGCGCCCGCCCATGCTCTGCCCCGGCTGCGGTCACCGGGCCCTCTTCCATGTTTTAAGGGAAGCGGGCGTTGTGGTGACCGGTGACATCGGCTGTTATACCCTGGCTTTTGCCCCGCCGCTGAGCGCCATGCATACCACCGGCTGCATGGGAGCCAGCATCGGCGTTGCTCACGGCATTGATAAAGCCGGGGTGAAAGATGATGTAGTCGCCGTCCTGGGAGACTCCACTTTTCTGCATTCCGGGGTCCACCCCATCATTGATGTCCTCTACAACCAGGGCTCCTCTACCACGATCATCTCGGACAACAATGCCACTGCTATGACCGGCTTCCAGGAACACCCGGGAACCGGTAAAACAATCCAGGGCCGGGAAACCAAGGTAGTGGATCCGGAAAAACTGGTCCGCGGCATCGGATATGAAAAAGTAGATATCTGTGATCCATACGATATCGACAAAATGGAAGAAATACTGCAGGATCACCTCAAAAGCGAAGAACCGTCAGTCATTATCGCCCGCCACCCCTGTGTCCTGAGCACCAGGGAAAAACATACCCCACCCGAGGTAGACCCCGAAATCTGCATTAACTGCGGCATCTGCCTTGATATCGCGTGTTCTCCGCTGGTCCAGGAGGAAGATCATGTCCGTATCGATACCCTGTTATGTAATGGCTGCGGCCTTTGCGTAAAAGTATGTCCCCAGGAGGCCATTATCGAGAAGTAAAACCTGGCAGCCTTAAAAAATATTAGAGGGAGGCACGAAATAATGAAAAACATAGACTTTCTGATGGCAGGAGTGGGCGGTCAGGGCACAATCCTGGCCAGCAACATCCTGGCCGAGGTAGGGCTGCAGCTTGGATATGACGTAAAAAAAGCCGAAGTGCACGGCATGGCCCAAAGGGGCGGCCAGGTGGACAGCCATATCCGCTGGGGAGAAAAAGGCTACTCGCCCCTGGTCGAAGAGAACAACGCCGATTATATGATCGGTTTTGAAATGCTTGAAGCAGCCAGGTTCCCCCACTTCTTAAAAGCACACTCCCTGGCCCTGGTAAACGATTACCGGATCAATCCGCCCCTGGTCAACCTGGGCAAAGCTACCTATCCTTCAAAAAAAGAAATTGAAACCTTGATCCTGGAAAGGGCTGATAAAGTACTCTGGATAGAAGGGACGGGAATTGCCAAGAATTTAGGGAACCCGGCCATGGTAGGAGTGGTTATGCTCGGGGCCCTTTCCACCCTGATCGGTGGAGACAGGGAAGCATGGCTTGATGTCGTCGGGCGGATGGTACCACAGAAATTTGTGGAACTCAATAAATAAGCCTTCAATGCAGGCCGGGAAGCTACCAGCTAACCTGGCCGGATCAAGAGATCGGCCAGGGTGAAAGTTTTGCTGTTTTCAGTCTGCGGGTTTCCGGCAGCTGCCTGGACCAAAACCGGCGGCCCGCTGACTGATTAACATATAACAAAGGAGGGAATAAGGGGAATTTTGCTTCTTACGGTATTATCAATGCCCACAAATATCCGGAGAAAGATTTCTTAATAGAGTGCAGTCCATCAAAAAATGAGCGGCGGGTGCTTACCTGGAAAGAATTTAACGATCAGGCCAACCGTGTCGCCAATTATCTAAAAAACCAGCTGGGGATTAAAAAAGGCGACTTCGTTTTGCACCTGCAGATGAACAGCCTGGAATGGATGGTCACCTATCATGCCATCCTCAGGACAGGAGCGGTGGCGGTCCCGCTAAACTTCCGTTTTGCCAGTTCGGATATCAAGTATGCAGCCGAGGCCAGCAACCCTAAAGTTTTCATCTTAAGCGACGGCTTCCTGGAAAAAGTAGAACCAATCCGGGATGATATGAAAACAATTGAATCATATATCTGTATCGGTGACAATGTCCCTGACAATATGATCCCCTACTCCGAGGTCCTTGAACATCCCGAAAACGATGACCTTCTTGTCGACGTCAATGAAGATGACGAAGCCGAACTGATGTTTACATCGGGGACTACCGGTCCACCCAAGCCGGTCTGCCAGGCCCACAAAACTCTGTACGAAATCGGTCTGGGGAATGCCCTCACTTACTCGGAAGGGCATGAAACGGTATATTTAGCCGCCCATCCGCTTTATCACAGCGGCAGCCTTTTCCTGTCTTTCCCCTCGTACCTGGCCGGCGGCAAGATCGTCATGCTCCTGGAACTTTCAGATCCCAAATATTTGCTTGAAACCATCGCTAAAGAAAAGATCAACAATGGCTGGGTCACGGTTCCCACCATGTCCGACTCCATTAATGCCATCAAAAAGGGACAGATCGATATTAACGATTTCGACCTTTCCCATGTTACCGGCAACATTGTCATCGGCGCCCAGCCGGTACCTTCAGCGCTCTTCAAGGACATGAAAAAACTGCTGCCCTTTAAAACCGGCAATATCTACGGGATTACCGAGGGCGGGGGAGGCGGAACCTTTAACCTCTATGATGAAGATGTTCTTGATCGTCCCGGATCTATCGGCAAACCAACCTTTAACGTATCCGCCCGCGTGGTCGATGACCACAGCAATGATGTCCCGGTCGGCGAAGTCGGAGAGCTGCTCTTGAATGGCCCCCGCAATATGAAAGAATACTTTAAAAACCCGGAAATGACCGAAAGGGCCATCAGGGACGGCTGGCTCTACACCGGGGACCTGGTCCGGAAAGACGAAGACGGTTACGTATATATTGCCGATCGTAAAAAAGACCTGATCATCAGAGGCGGTGAAAATATCTTCCCGGTTGAAATTGAAGATATTTTGCGGCGCAACCCGAAAATAGCCGATGTAGCCGTGATCGGTTATCCCCATGAACGCTACGTTGAAATAGCCATGGCTGTTGTCCAGCTCTATCCGGAAGAAGAAATGACCGAGCAGGAAGTAATCGACTTCTGTAAGGAAGAAGGCCTGGCCCGCTACAAATGGCCGGAAAAAGTCGTTTTTGACCAGGTCATGCGCAATGTCACCGGTAAGATTGATAAACCCCGCCTGCGGGAAAAATATATCGGTGAAAACTAATTTATACATAAATCCGGACAAGGGGACCGAAAAAAGGGGGGTGCAGAGTATGCCCCCCCTTTTTTTTGAGACAAATTTTACAGCCTGGAACTGTCTCGCTATTCCGTGCGTTCCTGCTTAAAACTTGAGCAGGACCCGATTAACCGCCCTGCTTAACCGGTGGTCCAGGTGCCGTACTTTTCGCGCAGGACCCGGTGCAGGATTTTGCCGGTAGCGGTAACCGGCATTTCACTTTCCTTGATAAAATCAATTGATTTGGGCCTTTTGTAACCGGCAATTTTATCGCGGCAGTAATCGATAATCTCCCTGGCCAGCTCTTCTCCGGGCTCATAGTCTTGATGGGGAACAATAACCGCTTTTACCGCTTCCCCCCATTTATCATCGGGAACCCCGATCACGGCTATGTTTTTAACCGACGGGTGACCGCCAACCACATTCTCGACTTCGGAAGGATAGACATTTTCCCCTCCGGTAATAATCATATTTTGCTTTCGGTCCACCAGATAATAGTAACCTTCTTCGTCCCGGCGGGCCATGTCGCCGGCAGAACACCATTCACCATGAAAAGCGGTCTCCGTTTTTTCCCTGTCTTTCCAGTACTCCCTGAAAACGATGGGCGAGCGGCTGTAGAGCTCGCCAACTTCACCTTCGGGGACTTCCTCACCGGTAATGTCAAGCAGTTTGATCCGGTCCGTGCCGAATATTTCCCTGCCGATGGAGCCGAGCTTGGTAAACTGCTCCTCAGGCCGCAGGTAGGTGACCAGCCCGGCTTCTGTTGACCCGTAGGCTTCCCACAGTTCAGCTGATTTAAAATACTCCATGATCGCCAGCTTCAGGTCTTTCCGGGCCGGGGCCGATGAAATCAAAAGCTGCCGCATACTGCTGACATCATATTTTTGCTTAACATCTTCAGGCAGGCTGAGGATGGTAATGTAATGAGTCGGCACCAGCGAAGTATAAGTGATCTTGAACTCGGATATGGTTTTTAAAAAGTCTTCGGGATCGAAAGTGGTCATGTTGTAAACCATGACCGGCGCCGCCAGCAGGGTGTAAGCGAAAGAATAATAAATTGAATTGACGTGGCACATCGGCATGACCAGCAGGATCTTATCCTGTGATCGGACGCCCATGTTAATATTGCTAAGCACGTACTGGGCCATATAACTTTCATGGGTCCTGACTGCGCCCTTGGGTTTGCCTGTGGTCCCCGAGGTATACATGATGGTCCAGATATCGGCCGCATCGACCATGACATCAGGTTCCCCGGCCGGGCTCTGTTCAACAAACTTTTCGTAATCGACAAAACCCTCCGGCGCTTCCTCGCTGCCGATGCAGATATAATTATCGGCAGGGATCGTTTTTAATTTGCCGCTGACACTCTTGACCCCGTCCACAAAAGGAGCTTCAACGATAAAAGCTTTGCATTCGGCATGATTTACAATATATTCATATTCTCGCGGAGTAAGCCGGAACATGATCGGAACAGCTACCTGTCCGCCCTTGGCGCAAGCGGCATAGATTTCCATCCACTCTGCCCGGTTGTAAGCCAGGACCGCTACCCGGTCTCCATAGCCCACCCCTTTTTCACGAAGCCCATTGGCTATGCGGCAGGCCCGATCGTTCCATTCCCTGAAAGTAAAACTCTTGTTTTTATCCTGGCAGCCCAGGTGATCGGGATAGTTAAAAGCATTGTTTTTTAGAACGGCCCCAACATGCATCCACTTGCTTACGGTCATCTTATCCCCACTCCCAATAGTAATTTTTTTGATTGATACGGCCGGTAGATGTGTGAAAAATTTCTATCGTATATTAATATTAATTATTCTTCATTATTGAATGTATCCCTTCCTAAAAGGAACCATTAAGCAGAGGTAGCCCATTTATCACACTCCTGCAAAAAAAATACCTCTTTTAGGTGATGGTAAAATATAATAAAATTTTATAATATTTAATTTATAAGAAGTACTTTTGATCTTCCCTTCCTGAAATTTTTCTCAAAAAATATTAAGGGGGTATCAACTGGTCATCAAATTTGTGGCAATCATATAAAAGTAAACCTGGAAAAACGCCGGCCGGTGGGACTGTTATATTTACCAAAAAGCGGGGTTATCCAAAATGACCCGTAAGGAGGAATAAAGTAAAATGGCATTTTATGACGAGAAGCAGGAAACCATGTCCCGGGATGAAATGGAGGAAATTCAGCTCGAAAAATTTAAAAAACAGGCCCGGAGAGTTTATAAAAATCCTTTTATTAAAAACAGGTTCGACGAAAAAGGTTTGCTGCCTGAAGATATTAAAAGCTGGGATGATATCAAAAAAGTTCCTTTCATGTCTAAAAGCGACCTGAGGGATAATTACCCCACCGGGCTGGTATCCGGCAATTGGGAAGATGCAGTGCGAATCCATATGACTTCCGGCACCACGGGGGTGCCCACTCCCATGATTTACAGCCAAAACGATCTCGATGTCTGGACCTCCTGCATGGCTCGAAATTTTGTGGCCGGGGGCTTGAAGAAAAGCGATATTATTCAGCAATCCCACGGTTACGGCCTCTTTACGGGCGGCTTTGGTTTTCATTACGGACTGGAAACGGTAGGGGCTAAAATCATCCCCACCGGGGCGGGCGGCACGGAAAGGCAGCTGCGCCTGATGCGGGACTGGGGAACCACCGTCTTTACCGGCACCCCTTCCTACGCTGTATATATAGCCGAATTTGCCTCGGAGAAAGGCATCGACCCGGTGAAAGACCTTAAACTGCGCCTCGGCTTTCACGGCGGTGAACCCTGTTCGGACGAATTGAGGGAAAGGATCAACGAGCGCCTCGGTTACAAAGCCCACGGGGGCGGCATGAGGCGCTGTTACGGCCTTACCGAAATGGGCGGCCCACTGGCCATGGACTGCGACTATGAAAACGGCATTCACATCTGGGGCGATCATTACCTGGTTGAAATCCTGGACCCTGAAACCATGGAACCGGCCCAAAAGGGAGAGCCGGGCGAACTGGTTATCAGCAATCTCAGCTTTGAAATTATGCCTCTGTTGCGTTACCGCACCGGAGACCACGTCATTGCCAGCTTCGAGCAGTGCTACTGCAGGCGAACTCATCCCCGCATCACTACCTTCCTGGGCCGTCTCGATGACATGATCCTGGTCGGCGGGACCAATATATTCCCCTGCCAGGTGGAATACATCCTGCTTAACCATTCTGAGCTCAGTGAAAACTGGCAAATAATAGTCGGAGAGAAAAAGGGCCTCCACACTATGAAAATTGAAATTGAACCTGCCACCTGGACCGATGTTGACGAGCATTTCATAGCAGCCCTGGAAAAAGAACTCCACCAGAACCTGGCCAAAAAATGCGAGATTGAAATAAAACCGATCGGCAGCCTGCCCCGCTTCGAAGGGAAAGCGGTCCGGGTCATTGACCACCGGACCTGATTTAAAGGTGCTCAACCTAAGGGGTTAGCCCTGTTTTCACCCTATTTTAACCTTGATTCCATGCTTTTAAGGGATTTTTTTCAAGTGAATCTTTCATTAAGCTAAAAGGGAAAAATAAAAAGGTATTTGCAGTATTTCGAAGAAATATATAATTCAGACGCTACTGTCAATCCACCTTGCCGACGATAAGCAGGCGGAGACCAGACCACTGCACTTAAGTCCCCGCTGCCAGGTAAATAAGCAATGTTCAATACTGTGAACGGGGCCGATGGTGGCCGGAGGAGGAGAGCAAAATGGGTTTTGAACGTTTTGGAAGATTGAGTTTTACTGCTCAGTCAAAAACGGCAGACTTTGTCGATTTTT
This sequence comes from Syntrophomonadaceae bacterium, assembly GCA_003554395.1. Taxonomy (GTDB): domain Bacteria; phylum Bacillota; class Dethiobacteria; order DTU022; family DTU022; genus B1SED10-74M. The sequence continues at coordinate 33,592 of PWGD01000063.1, forward strand.
TGGAAAAGGGAGACCTCTATGCCACCCGGTGCGGCGACTGCGGGCTCATCTTTTTCCCTCCCCGGGCAGATTGCTGTTCCTGCTTGAGCAGTGCCATGGACTGGGTCAAGGTTGATCCCAGGGGCAAACTGGTCAGCTTTACCAGGTCCTATTTTGCCCCAACCGGTTTTGAAAATGATGTCCCTTACGTCCTGGCGGTGGCGGAATTTGACAACATCAAGGTCTTTGGCCGTTTTAAAGAAGGTTATACGGAGGATGATCTTTCCGCCGGTATGGAAGTGGCGCTGAAACCCCTTACCCTGCCCGACGGACAGATCAGCTATCAATTCGAACCGGCTTCTTAAACTTGGTTGGCAGCAATAGATTTAAAATACAATGCCCAGGCTTGAACCAGGGAGGTGGATAAACACGAAAAATGATCACCATCTGAATCTGACACCAGGTTTAGATTAAGGACTTAATGATACCATTAAAAAGGAGGATTAGCATGGATTTGAACAAATGGCCCCGCCAGGAGGGGATAGTCGATCATCAGCTTTATGGCGATGATTATTTTGGGACGGAACCTCCCTGCATCAAATTTGAAATAAAACCGGTCCTTGATCCCGAAGGAAAGCAGGTGGAAGGCCTTAACACAGCCTGGGTCACGCTGAACAATCCCAGGCAGTACAACTCCTATACCACCGAAATGGTAAAAGGGGTTATTGCCGGAATGCACAAGGCTTCCATGGATCGCTCCGTGGTGGCCGTAATTTTTACCGGCGCTGAAGACAGGGCCTTCTGCACAGGCGGCAATACCAAGGAATATGCCGAATACTACAGCGGCAACCCCAGCGAATACGGCGCCTACATGGACCTTTTCAACGGCATGGTCGATTCGATCCTGATGTGCAAAAAGCCGGTTATCTGCCGCGTTAACGGAATGCGGGTGGCCGGAGGACAGGAAATCGGAATGGCCTGCGACCTTACTTTATCTTCCGACTTAGCTGTTTTCGGGCAGGCCGGCCCCAGGCACGGTTCGGCCCCGGTAGGCGGCTCTACCGACTTTCTCCCCGTTTACCTGACCATGGAACAGGCCATGTGGAGCTGTATTTCCTGCGAGATGTGGAGTGCCTATAAGATGCAGCGGGTTGGCCTGATTTCCAAGGCTGTGCCGGTGCTCAAAATTAACGGAGAATTTGTCCGCAACCCCCTGATTGTCACCGATAAATATATAGAAGACGGCGAAATTGTCTACGGCGAAATGGCTAAAGGAGAACAAAAGCAAAAGGGCAAAGAAATGCTCAAGTCCGGCGAAACAGACTTCACAATGCTGGATCAAGAAATAGATAAAGTGATCTGGACCCTGAGCAATTTATTCCCCAACTGCCTGATGATGTCCATTGACGGTGTCCGCCAGAAGAAGAAGTTTTTCTGGGATCAGGCCAAGCTTCCCAGCCGCCACTGGCTGTCCGCCAACATGCAGACTGAAGCATACCTGGGCTTTAACGCCTTTAACACCAAGAAACTGACCGGCAAGGATACCATTGATTTCATCAAGTACCGCCAGCTTCTTGCAGAAGCCAAGCCTTTCGACCAGGATCTGATCGATGCGGTCATGGCAGATCGGCTTGAGTAAAAGCCTGCTGCAGTTGTAACTGCAACCCTGCCTAGAACAGCCGGTGGCCCCTGTCAAAGCAGTATTCAAAGCGGCTCACTGCCGCCTTGCCCGGGGCCACCGGCCTTCATTGACTCCATCCTGAAGCAGGCAAAAAGAGGTGAATATTTTTGGCTTACAAGTATATGCAAACTTCAAGCGAAGACGGAGTGGCAACCATTACTTTAAACCATCCCCCACTCAATGTTTTAAACATTGAGATGATGGAAGAATTAATCCTGGCCCTGCAGTGGGCCGGAAAACAACCCGACCCCGTGGTTGCCATTACCGGTGAAGGCAAGGCTTTTTCTGCCGGCGTCGACATTGCCGATCATACTCCGGAAAAGGTCGATGCTATGATTGACGTTTTCGACCGCCTTTTCCTGGCCATGGCCGACATTGAAAAACCAATCGCCGCCCTGGTTAACGGGGCAGCGCTCGGTGGTGGATACGAAATTGTCCTGTTCTGCGACCTGGTGGTGGCCTCTGAAAAAGCCAAGCTGGGCCAACCGGAAATACAGGTCGGGGTTTTCCCGCCGATTGCCTGTTACGTCCTACCCAGGCTCACTTCATGGCCCCTGGCCATGGAAATACTTTTAAGCGGTGATACTTTCGAGGCGGCGCGGGGCGAACAGATGGGCCTGGTAAACAAGGTGGTTCCCGCCGATAGTTTCCAGGCTGAAGCCAAAGATTTTCTGAAGCGTTTCACCCGGTTAAGCCCGCCCGTTCTGGCGCTGACCAAAAAAGCCGCCCTGGCCGGCCTGGGCAAAGACTTCAAAGCAGGCCTCAGAGCCATAGATCGAATCTACCTCGATCAAGTCATGAAAACTGAAGATGCCGTTGAGGGGCTGCAGGCCTTCATGGAAAAACGTAAACCGGTCTGGAAAGGAAAATAATATTGCCAAAGGAGGTTTTACCTCATGAGCGTACCGGCAAAAATTGAAACCTGGCAGATGAAAGAACCCGGAAAACTGGAAAAGACCAGTATCGAAGTTCCGGAACTGCAGCCCGGCGAAGTCCTGGTAGAGGTAGCCGGATGCGGAGTTTGCCATACTGATGTCGGTTATTTTTACGATGGCGTGCCCACGGTCAACGATCCACCTCTGACCCTGGGTCATGAGATTAGCGGAAAAGTTGTGGCCGGAGATGAGCATTTAATTGGAAAAGAAGTAATTATCCCAGCGGTAATGCCCTGTAATAAGTGCGATATTTGCGCTGCCGGCAGAGGAAACCGCTGCCTTAAACAAAAAATGCCCGGCAATAGTATGGGTATTTACGGCGGTTTTTCCAGCCACATTCCGGTCCCTTCAGAAGATCTCTGTGTCATAGAAGACCGTAAAGGAATGCCCCTGGAATACCTTTCCGTAGTGGCCGATGCCATCACATCTCCGTACCAGGCCGCCAAAAGGGGCGATATCCAGCCCGGAGACCGGGTGGTTGTTATCGGCGCTACCGGGGGCATCGGTGTATACATGACCCAGATCGCCAGGGCCCTGGGGGCGGAAGCGGTTATCGCCATTGCCAGGAGCAAGGAAAAACTGGAGCGTTCCCTGGACTACGGCGCCACCCATACCATCAGCACCCTTGACCAGGGAGTAAAAGATGTCCGCAATACCTACAAGGGTTACTGCAAAGAAAACGGCCTGCCCGGACACGGGTGGAAAATATTCGAGTGTTCCGGCTCCAAGATAGGCCAGGAAATCGGCTTGGAACTGCTGTCTTTCACCGGCAAGCTGGTGGTTGTCGGTTTCGGAATGCAAAAAGTGGAATATATGCTTTCCCGCCTGATGGCTTTCGATGCGGAGATTATCGGAACCTGGGGCTGCCTGCCCCGCTACTATAAGGAAGTCCTGCAGATGGTCATGGATGATAAAATAAAAATCGATCCATTTGTAGAAGTGAGGCCTATGAGCCATATCGAAAAATCTTTCGAAGAATCACATGCCGGCAAATTGATGAAGCGCGTCATTTTAGAACCTGATTTTTAAGCCATGGTTTAAATTGACCGGGTGCCGGGCTAATCCAACCGGCAAAAAACTCTAACGGGAGATTAAAAACTCCCGAAGTAAAGACGCTCCCTCCCGGCTTTCAGGTTAGGGCAGGGAGGGAGGTTCTTCTTCCCTACTTTTAAAATTAAAATATAATAAACCGGAAGAAGACAGAAACGGGGGAGGCAAACAGGAGTGGAATATCTTATTATAGGAAACAGCGCTGCCGCGGTGGGAGCAATTGAATCAATCCGCCGGATTGATCAAACCGGCAACCTGACCATAGTGAGCAATGAAAAAGAACACGTTTATTCCAGGCCGCTGATAGCACATTACCTGGCCGGGGATGTAACAGAAGACCGCATGCCATACCGTCCGGAAGATTTCTATCAAAAACACCGGGTAAAGACACTGCTTGGTAAAACGGTGACAGATTTAGACACTCTAGCCGAGCAGGTCTGCCTTGAAGACGGGACCATAATCAAATATGACCGCCTGCTATTAAGCACCGGATCCAAGGTCAATGTTCCTCCCATTGCCGGTTGCGGGGATTTCGAAGGGGTCGGCATTTTCCAAACTTACGAAGATACCAGGCAAATAATAGCTCGCCTCCAAAAAGGAAAACGGGCCGTGGTCATCGGCGCCGGTTTGATCGGCCTCAGGGCCGCCTACGGCCTCCAGGAAGCCGGGGCCGAAGTAACCCTCGTCGAGCTGCTGCCTCGAATTGCCAGCAGGGTCCTTGACCAAAAAGGTTCGGAAATGGTTCGCAAACAATTGGAAGAAGGCGGCATTAAAGTTATAACCAACTGCGCTGTTCAGGAAATAACCGGGACCGCAGAAGAAGGGGTAAAAGGGATTATCCTTAAAAACGGGGAAAAGATTGACTGCAGTGTGGTAATTATTGCCACGGGAGTTGCTCCCAATACCACCCTGGCCGAAAACACGCTGATTGAAGTGAACATGGGCATTGTGGTTAACCCCTACTTCCAAACTTCCTTTTCCAATATTTTTGCCGCCGGCGATGTTGCCGAAACTTTCGATATTCCCAGGGCAACCGGAATGGTCAATGCCAATTGGCCTAATGCCTACGAGCAGGGCCGCTATGCCGGTTTATGCATGGCGGGCGAAATGCAGCGCTACCCGGGATCGGTAGGCATGAATTCGGTCTCTTTCTATGATGTTCCGTTGATCTCCATGGGTCTGTTCGATCCGGAGGCTGAAGGTATAGAAGGAGCCGAAGTTAAAGTAAGAATTAGCGAAAAAAATAATATTTATCAAAAACTGGTCTTTAAGGACAACCGCTTGAAAGGGGCCGTTTTGATCGGGGATATCAGTTATGCAGGCGCAATCAACGACCTGATCAGGGAACAGAGTTTGGTCGGCATCATCAAGGATTCCATCCTGGAGGAAAAATACCAGCTTTACGACTACCTGCGCAAAAAAAGAGAAGCCGACGTGGAAGGTATCGCCATCGAGTGGCCTGAAACGCACTCTTCAACGAGGCGTTACGAAAAAAGTTTTAACGAGAAAAGCTGGACAGAAAGAGAGCTGGATAAAAGGGCCTGGCGTTAAAGGACCGGACCTTTAGAGAGGTGATTACAGTGGAAGAAACAAGACCGCTATGCGTCAATGCAATTGTAAACCTTACTGACCGGACTGTAGATTTCGTGGAGACTCCGGAGGAAATTATCAGAAACTTCGTCGGCGGCCGGGGACTGAACATGTATTACCTGTACAAGTATTTAAAACCGCAGGCCGACCCGTTATCGCCAGATAACGTCTTAATTTTGGGCACCGGTATTTTAACCGGAACCCTGGCTCCCAATACCGGGCGGCACAGCGTCACCTGTAAATCGCCCGAATCAGGGATCATCGGCGATTCCAACATCGGAGGCTTCCTGGGTCCGGAGATGCGGTTTGCCGGGATTGACCGGTTGATCATCCTCGGTAAGGCAGAAAGCCCGGTCTACCTGTACCTGGAGGACGGAAAAATCGAAATCCGCGATGCTTCAGATTACTGGGGCCTGCTTTGCAGTGAAACCGAGGCCAAGTTCCATTATGACCTGGGTTCCGACGTTGAAGTACAGTCGATTGGTCCGGCCGGTGAAAACATGGTCCGCTTTGCCTGCACCCGCTACGGCGTAAAAAACGCCGCCGGACGCTGCGGCACCGGGGCGGTCTGGGGCTCAAAAAACCTGAAGGCTGTTGTGGCCAGGGGCAACCGGGGGCTGCCTGTAGCTGATCCCCAGGGCATGATTGATAAATATTTAGAACTGAGGGACTATCTAAAAGAATCCAAAGTTATAAATGTCCTGGGCCGGGTGGGAACTCCCCTGCTTTACGACGTCAGCAACTACCTGGGCGCCATCCGGACCCATAACAGCCAGCAAACTGTGTTTTTTGACTCTCTCAACGCCGAAGAAGTCCACAAGCATGTTGAAAAAATGATCGGCTGTTACGGCTGCGTGGTCCACTGCCGGCACCGCAATACTTTAGGCGGGGAAGGCCCCGAGTATACTACGGAAGTGCTTCTGGGAGCAAACATCGGCGTCGCCGACACCGCCAAGATGATCGACCTGAACAATATTGTTAACGACCTGGGCCTGGATGTCTCCTCTACCGGGACTTACATCGCCTGGGCCATTGAACTGTTCGAGAAGGGTTACCTGAACGAAGAAACTGCAGGCCGCATCCTTCGCTTTGGCGATTACGAGATGGCCAAAAAATTAATCTATGATATCGCCTACCGGAAAGGCCTGGGCGACACCCTGGCCGAAGGGAGCAGGCTGGTCCAAAAATTTGGCCCGGAAACAGCCGACTTCCTGATCGCCATCAAGGGCCTGCCCCAGTCCGATCCCCATGATGTGCGCTACCTGAAAGGCTTCGCCCTGGGAATTGCCACTTCTTCCCGCGGCGCCGACCACCTCAGGAGCAGGCCTACCCTGGAAATCCTGGATCTGCCCGTTTCATTTACCACTCAGCTTTACGGAGAACCGGTCGATCCAAACCCAACCTCCTATGAATCCAAGAGCACGGTGGTCCATTTCAGCGAAACCATTTATGCCGTTGTCGACTGCATGGGCATCTGCAAGTTTGTCTGTCACGGTTTCAACAGCCCGCGGAATTTGAACTACGATCATTTCAGCGAACTGACCAGGCTGGCCACCGGGCTGGAGCTTAGCAAGGATGAATTAAAAAGGGTTGGACGCAGAGTCCTAGACCAGGAAAGGCTGATCAATTACCAGGAAAAAGGCATTACCAGAAAAGACGATACCCTGCCGGCCCGTTACTTTGATGAACCCATGCCCAGCGCCCGGGCCAAGGGAAGCCATATCGACCGGGAAGGTTTTAATAAAATGCTTGATGAATATTATGATCTGGCCGGGTGGGATCGCGACGGGATGCTTCCCCGGGAAAGAATCGAAGAATTAAACCGTCTCAGGGATCTGACCGATAAATAGGGGGATTGATAATATGGCCGTAAAACAAAAACAAATCTACTGCCGGCCGGCGCTGTGTATCGGGTGCCGGATCTGCGCCAACGCCTGCGCCCTGACCCACGAAGGGGAAGCCAACCCGCGCCTGGGGCGGATCAACATCCGTCAGAATTTATTTGAGCGCTACGAATACCAGGAGTTGTGCCGTCACTGTGAAGATCCTCCCTGTCTCGATGCCTGTATGGTCGGCTGTATTGAAAAGGACGAAGAAACAGGGATTGTCACCAACGACGACCGCTGTGTGGGGTGCTGGATGTGTGTGATGGTCTGCCCCTACGGCAGCATGAAAAGAAACCTGGTCCGGCAAATGGCCGTTAAATGCGACCAGTGCAAAGAGCTGGATGGGCCGGTATGCGTCGAAGCCTGTCCCACGGGGGCCCTGGTATTCGAAGACCGGGAAGATGTTACTGAAAAACCTTTCTTTACCGGACCCTCGGTAACCTAAATTTTAAACCTTAAAGCCTGAGTCCGGACGGCCAGGAGCCGCTTAAGCAGGCTGGATCACGGGAGCGCTAGCAGTGGCAATCAAGGTAGAATTTAAGTCAGCTTTGAAAGATGTCACCGGCACGCCAAAAGCTGCCCTTGACAAGTCTTTCAACACATTTGAAAAAGCGATCAATGAGCTTATCAGGCAGTATCCCGGCCTGAAAGACGAAATGTTTTACTCCGACGGGTCGATCGATTTTGCCTACCAGATCTTTCACAACGGCAACCGCCTTTCCTGGCCGGAAGACAAGGATGTTAAACTCAAAGATGGCGATGAACTGGTGTTTTTAATTTTCATGGCCGGCGGTTAAGAAACGAACCGCCAAGAAATCACCCCGGCCAAGCCGGCGATATAAGCAGTTTTGATCATCCAGACCCGCCTTACCGGCCTCTAAAAAATTTAAGAAAAAGGTGATCATGGTGATAGGCCGATTGTTTTCCAGGGAAGGAAAGCCGGGACTTCATTACGGTTACATTATCATCAGCATCGGGACTATAATCGTGGTCGGTTCCCTTGGTTTTGCCCGTTTCGGCTATACCATGATCCTCCCGGTCATGCAGCGCAGCCTGGAACTGAGCTCCACCGAAATGGGCCTTTTGGCCACGGGCAACCTGACCGGTTACCTGATTTTTTCCCTCCTGGGAGGAATCCTGGCCAGCAGGTATGGCCCGAAAGTTGTTATTACCTGTTCCCTTTTCGTGGTCGCCCTGGCCATGGTAGGAACCGGTTTCGTCCAGGGTTTTGCCCTGGCCTTCGTGATGCGCCTGATCACCGGCCTGGGCAGCGGGGGCAGTAACGTCCCTATGATGGGTCTGGCCTCTTCCTGGTTTTCTCCGCGTAAAAGAGGCATGGCCACCGGCCTGATGTCGGGGGGAAGCGGGATTGGCCTGGTTCTGGTCGGCATTATCCTCCCCCGGGTCTTTGGCCACTACGGCGAATTTGGCTGGCGGGTCAGCTGGTACCTGCTCGGCGGCCTGGTTTTACTGATTGCCATCCTGGCCTACAGGTTTTTAATCAACAGACCCAGTCAGCTGGGCCTGCCCCTGGTCGGCGGCGAAATGGAACCCGAAGGCAGCGGTAAAGCCTCTTCATTGCAGTGGTCTCTCGTTTTTGGCTCCAGGACGATCTGGCACATGGCTGTGATCTATTTTCTTTTTGGATTTTCTTACATTATTTATTCCACCTTTTTCGCTTCTTTTTTGGTTGATGAAAGGGGGATGCTGGAAACTACTGCCGGCGGTTTATGGGCGCTGATCGGGGGGCTCAGTATTTTCAGCGGCCTCTTGTGGGGCATGTTTTCAGATCATTTCGGCCGTCGGGCCGGCTTTGTAGCCATATTTACCCTCCAGTTTATTTCCTTTCTAATTTTTTCCCGCACTTTTGATCTCAGCGGTTACCTGATCTCCTCCATCCTTTTCGGGCTCACTGCCTGGAGCATTCCCGGGGTCATGGCCGCCAGCGTGGGCGATCACCTGGGAAGTAGGCTCGCACCGGCAGGCCTGGGCCTGGTCACCCTAATTTTTGGCATCGGGCAGGCCCTGGGGCCGGCCATCGCCGGTTACCTGGCCGACCTGACCACATCATTTTCCCTGGCCTTCCTGATTGCCGCTTTTGGAGCGCTGCTGGGGGCGGTAGTTTCCTTGTTCTTGAAACTGCAGCAGGAGCCCGGTCCGGTAAATGTGAAAACACCTTATTCTCAATAGCCGACATAACATATTAAGATACTGACCGGGGTAACAAACCACAGATTAAACCCGTCTTCACCGGGCCTCTATTTTAAGCCTGGTTTTTTTATGATAAAATAATCTGGGCTTCAAACCCACAACTTTTAGGATAAAGCGAGCTAATAAGGTAATGGAAGATGATGGATCCAGGATGCAAAATGACGACAAGTTAGAAGAAGAAGTAATCGGCAGAGGTGAAGAGCAGACCTACCCGCTGCGCAAAAAATTTGGGCTGGTGGCCGGTCCCCTCTTTTTCCTGCTGTGCCTGATTTTTATACCGGTAACCGAAGCCTTTACCTTCGCCATGAGAAGCGCCCTGGCTTCCACGGGCTGGATAGCGATCTGGTGGCTAACTGAAGCCGTGCCCATCCCGGCCACCTCTATCCTGCCGCTGATCCTGTTTCCTTTAACCGGGACCATGGAATTTGGGAAAACTGCCACCGGCTATGCCGATTCGATTGTTTTTCTGTTCCTGGGCGGTTTTATGCTGGCGGCGGCCATGCAGCGCTGGAATCTGCACCGCAGGATGGCCCTGGCCATCGTAAAAGCGATGGGGCCACAGCCTAACCGGCTCATTTTTGGCTTCATGGTGGCTACCGGATTCCTATCCATGTGGATCAGCAATACGGCCACTTCTATGATGCTGATGCCGGTCGGGCTGGCGGTTATTCTGCAGTTGGCCCGCCTGATCAAGGAACAAAACCTGGATATCGAAGTGGAAGCCGGCAAGTTTTCTTTTGGCACCGCCCTGATGCTGGGCATCGCTTATTCCGCCTCTGTTGGGGGCATGGCCACATTGATCGGCACCCCGCCCAACGCCATTTTTGCTTCGGTGGCGAAAGCAACCCTGAACAAAAGCATATCCTTCCTGGATTGGATGATCTTTGGCCTACCCCTGGCCCTGGTTTTTATCGTTGTAAGCTGGTTTTACCTGATCAAAATTTTTAAACTGGACCGCATCAAAGGGCTCAAAACGGGAAAAGAAGTAATTGAACAGGAAATAAAACAGCTGGGGCCTATGAAAAAGGAAGAAAAAATGGTCCTGGTGGTTTTCTCACTGGTCGCCCTGGGCTGGATCAGCAGGAGCCTGCTGCTGGAAGATCTTGTCCCTGCTTTAAATGACCCCATGATTGCCGTGATTGGCGCCCTGATCCTGTTCTTCCTCCCTTCAGATTTAAAAAGGGGAATTTTCCTGCTGGACTGGGAGACGGCCGTCAAAATACCCTGGGGCATCCTGCTCCTTTTCGGTGGCGGTATTGCCATTGCCACCGGGTTTACTGAATCCGGCCTGACCGAATGGTTGGGCGATCAGCTGGCAGTGCTTCAGCATACTCCGCTCCTGCTGGTCATTTTCGGCATATTTGCCCTGGTCGTTTTCATGTCCAATATAACCTCCAATACCGGGACTGTTTCTATGATGCTGCCGGTAATGATCGCCATGGCCGGAGCAATGGCCGTCCAACCCCTGGGTTTTATGATCGTAGCTACCGTGGCGGCCTCTTTCGCTTTTATCCTTCCTGTCGCCACCCCGCCGAATGCTGTGGTTTTCGGCAGCGGCTACATTTCTATCGAACAGATGGCCAAAGCCGGCCTGGGCATTACCATTATCACCATCATTTTACTGCCCCTGATCCTCTATTTCTGGCTGCC
>PWGD01000149.1 GCA_003554395.1 Syntrophomonadaceae bacterium
ATTTTTACCGCCCTTTTTGGCCTGTGGCTGTTAAACGAGAAAACATCACGCTTCGATTGGGGGGTAATCTTTATCGTTATTGGCGGCATGGCTCTCTTTTTTTTGGATGAGTTAACCATTGATGGCCTGTGGGGCAACTTTATCGCTATATTAAGCGCCATTTTTTTTGCCTTTTTAATTATTTTTATGCGAATGCAAAAAAGCGGCTCTCCCGTGGAAACTGTAATCCTGGGCAATATAATTACCTTTGTAGTATGCCTGCCCTTTATTATCCAGGAACCGCCAACAGGGGTAAACCTCCTGCCCCTTTCCTACCTGGGCATCATCCAGTTGGGGCTGCCGTTTCTGCTCTATTCGACAGCAATTAAATACGTCACCGCTATCGATGCAGTTTTGATCCAGACTATTGAACCCCTGCTTAACCCGGTCTGGGTTTTCCTGATTATCGGTGAGGTTCCCGGTTCATGGGCTGTTGTCGGCGGCGCCGTAGTTTTAATATCAGTAACTATCCGCAATATATACACCGGCAGAAAAGCGCCTAAAGAAGTTCCCGTTTAAGCTCCATCAGGCTTTACATAAATATCAATTTAGGTTCTTGTTTATAGTTTAATGCGGACTGGAATATGTAGTGGCGACTCAAAGAGAACTTGCTTCTCGTGGATTGGTAATAAGATTTTTAGAAATATGGCCAATTGGGGATATCAAAATTATAAGAAATGAAAAGCCCGGTTTTTGACTACAACCGGGCTTTAGTGCTGCTTTTATATCTTTCCTTAGACTACAGGGCCGTTTAACCGCCAAAGGTATCGATTAAACCGGCGATCAAAACAACGATAATGGCCAGCGGGACAATGTACTTAATCAGGAATCCATACCAATCGCCGATACGAATACTGCCTGGCGGATCATTGGCGAATTCCTGGGCTTTCTTGGCCTGCCATACATATCCAACAAAGATGGCAGTCAGCAAACCGCCGATGGGCAGGAAGAGGGCGTTGGCAAACCAGTCATAAGTGTCGAGCACATCCATTCCCAGGAAGCTGAAACCGCCTAACACGTTATATCCGAGCGACGGCGGAATGCCGACCAGGAATATAATTACTCCCATCAGGATAGCTGCCCTGGAACGGGCCCAACCTTTTTCGTCTACCAGCCAGGCCGTAACCACCTCAAGCAGAGAAATAGCAGAGGTCAAAGCAGCGATAGAAAGGAGCAAGAAGAATAGGAAACCGAAAAAGGTGCCGCCAGGCAGCTCAGCAAACACTGCGGGCAGAGTGATGAATGTCAGACCCGGACCAGCTCCAGGCTCCATGCCCAGGGCAAAAACGGCCGGGAAAATAGCGAAACCGGCGATAATGGCGATACCGGTGTCGAGACCGACCACCCAGCCACCGTTATCCCCGATAGTGGTCTCCTTACTCAGGTAACTACCATAGGTGAGGATTGCACCCATACCAAGACTCAGGGTAAAGAAGCTCTGAGCGATGGCGTCGAGGAAGGTTCGACCGGTAACTTCTGAAAAGTCAGGGCTTAAGTAAAAAGCGAGTCCTGCAGAGGCACCGGGCAGGGTAACCGCCCTGACAACCAGGATTAACAATAAGATTAAAAGAATCGGCATCAGGATCTTGACCCAGCGCTGAATCCCTTTAACCACTCCGGCGGCAATAATTCCGACCGTGAGGGCCATAAAGATCAGATGCCAGATCAGCGGGGAAATAATATTGGGGCCTTCTCCAATATCAACGCCAATCGTAGTGTAAAATATGCTGACAAAGTCCATATCGGGGGCAAAACCTGCTAAGGCCCGGAAAATATAGGCCAGGGACCAACCGGCCACTACTGAATAGTAAGAAAGGATTACGAAGCCGGTGAAAACACCCAGGGCCCCAACCAACCACCAGGGGGAATTAGGAGCCATAGCCTTAAAAGCGCCCACAGGGTTCTTCTGAGTCTTTTTCCCCAAAGCCATTTCCGTTACCATCATGGGATAACCAATTATAATAATTGTAATTAAATAAATGACTATAAAAGCTGCTCCACCATTTACTCCAGTAACATACGGAAAACGCCAGATATTACCAAGACCTACGGCTGATCCGGCAGCAGCAAGGATAAAACCAAGCCTGTTAGTCCAATGTTCACGATCTCCAAGCATTTACAATCCTCCTCTTCATTTTAAGTGCTAATATTTACGGAAAACTGGACAGTATTTACTATAACAACACCACCTTTTATTAATATGGATATGCCTAATAAATATTGTAAGTTCTACATCTCAACAGTAAACCCTTCTTATTATTAAGGAAATCTAGTGTTTTTTAACCAATAATTTAAATATTTGAGGTAACTGTTCTCAGGCACAGCTTAAATGAAGATTGTCAGTATTAACCCTTTTAGTTTTCCATATTATAGTTTAACCGGTTTAGAAAATTTGAATTGCCCTCTTTTATCCTTTTAGTAGCCTTTTTGAAATTATAATAATTTACTGCCCGTATTGTCAACTTTTAATCTTTTTATTTTTAAGAAATATTATATCATGACATCTAAATACTATTTGTGATATATTGTCATTCTTTTTAAGTTTCTGTAGATAGTAAGAGAAGTTGATAAATGAAAGTTTTTTTCAATTTAGCGACCCTTATTTAAGTCAGGCCACCGACTTCAATCAGTTTGGTTCAGCTGGGGCGATAAAAGAAGTTGAGAAATAAATGTTGTCAACAACCCCGTCCCCCTGACACGTCCTCTTGACAGTTTCCCCCTGGCAGTGTTTTGCGGGCCAGGCAAAAAGAAGAACGAAACTGCTTCATGATAGCAAACATTCGCTTGCTGTTAAGCATAAACGTTGGGCTATATCAGCGCAAAACTTCCGATTGAACCCTAAAAGAACCGTCCCGGTATGTTTGGGGACGGTTCTTGAAAATAGTTTCC
>PWGD01000081.1 GCA_003554395.1 Syntrophomonadaceae bacterium
ATCCCTCAAATAACCGACACATTTTTCGCTGTAATCAGGATCGGTGTTAATGCCCGTTCCAATCGCGGTCGCGCCCATATTTACTTCAAGGAAGAGCCTGGCATTCTGATCAAGCCGCTCGATCTCCTCTTCCAGGGTTACCGCATAGGCTTCGAATTCCTGGCCAAGGGTTATCGGAACCGCGTCTTGCAGCTGAGTCCTTCCCACTTTTATAACATCCTTAAATTCAAGCCCTTTGGCCCTGAATGAGTCGACCAGAGAACCCAGGTCTCTAGTCAATTCCCGGTTCGAATTAACCAGGGCAATTTTGACCGCTGTCGGGTAAACATCGTTAGTAGACTGAGACAGGTTAACATGGTTATTGGGATGACAGTGCTTGTATTCGCCTCTTTCAAAGCCCATGATTTCCAAAGCCCGGTTGGCTATTACTTCATTGGCATTCATATTGGTCGAGGTGCCGGCTCCGCCTTGGATCATATCAACAACAAAATGAGAGTGGGCTTTGCCTTTAATAATATCTGTACAGGCCTGAATTATTGCTTCGGCTACCGGTTGCGGAAGAAGCCCCAGATCGTAATTGGCTCTGGCCGCGGCCATTTTAACAGCAGCCAGCGCCTCGGTTAAAACAGGGAAAAAATGAAGAGGAATGCCGCTAATATTGAAATTTTCCAGGGCCCGCATGGTCTGGATCCCATAATAAAATTCGTAAGGCACTTCCCGGCTGCCAAGCAAATCACTTTCAGTGCGGGTCCTTCCGGACTGATACTGGGAGGCGATGTTAACTACCCTGGTATTGGCCTGCCTCATCCGCCGGGATATAACCCGGGCCACCTGGGCCAATACTTTCCGGGCCAGATCAGCCCTACTGTCACTGATCCTGTTGAAATTTTCTTTTGTCAGGACTATAACAGTTGAATCTACACTGGCCCTGGCAGAAGTTGAATGAGGGGAATCATCCAGTAAAGCACCTTCACCGAGAAAATCGTACTTGCTAAAAATTATTAGCCGCTTTTCGCCACCAAAAGGCGTGCTTTTTAAAAGCTCCAGTTCGCCATCATAAACCAGGAACAGCTCGTTCCTCTGGCTGAATTCGGTAAATAAACACTCGCCCGCCCTGTAGCGGCGCTCTTTCACGTTTCGAGCGAGATCCGACAGCTCATCATCATTTAAAGACTTAAATAACTCTATCTGTCTAATAAAAGACTTAATCCTTGAATTTCCCATACTGCATCCCCTCGCGAAGCCCTCCAGGGCCAATTTGTAAGTCCACTCTTGTTAATACTATCAAAGTTTTCAAACAGGGGTCAAATCCCGGATAGATATTAGCTTTCGCTTCCCCCTCTCTTATTATTTAACGGCAAAGCCTTGCCGGTATTTAATAGAACCGGCCTGAACCAAATAATTTATTAAATTAATATGAATTATTATTGTTTTTGTTTTTAAAAAAGGATATTCTCAATTTACATAGAAGTATTATCTAATTGAATTTGAAAACTATCCTAAATGTTCAGCTATTTCCCTGATCAGTTCTTATAACAAGTAACCCCGCAATTCTTAAGGAGGTTAATATTTTTTTCTGAGCTACCGGGAGGGAGGTTTCAAGGTTTCGAGGCTTTTTACAAGCCCGAATTTATAAATAACCGATAGAAACTCTACTAAACGAAATTAAAATCCAGCTTCAATCTTACAACTAAAAAATACTCCTGCCCAATGATTAGAACCACCGCTCCTCTAAGTCAACCAGAACGTTATTTTGAAGGGAGGTGACTGGGGGAAAGGTTTATCTTGTTACATTAGTAAGCAGTTCAATCAAAGCCTGAGGAGGTCAGATTTATGAAGAAATCTTTTGTTTGCCTGTTAAGTGTGTTGTTGGTTTTCACGCTGGTCTTTGCAACTTTCGGGTGCGCCCCCGAAGAAGAAGTGGAGCCGGTAGATGAAGAGCCCGTTGATGAGGAGCCTGTGGAGGAACCCGAAGAACCTGTCGATGAAGAGCTTTTCGTTGTTGTCGCTGCAGGCAGCCCCGGTGGCGTCTACTTTCCCCTTGGCGCAGGCATCGCCTACGTTTTGGAGCGCCGTATTGATGGGATGACCGCCATGTCTGAAACTACCGGCGCTTCTGTTGAAAACTGCCGCCTGGTAGCCACCGGCGAATCAGAAATGGGCATGGCCATGGCCAACGTGGCCTGGGACGCCTATGTTGGTGAAGAAGCTTTCGAGGATGACGGCGCACTGCCGATCAGGACCCTGTTCTCGATGTATCCGGCTCAGCAGCACCTGCTTGTACCGGCCGGATCAGATATCGAATCCATGTACGACCTGGCCGGAAAGCGGGTCAGTGTGGATGCCCCCGGCAGCGGTTGTGAGGTAACTTCCTATATCATTCTCGAGGCAGCCGGCATTAGGGACGAAGTTGACGCCGTGAACTATTCACAGCCTGAAGCAAGAGATGCCCTGCTGGATGGCGAAGTAGACGCCGTATTCTACAACTTTGCTTCACCGGCAGCGGTTGTAGAAGAAATCAAAGCGGCCAGAGATATTCGCTTTATACCAATGGACGATGAGTTATTTGATGCGATTATTGCAGACTATCCCTATTTCTCGCCGGGTGCGATTCCGGAAGGCCATTACGGCCTGGAAGAAGATGTCCCTGCCCTTACGGTTGGCAACCTGATGCTTGTCCATGAAGATATGGACGAACAGCTGGTCTATGATATGGTGCAGGCAATCTTCCACGAGGATTCGTTGAATGAGCTGATCGGCATCCATCCGATCGCCCAAAACTTCACAGTTGAACTGGCAGCCGAAGCTCCGGTTCCCTTCCATGCGGGAGCGGAGCGCTACTTTGAGGAACATAACTAAACTGACCCGCGGTAGGGAGGAAGCTGCTTTGCTAGTTTTTCAGCTAAAAAGGCTGCTTAAACTTAA
>PWGD01000185.1 GCA_003554395.1 Syntrophomonadaceae bacterium
AGCACGGCGTCATCCTGATGGTGGAGCTGGGCGATATCAGGGAAGGGGTCCTGGAGGCTGAAGTTCTGGATTACCTGCGGGAAATAGCGGGCCTCAAAGGGATCCGCTTTAAAGGGATCGGGACCAACCTCTCCTGCTTCGGGGGCGTGATCCCCGATCAGGATAACCTGGGCCGGCTGGCCGCCCTGGCCGATCAGATCGAAGAAGAGCTGAGACTGGCGGTGGAGCTTGTATCCGGGGGGAGCACCTCGAGCTATCCCCTTGTCGAGCGGGGCGCCATGCCGGGCCGGATTAACCTGCTCCGGCTGGGGGAAATATTTATCATGGGCACCTACTGCCCGGGCGCCCACAGCGATATCTTTAAGATGCAGGCGGAAGTAATCGAGGTTAAACGCAAGCCTTCAGTGCCCACGGGGGAAATCGGACTTGATGCTTTTTACAATAAGCCGGTTTTCGAGGACCGGGGGATCAGGAAAAGGGCCCTTTTGGCCGTGGGCCGGCAGGACGTGGATCCCGACCACATCCGGCCCTGCGACGGGCAGGCAGAGGTGATCGGGGCCAGCAGCGATCACCTGATCGTAGATGTCGAAAGCTGCTCCCGCGATTACCGGGTCGGCGCTATTATGGAGTTCAACCTGGATTATGTATCCATCCTGCGCCTGATGACTTCTGAGTATGTCCACAAGGTGATGATCCGCTAGAGCGATCAAACAAACCAAGGGAGGTTTTCAAGATGCCTGAACTGACCTTTTTAGGCCACGCCTGTTTTTTGCTGTCCGAAACGGGGCAGGAAACCCTGCTCTTTGACCCCTATATCAGCGAAAATCCGCTGGCGCCGGTGAAGCTGGAGGAGGTTAAAGCCGACTACATTCTCATCTCGCACGGGCACTGGGATCACTTGGGGGACGCTTACGAAATTGCCGAACGCAGCGGGGCCATGATTGTTTCCAGCTCCGAAATTGCCAAAAAGGCGGCCGCTGACGGCCTCAAGGCCCACGCCCAGCACCTGGGCGGGCGCAGCCTCCACCCCTTCGGATCGGTGAAGCTGACCGTGGCTTTCCACGGGGCCGGAATTGAAGGGGGGCACGCCTGCGGTTTTGTGGTCGACTACTACGGCCGGAAGATTTACTTTGCCGGCGACACCGGGCTTTTCAGCGACATGAAACTGATCGGCGAGCTCGATCCCTTAGATGTGGCCCTTTTGCCGATCGGGGATAATTTCACCATGGGCATTGACGATGCCGCCATCGCCGCTTCCTTTTTGCAGGCCAAAGTGGTTATCCCCTATCACTACAACACCTGGCCGCTGATTGAAGCCGATCCCGAAGAATTTAAACGCAAAGCCGAAAAGAAGACCGGCAGTTCGGTTGTGATCCTGGAGCCGGGTAAAAGTTTTAAGTTCTAAGGTTCTCGGGAGAAGGTGCGGGGGTGTTCCGGTTTGCTTTACCGAAGCGTTTGCTATAACTGTAAAAGGAACGCCGCTGTTGCCCAGAGCGCCCGGAGGGATCTTCTTTTTATTAAGCTACCCGCTATGAAAACTTTGGTGCAGTGGATACTCCGGGTAAAAGTAATTTGTGCGGGCTTCAAACCCGGATTAAATCTAATAAGTTTAAAAAAGGGCCGGACCCAAAAGCGGGGCCGGCCCTTTTGATAGCTTTTGCCGGGAAGCGTTTTAGCTGTTGTCTTTGCGGTAGAGGGGCCTGGTCAGGCAGGTCGGACCCCCGCCGCCCTTGACGGTGATATCCTTGCCGGGGTATTCATAGACGGCGGCGCCGGCTTCTTCCAGGGCCGCCCTGGTCTGGGGGCTGCCCCCGATCATGACGCACCGGCGGGGGGCCAGGGCCAGGACGTTGCTGGCGAAGTTGTTGTATTCATGATCCGGGACGTCGATCAGCTGAAAGCCTTTTTCAATTAACAGGTTGCGGAAGGGCACGGCCATGATCCGGGAATAGACTACAAGCAGGTCGTTGTCGACGGGGCTGATCAGGGCGGCCAGGTGCAGGCACTCCTCCGGCCCGTTCCAGTGGGGCAGGGGTACTTCCACTATCTCCCTCACCAAACCCCTGGTCAGCTCCCGCAGCTGGGCAACCCCTTCCCGGTTGGTGCGGTAGCCCACGCCGACGGCGACAGTCTGATCGTCGAACCAGACCACGTCTCCTCCTTCGAGGGTGCCGGGAGGCTCAATCTCACCCAGGATGGGCAGGCCCAGTTTTTCCAGGTACTGGCCCAGGACTTTCGGTTCGTCCCGGCGCGCTGGCTTGGCCATGTTGCAGAGGATGGCCCCGGAGGTGGTGATCAGGGCAGGGTCGTGGACGTAGATGGAATCCAGGGTGGTCAGGTCGTCATCGGGCAGGTAATGGACATCGGGGACGTGGTTTTCGATGATTGAAGCCAGCTGGTTGAATTCATGGAGGGCCTTTTCAAAGTTGGGCTTGCCCGGGTAGTTCAGTTTTTCCCACTCCCGGTTGGTATACTCCTGGCCGAACCAGGCCTTGGCCGGACTCTTCATCAGGATGGACTGGATTTCACCCGTTTCAGACTGTCCGTTATATTTAATCATGTTAACCTCCCAGATTTCTTTTGAGATTATTTAATCTTAAATCTATTCTATCACAGGTCACAACTGTCCGGCGATGGTTTTTGCGCCGCCCGGCACCTTAGGGGCCGGTTTCTGTTTGCCCCCTGCAGGCAATTGTAGTATCATTAATTGTAGCCTCAAGGGCCCTTGTAGATACCGCCCGGAAGGGGCCGGGCCCGGCTGAATGATAAGTCAAACTGTAAGGGAAAGATAGCGATGAATATTAGCCTGCCTGATTTAAAAAAAGGTTTTACAGAGGCCGGTTATATCTGCAACGAGAGCACCGCTTTAACTGTTTTTCTGACCCTGGAGCTTAATAAGCCCCTGTTGATCGAAGGAGCCCCGGGCGTCGGGAAGACGGAGATGGGCAAGGTACTGGCCGAAATTATGGCCGCAGATTTGATCCGCCTCCAGTGTTACGAAGGGCTGGATGAAACCAAGGCCCTCTATGAATGGAATTACCAGCGCCAGCTGCTGAGGATCCAGATGAACCGCAACTTAGAGGAGGGGCAGGTCAGGGAAGAAGACCTTTTTTCCGAGCAGTACCTGCTGGAACGGCCCCTTTTGAAGGCGATCCAGGCCCAGAAACGGCCGGTGCTGCTGATCGATGAAGTTGACAAGTGCGATCCCGAGTTCGAAGCCTTCTTGTTCGAAGTTCTGTCCGATTTCCAGGTTTCCATCCCGGAGCTGGGTACCATCAAGGCCCGGCAGATCCCGGTGGTGGTATTAACCAGCAACAACGAGCGCGAGCTTTCGGATGGTTTGAAGCGGCGCTGCCTCTACCTCTACTTGGATTTCCCTTCCGTCGAGGACGAAGTGCGGATCATCAAGGCCAAAGTCCCGGAAGCAGCCGACCGCCTGGCCTGGGAAGTGGCCCGGGTGGTGGCCCGCCTGCGCCAGGAGGGAGACCTGCGCAAAAAGCCCTCCATCGCCGAAACCTTAGACTGGGTTCGGGCCCTGGTGGCCCTGAACCGCAGCCGCCTTGACGGTAAGCTGGTCGGGGAGACCCTGAACCTGGTCTTAAAAACCCGGGCCGACCAGGAATATTTCCGCCAGGAGATCGGCGCCCCCGAAATCGATAGTGTTCTGAAGCAGAGCAAAGACGGAGGTGAAACCTCCCAGTGCCGTTAAAGGAACAGCTTCCGGACAGCAACCTCAAAGAAAACCTGGTCACCTTTACCAACCTGCTGCGCCGGGAAGGCCTGCCGGTCAGCACCACGGAGACCATGGATGCCCTGCGGGCCCTGGAACGGGTAGACCTCTCTTCCCGGGTCGACTTTAAATCCGCCCTCCAGGCCACCCTGGTCAAGAACCGCCGCGACCAGGATTACTTCGAGCGGCTCTTCGAGTACTTTTTTGCCCCGCCGGAAGTGCGGCAGAGAGGGGAAGAAAAGGCGGCTGCCTATAAGGAGCAGGCTAAAGAGCAGATGGCGCAGGCCACCCGGGAGCTGCAGTTCAAGGGAGAATCCCTGCAGCTGAGCCCGGCCGAGCTGGCCCAGTACAGCACCATGACCTCGGAGCAGCGGGGCCGCCTGCAGGACTTTATGCAAAAAACCGAGAGCGGGGTGAACGTGGAAGAAAGCTTCCGCCCCATTTTAGAAACCCTGGTCAAAAGCCACCTCCGCTACTTTCGCACCGGCAGCAGCCGGGAGAGAGGGGCGCAGCCTTCCGGGGGCAGCCCCGAGGGGGCCGGTTCGGGATCCGGCCAAAAGGCCGCCCTCAGCGAAATCGATATCCAGGCCATCAGCGCTTCCGAACTGCCCCAGGCGGAGCAGCTTTTGCAGAAACTGTCCCGGAAACTGGCCGTCCAGATCCTGCGCCGGCGCCGCAGCGGGCCCCGCAGCGGGCCCCTTGATTTGCGCCGCTCCCTGCGGGACAACATGCGCTACGGGGGCATCATTTTTAAGCTGAAGCACCGGCCCAAACGCCGCTCCCGGGAGCAGATCCTGCTTTTGTGCGACGTTTCGGCTTCCATGAAGCAGTACAGCACCTTCGTGATCCATTTCATGCACGGCCTGCGGGAAGCGGTGCGGGACCTGTCCTGTTTCAGCTTTTCAGACGGCTTGGAAAACATGACCCCGGAGCTTAAAAAGAAAGGCAACCTTCAGCACCTGCTGGACCGGGTCATCCGCCGCAGCGAAATCTGGGGCGGGGGCACCAACCTGGGCCGGTCCCTGCAGGTTTTACTCAATAAATACCCGGACCTGCTGAACTTTAGAACCACCGTGATCGTGGTCAGCGATACCAAAACCATCGCCATCGACCAGGCCGCCGGGGAGCTGAACAAACTGAAAGACCGGGTCCGGCGCATCGTCTGGCTCAACCCCCTGCCCCCGGAGCAGTGGTCCGACTTCCGCTCCGTGGAGGCGCTGGGCGCCCTGACCGAAATGTGGCCCTGCAGCACTATAAGCCAGCTCGAGGCAGTCCTCATCGGCCGCCTGGGAAACCTGCCCGGGGGACGGAACGTGTCAGGGGGACGGGGTTGTTGACAACATTTTATGTCAGGGGGACTGGGTTGTTGACAACATTTTAGGCTAAAGGGGACAAAAGGATGTTTTATTTGACACCTTTGGCTTGTGGTGACAGGAGTCAGCTCAAATGGGACCGTGCTTTAGAGCAGGGAAGAAATGTGCCGATGTTAAATTTAAAAGAGGGGCGGGACCCTTAAAGGTTTTATTTTATGTCAAAGTTCCTGTCCCTATGACATACCATTAATATACAATTACAAAAAGAGAGGAGCATTGCATTATGACAATGCGCATAGCTGTAGCCGGTAAAGGGGGGACCGGGAAAACGACCCTGGCCGCTTTGCTGGTCCGCTATCTTGTGGAAGAAAAGAAAGGAAAGGATATCCTGACCGTCGATGCCGACGCCAACGCCAACCTGAACGAGGCGCTCGGTTTAGAGGTGGAAGAAACGGTCAGCACCATCCTCGAAGACACCAAGGATCCCAAAGCGGTCCCCAGCGGGATGACCAAGGACGTTTTTGTGGAGTACCGCCTGAGCCGGGCCATGGTCGAGGAGGATGCTTTTGATCTTTTGGTCATGGGCAACCCGGAAGGGCCGGGCTGCTACTGTTATCCCAACGACCTGCTTAAAAAATACCTGGAAACCCTGAGCAAAAACTACGATTACATGATTATCGACAACGAGGCGGGCCTGGAACACTTAAGCCGCCGCCTTTTGCCCATGGTCGATCTGCTCCTGGTGACCAGCGACGCCACGGCGCGCGGCATCCGCTCGGCGGGTCGGGTTAAAAATATCGTGGAGAACGTCAAGCTGGAGGTAGCCAAGATGGGCCTGGTGATCAGCCGCAGCAGGGACGGGGAAGCCCAGACCTTAAATCAGGAAATTAAAAACAGCAGGCTCGAGCTCCTGGGAGAAATCGGCCACGATCCGCTGGTGGCCGAGTACGACCTCAACGGTCGGCCGCTCTTAAGCCTGCCCGAGGATTCCAGGGCGGTCCAGGACTCAAGGAAGCTGTTTCAGCCTATTTCTTTTTAGACTCCGATTGCTTCAGCCCGGCACCGGGCCGGCCAGGCTCCGGTTTTATGCAGGCCGCGGTGCGGGTGTTACTTCCGGGAGGTGGGAAAGGTGCGCTTTCAAGACCGCCGTCAGGCGGGAGAGATGCTGGCCGAAAAACTGGAGCCCTACCGGGGCCGGGAGCCCCTGATTTTAGCTGTGCCCCGGGGCGGGGTGATCGTGGCCGAGCCGGTCTGGAACCGCCTGGGAGGGGAGCTGGATTTGATCATCACCAGGAAAATTGGGGCTCCCTACCAGCCCGAGCTGGCCATCGGGGCGGTGACCGGCGACGGCTTTATTATGCTTAACGATCAGCTCGTGGACCGCCTTAAGGTGGACCAGGGCCATATCAGCAAAACGGCTCAAAATGAGCAGGCCGAAATCAAGCGGCGGCTGAAAGATTACCGGGGCGAGCGGCCCCGGCCCGAAGTTGATGGGCGCCTGGTCATCCTAATCGACGACGGGGTGGCCACCGGCTACACCCTTTTGGCCGCCCTGCGCAGCCTCCAGGAAAAAAAACCGGCCACCCTGGTCCTGGCCGTTCCGGTAGGGCCGCCGGATACTTTTAGCATCCTGGAACAGGAAGTCGATGCTTTGGTTTACGTGGAAGCCCCGGCCCATTTTGCCGCCGTGGGCCAGTTTTACCGGGATTTTGGCCAGGTCAGCGACCGTGAGGTCAAGGCCGTATTGCGAAGAGCCCTCAGGCAAGAATAAAAAATGCTAAAATCAATCATGATCATACCAATCAAACAGAAATATAACTGATTGTTAAGCGAAAGAAGCGATCCGGAAGGGCATGCATGCTCGCGCAAGTAGTTATAAAGGAGCTCAAGATGACAGGGGGAAGGGATCATGGCTGAAGAAGAGCTTGATATTAAAAAAATCCTCTCCGTGCTGCCCCACCGCTACCCCTTTTTGCTGGTCGACCGGCTGACGGAGCTGGTGCCCGGCCAGAAAGCGGCGGGGATCAAAAACGTATCGATCAACGAACCTTATTTCCAGGGTCATTTTCCGGGCGAACCGGTCATGCCCGGGGTCCTGATTTTAGAAGCCCTGGCCCAGGTCGGGGCGGCGGCCGTCCTCAGCATGGAGGAAAACGCAGGCAAGCTGGCCGCCTTTTCGGGCATTGACAATTTCCGCTTCCGGCAGGTGGTCCGGCCGGGAGACCGGCTGGAGCTGGAAGTGGAAGTGCTCAAGATGCGCCGCAGCATCGGCAAGGGGCGGGCCGAGGCCAAAGTTGACGGAAAGACGGTGGCTTCAGGAGAGCTCTGGTTTGCAATAATGGACCGGGATCAGGCCTAAAAAGGGGGCGCCACCGGGTTTGAAAAAGGACGCCACCGGGCCTGAAAGGGCGCCCGGCGCCAAGGTGGCCCTTCAGCCTCAGCGGATCAAAAGGAGCCCGGGCCAGGGAAAACCTGAAGCCCGTAAAAAGGGGCGCGTCAACTTTAAGGAGGCCCTTGAGGCTGGGCGATTAAAAAGGCCTCCGCGCAAAAAATTGACTTTTACGGCGCATTGGTGTATCATATTAGCATAATATAATATAGTTACTCTTATCGAGAGCGGAGGAGGGACAGCCCCGATGAATCCCGGCAACCGGTTCGATTGATCACGGTGCCAATTGCTGCGGGGGTTCTTCCCCGGGAGATGAGAGGTGCCACAAAGGCCTCTTGAGCAAGGGGCTTTTTACGTTTACGGGCCCGGCAATATAAGCTTGGACAGGTGGTGATTGAAGCAGGATTGGTTGCCTGGATACCATTAGTAGGTAATATGCAATTTCAGATCCAGTCAGGCACACTGATGGTATGCCGGCAAACAAAAAAGTACGGGTTTAACCCGCCCCGCAGGCCCGCCGTTTGAAACGGCAAACTGCCTGGCGGTAGATTTGGATTAAAATAACTTGCCCCCAGGCAAGTAAAATACCAAGGAGGAGAAAGCAGTGCATCAAAATAACTATCTTTTTTCATCAGAATCAGTAACCGAGGGGCATCCGGATAAGCTGGCCGACCGGATATCCGATGCCATCCTTGATGCTATCATGGAAGATGACCCGGCAGGCCGGGTGGCGGCGGAAACCATGGTCACTACCGGCCTGGTCCTGGTTTGCGGTGAAATTACCACGGAATGTTATGTAGATATACCGCAGCTGGTCCGCAATACGGTAATGGATATCGGCTATACCAGGGCAAAATTTGGTTTTGACGGCGAGACCTGTGCCGTGCTGACCTCGATAGACGAGCAGTCGCCCGATATCGCCCAGGGCGTGAACGAAGCTTATGAGATCAGGAGCAAACAGCAGAAGGACGACTACGACAAAGTTGGCGCCGGGGATCAGGGCATCATGTTCGGCTACGCCTGCGAAGAAACCCCCGAATTAATGCCCATGCCGATTGCCCTGGCCCACAAGATGGCCCAGCAGCTGACGGTCATACGCAAGGAAGGGGTCCTCGATTACCTGCGCCCCGACGGCAAAACCCAGGTGACGGTGGTTTATAAAAATGGTGAACCGGCCTACCTGGATAACGTGGTCGTATCGGCCCAGCACAGCGACGAAGTCACCCTGGACCAGATCGAGAAAGACCTGGTGGAGCATGTCGTCCGGGAGATTGCTCCCGAGAAGCTGATCGTCCCCGAGACCCGTTTTTACATCAACCCCACCGGGCGCTTTGTGGTCGGCGGGCCGCAGGGCGATGCCGGCCTGACCGGCAGAAAGACCATTGTCGATACCTACGGGGGTTACGCCGCCCACGGCGGAGGGGCCTTCTCCGGTAAAGACCCGACCAAGGTGGACCGTTCGGCCTCCTATGCCGCCCGCCACGTGGCCAAGAACATCGTGGCGGCGGGCCTGGCTTCCCGGTGCCAGCTCCAGCTGGCCTATGCCATCGGCGTGGCCCATCCGGTTTCGATGATGATCGAAACTTACGGGACGGAAAAGGTCCCGGTAGAGCGGATCGAAGAAATGATCAATAAGCACTTTGACCTCCGTCCGGCCGCGATTATCGACCACCTGCAGCTGCGCCGCCCCATTTACCAGCAGCTGTCCGCCTACGGTCACTTTGGACGACCCGAACTGGACCTGACCTGGGAAAAGTTGGACAAGGTGGAGCAGTTAAAGGAAGCCCTCTAGAGCCAGTTAAAAGTTAAGGCTTGAGATCGGGCCTTAAGTTTGATACATTTGATAAGACAGTAATTCGGGGGGCGCTTTGGGCGCCGCCGGTTGAATAATTGTAACAGGTCATAAAACCCCCTCTTGCTGCCCTCTTCCCTGCCGGGGGAGAGGGCAGCTGTGGTGGGAAGAAAATTGGTAAATCAGATCCGGATCGATCATGCAGGGGGGCATCCCGCTGGAGAGCATTGAAGGAACCCTGGAAAAAATAAGATTTTACAGCGAAGAAAGCTCTTACCTGGTCGGCGTGCTGCGCTGCCGGGACAGCAAAGAGATCACCTTTGTGGGCAGCTTCCCCCCCATGCAGGAAGGAGAAAGCCTGCTGCTCAGGGGCCAGTGGCAGGTCCATCCCCGCTACGGCCGCCAGCTGGCTGTCGAGCAGTGGGAACGGCTGCTGCCGGCTACGGAGGAAGGCCTGAAACGCTACCTCTCTTCCGGGCTGATCAAGGGCATCGGGCCGGTTACGGCCGATCGGATTGTGGGCCGCTTCGGGCTGGATACCCTGGATGTAATGGAACATGAGCCGGAAAGGCTGCAGGAAGTCGACGGGATCGGGGCCAGGAAAGCCGCCGATATCCTGAAAAGTTACAGCCGCTACAAAGATGTCCAGAATGTGCTGGTCTTCCTGCAGGGTTACGGCATCAGCGTCAGCCAGGCCATGCGCCTCTATCGCCGCTACGGGTCCGATACCATCCGGCAGGTCAAAGAAAACCCCTACCGCATGGCTGAAGATATCTTCGGAGTCGGCTTCAAAACCGCCGACAAAATAGCCCTGAAGCTGGGTATGGCGGAAGATGCTCCGGAAAGAATCCAGGCCGCCATCGCCTATACCCTGAGCCGGGCCGCGGAGCAGGGCCATGTTTACCTGCCCCGGGACCTCCTTTTTGAGCGGATGCAGGAGCTCCTCACCGGAGCCGAAAAAGGCCTGAGCGGGCAGTACCTGGACCGGCAGCTCCGGGCCATGGTCGATCAGAAAAAGCTCTTCTGCGAGCAGCTCGAAGCAGGCGAAGCCGTCTACTACGCCCCCTTTTACCAGGCGGAGAAAAATTCGGCCCGCCTGATCCACCATTTGAGCAGGCTGGCCAGGCCGTATACGGCCCTGGAAACCAGCCAGGCCCTCGGGGCCGTTAAACACGACCACCCCTATCTAACCGAAGAGCAGCTCCAGGTCATGGATGAAGCCCTCCACAACGGGATCCTGATCGTGACCGGAGGCCCCGGCACGGGCAAAACCACCACCATCAAGGCCCTCCTTTCCACCTTCAGGCTGCTGCGCCAGAAAGTGCTCCTGGCCGCCCCGACCGGGCGGGCCGCCAAAAGAGTGACCGAAGCCACCGGCCAGGAGGCTTCCACCATTCACCGCCTGCTGGAATACAGCTTCACGGAGGGAGAAGGCTTTAATTTTAAACGCAACGAGGACAACCCCGTCGAGGGCCAGGTAGTGATCATCGACGAAGCCTCCATGGTCGACCTGCTGCTGATGTACAACCTGCTCAAGGCATTGCCCGACGGCTGCCGCCTGATCATGGTCGGCGATGTGGACCAGCTGCCGGCGGTGGGCGCCGGCAATGTCCTCCGCGATTTAATCGCTTCCGGCGCGGTGCAGTGCTACCGCCTCGGCTATATTTTCCGCCAGGCCCGGGAAAGCTTAATCGTCGTCAACGCCCACCGGGTCAACCAGGGCGAAATGCCCTACCTGAATGTAAAAAAGAAAGATTTCTTTTTCATGCCCCAGGAAGATCCGGAGCAGGCCGCCGAACTGGTGGTGCAGCTGTGCCGGGAACGGCTGCCCAACTACGGCCCCTACGACCCCCTCCTGGACCTGCAGGTTTTAACCCCGATGCGCAAGACGGCGGCCGGTGTGGACCGCCTTAATATCATGCTCCAGCAGGCCCTCAACCCCCCGGCCCGGGACAAGCTGGAAACGACCTCCCGGGGCACTGTTTACCGCCTCGGCGACAAGGTGATGCAGATCCGGAACAATTACCAGAAGGAAGTTTTCAACGGCGACATCGGGCTGGTTACCGCCATCGACCGGGAGGCGGCCGAGCTGGTGGTCACTTTCCGCGACGTGCTCATGGACCGGCCCGTAATCTATGATTTTACGGAGCTCGATGAACTGGTCCTCTCCTACGCCGTTTCGGTCCATAAAAGCCAGGGCAGCGAATACCCGGTCATAGTGATGCCGGTTTTGACCCAGCACTACATGCTCCTGCAGAGGAACCTGCTCTATACGGGGATCACCAGGGCCAAAAAGCTGGCCGTGCTGGTGGGCAGCAAGAAGGCCCTGGCCATTGCCGTCCGCAACACCAAGGCCGAGGATCGCTACACCTTTTTGGACGGCCGCCTGAAAATGGGGGCCGCCGACTGATGGCGGGGGACCGCGAATCCTTTCTGGGCCTGGGGCCGGGGACCGGCCGCGGTTGGCTGGAGAGCCTTTTGTCTGTGCTCTTTCCCGGTCGCTGCCTCTTCTGCCGCGCGATCCTGCCCTTTTCCAGGCTTGAGCCCTTTTGCCCTGCCTGCCGCCGGCACTACCGGCCCGGCGGCCGGATCTGCCCCTTTTGCGAAGGCTTTTTCCGGGAGCAGGCCCCCTGCTCCTGCCGGCCCGATGATTCGCCCCTGCAGGGCCTTTTTGTCATCGCCCTCTACGATCAGAGCTGGCGGCGTCTGATCCACGATCTCAAGTACAGGAACCGGCGGTCCGTGTTCCGCCCCCTGGGGGCCTGGCTGGCCGCCGAGATCGTCAACAGCCGCTACTGCCGCCCGAACCTGGTGGCGCCCGTGCCCCTGCATCCCCGCCGCGAAAAAGAAAGGGGCTATAACCAGGGCGCCCTGCTGGCCCGGCACACGGCCCGGGCCCTCGGCGTCCCCTGCCGCAGCCTCCTGGCCAGGGAGAAGCATACCCGCTCCCAGACCGCCATCTCCCGCTTAGAAAGGCAGGAAAATGTCCGCGGGGTTTTCCGGGCCCTGGAAGCTGATCATGGCGGGGCCACCGTCCTTTTGATTGATGATGTCTATTCGACCGGCTCGACCATGAAAGAAGCGGCCGCAGCCCTGCAGGCCCGCGGAGCGAAGGTGTTCGGAGCGGCCCTGGCCTACAACCCGGGCCCCAGGATCCTGCAGCGTTCAGGCTTTTACGGTGGCCTGGAGCAATGGTGAAAAATTCAAATATTTTATGGCAGGATTTTTTACTGGACTGGGGAATAGTATATGTAGTAATATAGATATCTATCTTAGACAGGAGGGCGATAGGCATGATAATAAATGTGCGCGGAAAAAACATCGAAACCACACCTTCACTGATTGATTATGCCGAAAAGAAACTGGGCAAGCTGGATAAGCACTTTGACCAGAATACCGATGTGCAGGTCGTATTAAGCACTATACGCGAGGACCATATTGTTGAAGTCACCGTCAACCTGAACGGCATGATATTGCGCGGCGAAGAAGCAACGGGAGATATGTACGCTTCGATTGACCAGGTTGTCGATAAACTGGAACGCCAGGTTAAAAAATATAAGACCCGCATTCACAAGCAGAAGCGGCAAAAAGGCGGCGTCCGCAATATGAATGAAAAGCAGGCCGCCCTGGAGGCCGAACAAAGAGCGGTAGAAGAGGAAGAGGACACCCCCCGGGTGGTCAGGACCAAGCGTTTTCCCCTCAAGCCTATGACCGTCGAAGAGGCCATCCTGCAGATGGACCTGCTGGGGCACACCTTTTTTGTCTTTGCCAACGCCGATACCGATGTCACCAATGTTATCTACAAGCGTAAAGACGGCAATTACGGGCTGATCGAACCTGAATAGGCAGGCAAGAGAAGGCCGC
>PWGD01000046.1 GCA_003554395.1 Syntrophomonadaceae bacterium
AAGATAATAACCGGCGCAGTGAGCTGAAAAAACTGCTCTACAGCCTCAGCCCCCTGATTCTCATAATTCTGCTGGTCTTAATCTTCGACCTCTACTATCCTGCAGCAATCCTGATCGGTATTCTGGCTGTATTTTTTATTTATTACCCGGTGGATAAACCGTTTTGGGAAACGGCCCGCTCCAGGTTTGGTCACCTGGCCAGAGGTATCAACTGGTCCATGGCTTTTTCGATCATTGCCATTCTGATCTTCAAAGATTTCCTGGAACACAGCGCAGTGATTGATGATATCATGGCTGTAATGATGGAAAACAATTTTCCGGTGCTGATTCCGGTTATTTTCCTCCCCTTCCTGACCGCTTTTCTGATGGGAAACTATTTTGCGGCGGTGGGAATCTGCGTTCCCCTCTTCATGCCCATTCTGCCACCCGGAGAGCAAGGTTTTTACTACATGGCCCTGATTTTTCTTACTTCCCAGGCCGGTTATTTTGGCTCTCCCATCCATATGTGCAACATCCTCACCATCGAGCACTTTAAAGCTTCTTTGCCCCTCGTAATCAAAGATGTTAATATTCTAGGAGCAACCCTGGTACTCTTAAGTATTACAGCTTTCCTGACCCGGCAGTACCTGTTATAGCTTAAAGCTGACCGGGTTTGGCCTGAACCTGGGGAGAGGGGCGGGGGAATATGTCCGTGTGGGGGCAGATAATTGTGCCTGGACCCGGTGAAGAAATGAATGAGCAGGGCAAGCCTAACCCTGGTAAAGGGCAGCCTGTGAAAAAGGCCTTAGCCCGCAAACTGCCGCCCCAGTTTCCGGCCGTGTTGATGCTGGGCCTGGTTTCCCAGGTGGGCCAGATCCTGCTGCTGCGCGAACTGCTGATGGTTTTTCACGGCAATGAGCTCTCCATAGGGTTGATCCTGGCTGCCTGGATGATCTGGGTCGGGGCAGGGAGCCGCCTGGGGGCGGCGCTTGTTGAACGGACTTCCCGGCCCCTTTCATTGCTTTTTGGGAGCGCAGCGGGGATCCTAATTTTTCTGCCCCTGAGCATTTTTGCGATCAGGATCCTGCGCGGGTTTTTCGATATCCCGCCGGGCGCCTACCTGTCCCTGGTTGACATGACCCTTTCCTGCCTTGTAATCATGGCCCCGGTTTGCCTGCTTTTGGGAGCGCAGTTTGTTTTCCTGGCCCGGGTGTGGCGGGAAAGTGATTTGGCTGAGGATACTTCCGGGGCCGGGAAGACCTATGTGGGAGAAGCCGCCGGCAATATGCTGGGCGGTATTTTATTTACCTTTGTTTTTGTTCACTACCTTAATGCCTTTCAGACCGCGGTGCTGGCCGGGTTTTTGATGGTGGGGGCCGCAGGGGCATTACTTTTTACAGTTCCTGCCCGGATCCCGGGATCTTACCGTTTGCGCCTTTTCGCCCTGGCCCTGCTGGCCCTGGCCGTCCTGGTATTCCCTTTCCTGGGGGATATCGATCAGTGGGCCTACCGGCTTCAGTGGCGCTACTTTACTCCCGATCACGAACTGGTGGATATCCGCCAGTCTGAACACGGAGTTATCACAGTAGTCCGGCACCGGGACCAGTTTACCTTTTACCAGAGCGGCCACCTTATTTTCAGCACGGCCGGGCCCGAGGCCGCGGCACCGGGGATGGAAGAGCAGGAGGCGGTGGAATTTGCCCACCTGGCCATGGTCCAGCACCGGGAGCCGGAGCGGGTGCTTTTGATCGGCGGCGGTTTAAGGGGTGTGCTCAGTGAAATAGCCAAACACCAGGTAGAGGAGATCGACTATATTGAGCTGGACGAAGCGCTTACTGAGACTGCCCGCCCCTTTGTTTCCCGGGCCACCCTGGAAACGCTTGCGGATCCGCGGGTCAACCTGATCCACACCGACGGCCGGCTATTTGTCAAAACGGCTGAAGAGAAATATGATCTGATTATCGTCGATGTCCCCGATCCGGCCACGGCCGTCCTGAACCGCTTCTATACAGAGGAGTTTTTCAGTGAAGTCGGGGATTTGCTTTTTGAAGATGGAGTGCTGGTCACGGGAGCCCTTTCCACCCCCGACCTGCGGGGGACCGTGATCGCAAACCGCAACACCACCATCTACCATACCCTGAACAGCGTTTTTGCCAGGGTCCTGCCGGCCGGCGAGCGGTTCATGTTTTATTTTGCCACCAATGAGCCCGGCCAGGTGTCCCTGGATATCAACACCCTCGAGCGAAGGTTCCTGGAGCGGGGTATTGAAACCGAAGATTTTTCGCCCCATCATTACCGGGTCATGCTGGAAGAAAGCCAGCTCAGGCGGGTTAACTGGGTGGTGCGCAACCACGGGCGCAGCAGAATTGCCCACCTGTCCGGCCCCGGGGCGGCACCCGTAACTCCGACTTCCATCGAGGAGCAGGAAGCGGCTGAAAAGGAACTGCCCCCGGTGCAGGAACGCTATTTTATCAACACCGACTTTCGCCCGATCGGCTATTACTATACGCTGATGCACTGGGATCAGCTCACCCGGCCTGATGACGACAGAACGCTGTGGTGGCCCCTGCAGGCCCAATGGTGGTGGGTCCTTCCGTTTTGTTTTCTGCCCCTACTGGCAGTCCTGGTCTTGCGGTTGAAAGGTCCCGGCAGGGGCAGGAACGGAAGGTCTAAAGAGACCGGCCTGGAAACCGCCGGGGCCGACATAAATTTCGCCGTTCTTTTTACCGTCTTTACCACCGGGTTTTCCACGATGGCCTTGCAGATTGCCCTGATCTTTTCTTTCCAAAGTATTTACGGGTTCGTGTACGAGATAGTGGGTTTGATCATGGCCCTGTTTATGGGGGGTCTGGCCCTGGGCGCATACCTGACCAACCGCTTTATAAAATACAAGGCCAGCATAAAAA
>PWGD01000103.1 GCA_003554395.1 Syntrophomonadaceae bacterium
AACCGAAGCTGCCGGGGCTGTTTTCTATGGAGCCGTAAGCATTAGCGTTAAGCTTGTCTGAACCGTAGCGTAATGTTCCGATGCTATCCAGAGTAACAAAACTGCCGCCGGCATAAGAAAGTTCGTAACCCAGGATCCTGTCCAGCTCCAGGGGGTGGCCGATAGTTTCATGGACCTGTAAAAATCCCTGCCCGGGCAGCAATACTACCGATCTTTTGCCGTATTCGATTTCCGGCGCTTTTAGTAACTGGGCCAGTTCTTCTTTGATGGTTTCTGTTTGTGCAGACCAGAGCCCGGGGTTTGTGACCATTTCCCAGCCGCGGGTTCCGCTGCCGGGGGTATGCAGGGCTGTTGATCGCAGTTGCATCTGACCATCAAGGTCCTGAGCCATTATCCTGGCTTCGGCGAAACAGTTTAAAAGATTTCTTTCGATAAACGAACCTTCACTGTTCCAAAACCAGTTTTTCATCCTCTGCAGGTAGATGAAAGCAATCCTGCGCTGGATAAAGTCAGCCTGCAGGCTGGAATCCAGCTCCTTCAAAAAAGCAAGCTTTTCTTTCAAGGGGACCTCGAAGGGTTCAATCTCGACCGGGGAAGAGTACTTACCCTTTATTCCGGGCATCCGGCCCATATCTAAAGGGATGTTTACCAGCAGGGAAGCAGTTTTGGCGTTGGCAAGGGCCCGGTTAAAAGTTTCTTTGACATCCTCGGCCCGGCTGGTTGCGGCAAAACCCCATGAACCGCCGTGCAGAACCCTGACCCCCAGGCCGCTTTCAAAAGATGCACTGTTTTCCTCCAGGTTTCCGTCGATAAGAGCAATAGTTTCCGATCCATCTTCAGAGTAGAACCGGGCGTCACAATAACCCGCTCCTTGATCCATTACCCTTGAAATACCCTGGGAAATCAGTTTATCCAGTTCTTCAATCCTCAATATTCTCACCCCTTTCAGTTTTGTGCCGATGGGCCTTTTTGTGCCTTTCTTCTTCTGTGATTCCGAAAAAAACTGGTGACAACAAAAACAAGCAGGGCCAAAAGCAGGAAGGCCAGCAGCGGTACCAGGACGGCAAGGACCGATAAGATTACCGAAATTACGGTTTCTGCCAGGGAGAGCAGCGGGTTTGCTGTTCCTCCCGTAGTGACTGTAGAACCGCTGTGCAGGAGACTGCTGAGAGTGCTGCCGCCCAGGGCTGCCCCGCCTCCTGTTACTATGGCCAGGGTCCAGGTTAACATTGGGGGCAGGTCGACCATTACAGAGGCGGTGATTATTGTTCCGGCCAAAATGCTAACCGGAACAGCAGCAGTGCTGAGCAAATTGTCCACATAGGGAATAAAGTAGGCTGTTAGCTCCAGCAGTGTAGCTACAGCAAAAACGGCCAGGGCTGGGTAAGTGCCGATCCATTCAAAGGCAGGTGACAGCTCCAGAAGTCCGGTCAACGAAGCATAGCTGATCACCAGCATGGGGACAAAAAGGCGGAAACCACTGGTTGCGCTTAAACTGATTCCGATCAGCAGGCTTATAATATACTGCATAAATGGGTGCTCACTCCAGACAACTAATTGAAACTTCCTTTAATAATCATATCATATTGAAAAATAGTCAAGCATGGTAACCCATGAAAATTAGGGTTTAAATTACATCCGCTTCTTTGTCATAACTGGACCAAACCCGATCATATGGGATTCTGAACAGCTAAGGAACCAGGGCTGCAATCTCTTTTACATTTATGGCCATGCCTTTTTCCTCGCCTGCTGAGTATACATGATTTTATCATAAGAAGGCATAATTAAGGCATAATTAACTATTGGGTGGGAGAGTTGACGGTTCTTGATTCCTGCGTAAGTCAATATAAAGAATCATTGATCAAAAAACTTTCATCATGTAAAAAGCAAGAAGCAGGATTTGCCGGTGCTCTTAAGTTGCCGGCAGAACTTTTTCCAGTACCCTGATGAAGTTCTTGTGGGTAATTTTATCGATCTCTTCCCGGCTGAAGCCGCGCCCTGCTAAGCCCTTTATCAGGCGGGGCAGGCCAGTGACATCTTCTAAGCCTTCTATAACCTGTTCGATACCGTCAAAGTCAGATCCGATGCCGAGGTGATCGACACCGGCCACTTCGGCCGCGTGGACAAAGTGGTCAAGCAGCTTATCCATGGTGGGGTTTTTTGAATCGACAAAGTAGGGGCAGCAGCTCATGCCAATCACGCCGCCGGCCTGGCTTAAGGCCCGCAGCTGGTCGTCTGATAAGTTGCGGAAATGGTCGCAGACAGCCCAGGCGTTGGCATGGGAGACAACAACCGGGGCGCTGCTTGTTTCGAGGGCCTCGTAAAAACCCTGCCGGTTGATATGGGCCAGGTCTACCAGCATGCCGAGGCAGTTCATTTCCCGGATCACCTGCCTGCCGAAGGGGGTCAAGCCGGTATGGGGATCCTTTTCGCCAAGGCCGGTGGCAAGCTGGTTCTTATGGTTCCAGGTCAAACCGAGGCCCCGGATGCCGAGGCGAAAGAGCATGCGCAGAACTGCCAGTTCGCCTTCCAGGGCTTCTCCCCCTTCCACGCTTAAAAGGGCGGCAGTCCTGGAGCTGTTGAGGGCATTTTTTAAATCTGTTCTTGAATATATGGTCCGCAGCCCGCCCGGGAAGCGCTGCATGGCCCGGTAGTAGCTGTCGAGCAGGCGCAGGCAGTAGGCCAGTGAACCGGCCGCCTTATATTCCTCTTTAATGTAGAGGGCAAAAACCTGCAGGATAATGCCGCTTTCTTTTAAACGGGGCAGGTCAATATGGTGTTTGTTGTTGCGGGCGAAAAAATCGTAATCGCCGTTTTCCTGGAAGAAACCTACAGTATCGCAGTGGGCGTCAACAATTTTGTGTTTTAGCATAGACCACCTGT
>PWGD01000099.1 GCA_003554395.1 Syntrophomonadaceae bacterium
AACAATTGGTGTTATTTACGGTTAAAAAGTGGCTGCAGCGCTCCTGGTTTAAATCAGGCTTCAAGCCGATTTTTAGTTTTTGAGCTTGATCCTGATAGAAAGCGATATCACCGCCGTTGTTCACTATTAAATAGGTGGCACCCTTTTTTAACAGATAAGCCGCTACAGCGTCAGAAAATGAACCGGCCACAGCAGCCATGGGCGTAAGAGAAGGATCGCCCGCAGCTTTAACTGCCTTTAGCATGGCCTTAAAAATAACCGGCCTGTTATCTTCATGATCCAGTTCGCCGGCCGGCAGTTTGGCTTGATCCAGGCAGGTGCTTAAATCTTCCAGCAAATTATGAACCAGGTTTTTAACTGTCTTAAGTACTTCGTGCAAAGGCTTATCAGGCGCGACAGCTGTAATATACATTTGAACCGGTCCATAGTCTAAATAACATTTTCCGGGCCCGATAAAATGGAGCATTTTTTTCATCCTTTACTTACTGCCTCTGAATAATTCAATTCTTTTTTTTGTTTTTTATTGCGGAGAGTTTGATCATATGATCAATATGCCCGCCCATTTCACTATATTTTTGCCTGGTCACCGTATACTCCACAGGCGCCACCGTAGCCGGAGTCGGGACCCAGGTAAAAGAACGGGGCACCACTTTTTCAACATCTACCAGGAAATTAATGCCCCCGCCGGGCAGAATATAGGTCGGCGCTCCTCCAATGGTTAAAGTTGCTTCTCCATTATGGATTGCTTCTGTTAGTTTAACCGGGTATTTTGTAACCCCGGCCCTGGCGCTGCCTCCGGTGCCCCCGGTATAGATTGCAGAAACGCGGGCCTCCTGGCAGGAATCTGAAATGAGCTTTACTGTATCACGGACTGCCATGGTGAGGGGGATTGCTCTGATCTCAAAATCATTGTCTAAAGTAAACAGCGCTGCATCTTGTCCGGTAGTTTCAGTGACCAGGATTTTAATCCCGGGGACAGCGGTAGTTTGGTCTACAGCCATGATCGCTTCCCGGGGTTGTTTGATATTGGTTCCTCCCCAGCCGGAGCCGTGTTCACCAAAGTAACGGCCCCTGGTGCTTTTGCGGGCCCTGGGAGTGATGCCGCTCCATTTTAAGTTAATATAGTCTCCGGCGGGATGTTCCGATAACAGGCCGACTACATGATGATCGAGAATAATTGCTTCATCCACTACGGCGGCAAGGCTTTCAGCAAACATCCCGATAGTGGCGCTACCGCAGCCAACCCTCATCTTAGAATCTTCAATACCGTCGATCACCGGTTTTTTCCCTACCTGCAGGGATAATTCAACCCCGCCGTCGACTTTTAATTCAACCGGTTCACCGTTGCATATTTCAGCGACTGTCCTGGCGGCAAGAAAGCCGTTTCTACCGGTTAACCGGTTGGCTCCACCGATGGCAATCATTTTAGAGCCATATTCTTCGGTTTCAATCATACCTATGACTCTACCCTGTCTCCTGACTTTCGCACCTTCATCTCCGATAAAAAAGTTGGTGTCCACCTTAAGCTTAACCCCGCTGTAACTAAGGGGGGCTTCGGTTACAACAGTAACTACATCTATACCGTCCACGCTGTCATGGACGATACTGGGAGCCGGTCTGCAGCATGGGTAGGTAGTGCCTGCCCCCACAGCGGTAATCAGGGGTTGATTTATAGCCGGATTTGTTCTGCTGGTGAGGGGCGGATCCAGGACCGGTTCCCTGTCCCGGACCAGACTGCCCCTGATATTGAGATAACGGCGGCATGCTCCAAAGTAGCCCGGTTGAATTGCACAGCGAATCGGGCAGCTTGTGCAGGTTATTGCTGTTTCTGGCAAATCAGAGGGGAGCGAAACAGCTTCATACCGGCATACCCGCATGCAAACACCGCAATGGACACATTTATTACTGACCAATAAAGTGTCTTGTTCAATTTTGAGGGCTCCTACGGGGCAATCAATGACACAATTGCCGCAGGTTGTGCACTTTTCATTGTCAATTAAAACCACATTATCACCCGGTTTTCAGATCAGGCCTATTATAATTAACTAACTTCAACCTGGCGGGTAGCCGGTGGTGTATTCCTGCTTTTAAAGACTTTTGCTTCTCCGTCGATCATAACCAGCGAAATGCCGGGCAGATCGCCTTTTTGCAGCGCCGCCATGGCATCTTGCCCCGCCGAGCCGATGGGGGCGTCCATGACAACCAGGTCGGCTTCCCGGCCCGGTTCAACCAGGGAGCAGTTCAGACCGTAGATGCCGGCAGTATTGCCGGAAGCCATGGCCACCACTTTTTCCGGCTCAATCCCGGCCAGGGAAGCAACCTGGGCCATGGTGCGCAGGATGCCCAGCGGAATAATACCGCTTCCCGAAGGCGAATCGTTCCCCATAATGATCCGGTGCAGTTGATTTTTGGCTTTGAGCCTGGAAGCAATAAAAAAGGCTGCCTTAATATTGCCGCACTGTACAATCTCCAGGGGCAATTCTGTTTGTTCAATTAGCCTGTCGATTTCATCTTCCGGTAAAGCGGTGGGTCCGCCGTTGGTGTGAGAGACGACGGTGGGATTGATAGCTATTACCATATCGGCTGTAATAGCTGAACTCCCCGGTATGGAAGTGCCGCCGCTGTGGATGGCCACTTTCATGTTGTTTTTTTTAGCCCAGCCGACCATGGTTGCCGCTTCATCTGCTGTTTTTACGCTGCCCAGGCCGATCTCGCCTACCAGCCACACTCCCTGGCGAGCCAGTTCCTCGAAATCTTTTTCAGTCAGCCCTTTTTCTAAAATTACAGCCCCGGCATGAACTTTGATCCCGCTCGGCCTCAGGTTGTAAAAAGATTTATGAGCCAAGACAGCCAGCGCCTTTACTCCAT
>PWGD01000038.1 GCA_003554395.1 Syntrophomonadaceae bacterium
ACCGGGGCCGTGAGTTTATTGAAACAGCGGACAAAATTGATAAACCGGTCATAGTATACAAGGCCAGCACCACCGAAACCGGCAACCGGGCGGCCATGAGCCACACGGCGGCGGTGAGCAGTGATGAACACATCATCAATTCCGCCTTTGAAGAAGCGGGCGTAATCCGCATTGATGATTTCCTTGACTTTGTGGAGGTAACCAAGGCCTTCCAGCTGCCCCCCATGAAAGGGCGGCGGATCATGGTCATGAGCCCCGCCGGCGGTTTTTCTGTCATGGGCGCCGACCTGTGCGAAAAAGCCGGGTTCGAATTCGCCGATATGGGACCGGAATTCTATGACAGTCTCAAGCAGTTCAGCAATGCGGGAGTGATCAAATTTTCCAATCCCTTAGACATGGGTGATATTTATGATCCCCAGCTAACCGCCCACGTAATTTACTCGGTCATGCACTCTGACCAGGTCGACGGCTCGATCTACGTCAGCCAGAGGCCGCAAATGCCCCAGGGTGAAAATATTTTTCAGAAAATGTTTTTAACCGACCTTTCCAAGGAAGCCTGGGGTTCGATCCTTTCTGCCGGCAAACCCATGGGGGTCTGTTTGTTCGGGCCCACCCGGGTTATCCAGCAGAGCAAACGCTACGTGGAATTCCCCATCTTTAACAGCCCCGAAGAGATGGTGAAAGCCCTGGCGGCCCAGATGAAGTACTATCAGCGTAAAAACTCGGGCCAACAGCTCGGTAGCGAAGTTGCACCGGATGGTATCGACCGGACAGCGGCCGCTAAATGGCTGGAAGAGAAAAATGGCGACTACGGGGAAGAATCCTTAGAACTTTTAAGCGCATACGGGCTGCAGACGGCCCCCTCAGCGACAGCTGTCAGCGGGGAAGAGGCCGTATCTAGGTCCGGTGAGCTGGGTTTTCCCGTGGCCATGAAAGTCGTTTCACCCGATGCCCTCCATAAATCGGATGCCGGAGGGGTTTTGCTCGATCTAAAAACGCCGCAGCAGGTGGCAGAAGGGTTCGAAACTATCCGCCGCAACCTGCTTCAATACAAACCAGAGGCCCGATTTGAAGGGGTCAGGATCCAGAAAATGGCCGAAGAAGGATACGATATGTTTATCGGGGGAAGGCAGGACCCTTCCTTCGGGCCGGTCATATTCTTCGGCCTGGGCGGCATTTATATCGAAGCTTTCCGGGATGTGGCCAACGTAATCTGCCCCACCGGGGCGGAAAGCGTGGAAAAGCGGCTCCGGGAGCTAAAGGCCATAAAAATACTGGAAGGCATGAGGGGCAACACGCGCGGCGATATAGAGGCTTTTTCAGACCTGGTAGTCCGCGTATCCCACCTGCTGAACGATCATCGGAGCATCAAGGAACTGGATATCAATCCGGTCCGCGTTTTCCCCGCAGGCCGCGGCACCGCCGCCCTCGATGCCAGGATCCGTTTTCAACCGCAAGAGGCCGGCCAATTTGCCGCCGGCCCGAAATAGTTACGGCCTCGGACTATCCTATAAATTGGGCCCGGAAACGGTTTACCGTCGTTTATTCCTGAGGATGCCCGAACAGGTTATGATTTCGATCCCCTTATTCTCGAGTTCATCCAGGAGCAGGTTCATGCCGACGGAATCGCTGGCAATATGCCCCGCTATAACCACGTTGATATGATGTTCTTCAGCCTGCTTGCGGTTTTTCTCGCTGATGTGCATGCCCACTATGGTCCCCACCCCGGCCTGGGACAGCTTGGCATAAGCCTGGTCCGAACCGCCGGTACCTCCGGTCATATCCACCAGGACTTTGCCGGCGCGGCGGTCTTTGTTGCCGTTTACCAGGTCGGGCCCGGCCCCGTACTTAACGGCCGCGCCGTATTCAGGGATATCTTTTAACAACTTCAGGATGTCCCCCAGGGTGCGCGGCTCCTCCCGATCAAACATCTCCTGCAAAAATGCCGTGACCTGGTTGTCGGCAACGGTGTGGGCGCTCATCATGGCCAGGCCGAGGATTTTTGCCGCATCGATGGCCCGGTTATGGTTAATCGGCATCAGGCCGCGTTTGACTTCGCTGATCCGGGAAGACATAATTCCTTCGGCGACGTTGATCGGCACCCCGTAGCGGGCCAGGATGTCTTCCTGCATGTGCATGACATCGTGCAGCCTGGAGAGGGCTTTGCCTTCGGGGTGATGGGTCATGATCAAATCAATGGGCTTCCCTTTTTCGGCCAGGCGGTCGGCCAGCAGGACTTCTCCCACTTCAATGTCGACCCCGACCATCAACCTGTTTACCTCGGATTCGGGGTCGCCGCACAGTATACGTGTGTCGCTGTAGGGATTAGTCAAATTCTCGCGGTCATAGTCTTCTTTGTCTTTTTCTTTCATGTCTTCGAACTTCTTCTTTTCCCTGGCCAGCACTTCTTCCACGCCTTCTCGTTGGCGGGGATCTTTTTCAATGCCTTTTTCTACCACTAAGTCATAAATTTCTTTAATTTTCAAGTCGATAACCGCTCCTTTTTTGCTGATTTGATATGGTTTCCGGTCCCAATTTTCCGGTCCAATCCTTTTTTCCGTGTTTCTTTTTCCAATCCATTTTTTCCCTTCCCTGTTCCAATCCTTTGTTTATCGGGTCAATTGGCCGCCGGTATTCCCTTCTCTATGATCCTTATCTTGCTATCCTTTTGATTTCCTCGAGCAGGCGGTCAATTTCCTGTTCGGTATTATAGGGGCAGAGTCCTGCCCTGACCAGGCCACCTTTCTGATCCAGGCCCAGTTTCTCCACCAGGCGAATGGCGTAAAAATGCCCGTCCCAGACAAACAGCCCCTTTTCGCCCAGTTTGGCGGCCACCCTGTCCGCCGTCATTCC
>PWGD01000188.1 GCA_003554395.1 Syntrophomonadaceae bacterium
AGTGATCAGAATTACAATAATAAAGATAGGAATTACAAAGGGTAAAGCTCCCATGAAAATATCCTCCAAAGCCACATCTTTTGTAGTGCCCGCGATAGTATAAAGATTAAGGCCCATTGGCGGCGTTATTAAACCTACCTGCATCATTAGCACGCAGACAACCCCGAAAAATATGGGATCAAAACCGAGGCCCAGGATCATCGGGAATATTACCGGCAGGGTTAACACCATCATAGAAACGGCATCAATAAAGCAGCCCAGGAAAAAGTATATAAAAAGAATGATGGCCAGGACTACATAGGGGGAAACATCAAGGGCCACTACCCAGTTAGCCAGTTGGGCGGGTATAGTAGAAAGGGCCAGGAAATAGCTGAATACTGTAGCTCCGGCTACCAGGAAAAGGACCATAACCGAAACCCGGATTGCTTCCTGCATTCCTTTAAAGAGACCTTGGAAGTTTAACTTTCTTTTGGCCAGCGCTACGAAAAACAACAGTGTTGCGCCCGTTGCCCCGGCCTCGGTGGGGCTGAACCAGCCCATGTATATACCGCCCATCACGATTGCAAACACAATCAATATTTCCCAGACCCCTTTAAATGCGCCTATTTTTTCTCTGAAAGTAGTCGGCTCCGGGCTGCTGGGAGCAAGGCTGGGGTTAAGCTTTACCTGGACCACAATTATTAATACAAAGGTCACGGCCAGGGCCAGGCCGGGGAAAATTCCGGCAATTAAAAGGCGCCCGATAGATTGTTCAACCAGCATGCCGTAGACAACAAAACCGATACTGGGTGGAATTAGAAAGCCAAGGGTCCCCCCGGCAGCAATGGTTCCTGTAGCCAGTCGGGGTGAATAATTATATTTTTTCATTTGGGGGTAAGCAATTGAACCCATGGCCGCTGCCGTTGCCACAGAAGAGCCGGAAACAGCCGAGAAGCCTGCACAGGCCGCTATGGTTGCGGCGCCGAGGCCGCCGGGAAATCTGCGCAGCCACTTGTCAAAAGAACTGTAGAGGTTTTCTATCAGGCCGCTGCTGGTGGCAAAGGCTCCCATTAACAAAAACAGCGGTATAACCATGTATGAGTAGGTTCTGGCTACATCGTAAATTGTTCTGGAGGCCACCGGAAGCGCAGCCCCCAGCGAGGATAGCTGCCATATGCCTACAAAGCCAACCAGCATTAAAGCCAGGGAAATAGGCATGCCCAGGAATAAAAGAAGGAAGGCGATGAGCGTGCCGATTATACCGATATAGATTGGATCCAAAGTATCTCCTCCTTACTCTAACTGTGAAGCGGTATTTTTATGTTTTTCGCTGGATGAGCTTTTAAATAATTTGCCCACTGCGGTCAGTAAATCAACCAGCAGTTCTAAAAACAGCAAAGCCCCTCCGACGGAAACCAAAAGCCTGAAGGGGTACTGGGCGATACGAAGAACATCAGAAACTATGGTAGCAGCCCGGCCATGAGCAATAACCCATCCCTGCCAGATAAAAATGGCCACGATAAACATCCCGAGGATGCCGACAAAAATTTCAAGCACCAGCTGCACTTTTTCTGGAAAACGGGCCACTATCAGGGTGACCCTGGGGTGACCCTTTACCTGCTGGGTATAAGCCAACCCCAAAAGTATTACTATCGCCAGCATATACCTGGATAATTCCACGGCACCGGGGACCGGCCGGGAGAAAAGAGCCCGGCCGATCACATCGGTAGTGGTAAGGAACATCATCGGAATAAGCACAAACATGCTTACCGAACAAACATAGTAGTTTAACCGT
Organism: Syntrophomonadaceae bacterium; assembly: GCA_003554395.1. Classification (GTDB taxonomy): domain Bacteria; phylum Bacillota; class Dethiobacteria; order DTU022; family DTU022; genus B1SED10-74M. The sequence goes on from PWGD01000188.1 coordinate 1,775, forward strand.
TGAATTGCCTTTTTAAAAGTATCAAGTCGTCGCATTTGTTTAATATCCTTTCATCAAAAAAGGTTAGCTTCAGCTTATTCCCATTCTTCGGGGAATGCCGGGAATTCTACCCCGTGCTTATCTAACTCTTCTTTGTAGAGCAAAAGTGCTTCTTTACCGGGCAGGCCGTCGGCTTCCATTTGCTCGACCCACTTAATTACGACTTCTTCAGCGAACAGGCTGTTCCAGCGTTCCGCTTCTGCTTCAGGCAGTTCGTAAAATATGACACCCTCATCGGCGAGGCTGTCCATGATTTCTTGAATAGTTTCCACTGTTAAGCCCCCGGTCAGCTTGAAGGGGTTCTCTGTCACTTCATCAATAATTGCCCTGAGGTCATCAGGAGCGCTTTCATAGCTGTCCAGGTTCATGGCCACCCCTTCGGTGACACAGCCAAAGGAAGCGACCACGGCGTGATTGGCTACTTCGAAAAGGCTGAAAGCGTAGTAAAGCTGCGGGCAGGTAACAATACCGTCAATGTCACCCAGTTCCATGGCCATATAAACATCGCCCAGGGGCATGAAAACAGGTTCTGCGCCAAGCGCTTCAATCATATAGGTTTGCAGGCCTCCCGGCGACCTCATGCGCAAACCTTCTACATCTTCCAGGGTTTCAACTGCTTCGGTAGTCCAAAAGTACGATTGAATACAGCCGTTCAGATTAAGGAGTTTTACTTCTTCAAATTCTGGGTAAAGGATTTTTTCATACATGGCATTACCGATATCAACAGCAACATCTTTCCCGCCCACAAAAACCGGCATGGAAAGGACATCGCTCAAGGGGAAGCGGCCCGGAGTCCAGGTAGCGGTAAAATAGCCCATGTCGGATAAACCGTCGGCCACGATATCAAAATGATCCGGTCCTGCACCCAGCGCTCCACCGTAATAAGTAGTGGCGGTAATTCTCCCGTCACTCCTTGCTTCCAGTTCTTCAAGCATTGGATCCCACACTGATGTGCACTCTGCGCTGGCCGGGACATGCCAGGTGCTGAAACTTAACTCCATGGTTTCCAGTTCTTCATCGGG
>PWGD01000159.1 GCA_003554395.1 Syntrophomonadaceae bacterium
AAGCAGCAGGCCCTCCCAGCCCAGGTCGAGGACATAACCAAACAGGGGCTGTAAAATGGCCATGCCTGCAAAAACACCCATGTTAACCATGGCGGTAACCAGGCCTGTATAGCCGGGAGGGCTGGCCTCCCGGGCCATGGAAAAGGTCAAGAGGTTGGCCGGGGTGCCAAAGCCGATCAAGAAGCTGACCCCATAAAGCAAAGCCGGGGGCAGTAACCCGGGCCAGACCGTGATTGTGCCCCAGGCCAGGCAGTACAAAACAAAGGAAACCACCGCCGGCTTTTTCCTTGAACCGATCCGGTCCGATATGAAACCAAATAGTGGAGCCCCGATCATGTAGCCGATAAAAGCGGGAATGATAAAGAACGAAGCCTGCCGGACATCGATGCCGTAACTATGAACCAGGTAAGAAATGCCCCAGGTCCCGGAAAAAACAATGAACCCGCCATAGATACCGGTGTTGACCAAAAATAGGATCCAGAGGCGGCTATTTTTCAGGATTTCCGGAAGCGCCTTGAACAGGGGGGCTCCTGCTGTATTAAGGGGTTCGCCATCCGGGTTCTCCAAGGGGCTCTCCGCCGCTGCCGGGTTCTGCATGCCGGGCCGGTCCCTGATAACCCGGATGCAGACCAGGGCCACCAGGACTGTAATTATTCCGGCCACTATAAAAGAGCCCCGCCAGCCGATCACCTCCACTGCTATGCTTAAAGGGGTTGAAGCAAGCAGGGTCCCGCTGCTGCTGATAAAGATAGCCATCCCGGAAACGGTGGCAAATTCGTTGGCCCTGAACCAGGAAGCCTGGAACTTAAAGATATTGATTAAAATCACCGAACCGCCAAAACCGATCAGCAACCGGCCCCCAAAAACCAGGGCGGCGCTGGGTGAAAGCCCGATCATAATCGAACCGGCCGCCATGGCCATGGCGCTCAGGAAGGCAATCCGCCGCGGCCCCAGCCGGTCGACCAGGGCCCCACCGGGAAGCTGCATCACCAGGTAAGTATAAGTATAAGCTGCCGCCAGGTTGCCCAGGCCGGCCCCGGTCAGGTTGAATTCGGCCGTCAGCAGGTCGGCGACCACGTTAAAAGAAACCCGGTGAAAATTAGTGATCAGGTGCAGGGATACCAGGATTAGCCACATTAGCCGGCGTTTGCGCAGCAAGTTTTCAAAGGGTTCGGCACTAATTCCATTTAGAACTGTCATCTGGTTTCTCCAAGAATTTAAAGTCAATTAATCCAGCATGGAAACATGCTTATTCTAAGGGTGGGGCGCCCCGCCTGGCCAGGGCGGCCCGGAAAGCGGAAACCCTGGCTGCCAAAGCAGGGCGCATTGCGGTAACTATTATTCCGGCCAGGATCAATAGCGCCCCAATAAATTTCTGGAGGGTAAATATTTCATCCCAAAAAAGATAGGAAAACAGCCCGGCAAAAGCCGCCTCCAGGGACAGGATCAAGGAGGCATGGGTAGGCGGGGTATAACGCTGGGCATAGGTCTGGGTGACGAAGGCCCCGATAGTGCAAAAGACGACGGCATAAAGAATAGCGCCCCAGATCGCCGGAGGCTGATGGAACATCAGCGCCGTCGGCTCAAAAACAAAGGCCACGGCCAGGCTGGCTACCCCGGTGAAAACAATCTGGATTATGGCCAGGACAATGGCATCGCTGCGTTGGACCAAAACACCAATCGCCACCAGGTGGGCGGCAAACAAAAAGGCACAGATCAGGGTCAGGATATCACCCAGCCCCGGTCCGGCCACCTCATTGGCTGAGAGCAGGTAGAGCCCTAGAGCGGCCAGGATTCCTCCCGCATAAGCCCACCAGCCCGGTGAATGTTTTGTAACCAGGAAATATAAGAAAGGGACTATGATTACAGATGTATTGGTAATAAAGCCGGAATTGGCCGGAGTGGTGTAAAGCAGGCCTACGGTCTGAAAGGCAAACCCTCCGAACAGGAAAAGCCCGATCAGGCAGCCGTTCCGGTACTCCCGGGCCGAAGCCCGGGCCAGGCGCTTCCAAAAAAAAGGGGCCAGCAGGAGTGAGGCTATCATAAACCTGATCCCGATATAGGTAAAAGGATGGATCACATCCAGGGCCTGCTTAATAATTACAAAATTCGAGCCCCAGAAAAGAGCGACAAAAACAAGCGATATATCGGCCACCAAAGTTTTTCTAGCTGCTATAAATTGCTTCATTTAAGTCCCCGCCAATGAGTCCAAACAAAATATTGCCCGGAAGACCAGCCTGCACCGGTAACCGGACAAATATACTATAACATATTAATAAGCTTTTACAAAAGCAAGGCCTGCTGAACAAAGGTCTGAAATATTTTAAAGAATCTGGCCCAGGAAAGCTTTGGTCCGCTCATTTTTGGGGTTACTGTAAATCTCATCGGGAGGGCCTTCTTCAACAATGCGCCCTTCGTCCATGTAAACCACCCGGTCGCCAACTTCCCGGGCAAAGCCCATTTCATGGCTGACCACCATCATGGTCATCCCTTCAATGGCCAAAGTCTTCATAACCTGTAAAACTTCACCGACCAGTTCCGGGTCAAGGGCGGAAGTCGGTTCGTCAAAAAGCATAATTTTAGGCTTCATGGCCAGGGCCCGGGCTATAGCCACCCTTTGCTTCTGCCCGCCCGACAGCATGGCCGGGTAAACATCGGCTTTATCGGAAAGTCCCACTTTTTTTAACAGATCTTCCCCCTGTTCGATAGCCTCTTTATTAGGGACCTTTTTAACCTGGGTCAGACCTTCAATTACGTTGCCCATCACCGTCCGATGGGGAAAAAGATTAAAATGCTGAAAAACCATCCCGACATCGGCCCGGAC
>PWGD01000167.1 GCA_003554395.1 Syntrophomonadaceae bacterium
TTCACCACATCCGATACGGGAAGGCTGTAAGAACCGACCGAAAGGGCATAGAGGATGGCAATAACCAGCAGTCCAAAAAAAACAAAACCAAGAGCTATTTTAAAATAGACGCTTTTTTGGTATTGCTCTAAAATGCTGTTATCTGACATTGCCATCTTATCTCCCGCTCGCCGGGCCCTTAATTTATCTCTACCCGCTCATAAGCGCCGTGGACATCAATCATATCATTCAACACAGATTTTCCCAAGTAGAGGGTGTAAATTTGATCGGCTTTTTCAGTAAAATCAATATCGCCGAATTGATCCGGATAGATCACAGAGCCGATATAATAGGCGTTGACCAGGACCGTTTCGTGGTTGGTATTGGTCCATATTTTAGGATGGATCCTGTAGATGTTGTTATTTTGAACCGCGCTTAATGTTGCAAATTGGGGTTCTTTTAACTCTTCCAGGGACTGTTCAAACCCGGTTGCCTCAAGGAAGATATAGTCCGGATTCCACATCAGAAGAGCTTCCTTGTCGATAAAAGCATTTTCTTCTCCTACTTCTTCGGCAACATTACTGGCATTGATAAAATCAAAAGCGGTATAAATCGACGAAGTAGAGGTCAGGCCCATGGAGCCGGCCCAGGCCTTGCCGCCGACATAGACAGTCGGCTTGTCCTGATCGGGGATAGCGGCAGTGCGCTCATCGAGATCGTCTATGATGGACTTGATACCATTAACCAGTTCTTCGGCCCTTTCTTCCCGGTCAAGCACCTCTCCCAAAACCCTGTAGGACTCAAAAACATTTTCCCGGTGGGCTGAAAAACTTACATAGGGCCTTAATATAATCAGGGGAAGGCCGGTTTTATCAGCCAGTTCTTCGTGTTCGAAAAAGTCAAAACCGTCTGCAGTTTGGGTGGCGATAATGATGTCAGGATTGACAGCAATGATCGTCTCGGCATCTTCGCCGCTGATTACCGGGATATCAAATATGTCAGGTACAATGGCCATGTTCCAGGGTGATCTCAAAGGTTCTCTTTTTTCGCTCTCCCTAACACCGGAAATCATCTCGGCAGCTTCCAGGTGTACCAGGAACCGGTGGGCGCAGCCGCACAGGGTGGCTGCTTTGTTAATCTCTGCCGGAACCTGGACGGTTCTGCCTGCCATATCGGTAACCGTAAAGTAATCGTTGACCTCTTCCTCCTCCGCTCCCTCTTCCTCAATGACAACTTCTTCTTGTTCTTCGGGTTCATCGGTAACTTCTTCCGCTTCGCAGCCGATCGCTAAAAAGCCGATCAGCAGCAGCCCGGCTAAAATCACAGTACTTTTTAAGGCAGTTTTCATCTTTATACCTCCATGAAAGTTATTATTTACAGCTTTCTTGCGGATTTAATATTTAATGGATCAGCAATTATATTAAGGGCGGATATTAAATCAAGTTCGGATATTTAGTGACAATAACACGATGAAGCTTTTATTAGCTTCAACATGCTACTTTTTTAATAATTGTGTTACTAATTATATGAAATTTTTTCCTGGCTGTCAATCAGTGATCGCCGCAGAGATGGCTTACCGATCTGCCAGGATGGCCTTCGCGACCCTTTTTGCATGATCGCCATTTTCTGCAAAATGATTCTGTTGCTTGCATCCTTCCCTCGATTCCCTGTAGCATTGCAAAACCTTCGCTTTCCGCAATGCTGGTGTAACAATTCTCCGTTCCTCCCCTACGCACAGAAACTTTTTGATGCAGCAACAACCCCTTCTCCCCGCCACCCGGCTGCTCCGGGCACGGTCGCTCAGGTTAAACTTGCTGATTATCTTTCGCTGATATGATATAATAGGCAACAATATTAGAATCCGGTATCAGTTCCGGACGATAACAGTTATGAAAGGTTTTTTTATGGAAGTTTATGCATTAATCGGACACAGTGGGACCGGGAAAAGCCACCATGCGCCAGTTCTGGCCGAAAAACATAAAATTGAGCATGTAATTGATGATGGTCTTTTGATAAAGGGTAATCTCAACCTGGCCGGACGTTCAGCCAAGCGGGAAAGCACCCGCTATGGTGCTATAAAGCGGGCCGTTTTCAATGATCCCGACCATGCCCGGACGGTAAGGGAAAAAATTGAAGAAATAAAACCGGAAAAAGTTTTAATTCTGGGCACATCCAGGCGTATGACAGAGGTTATAGCCGAAAATCTGGGCCTGCCCAAGCCCACCTTTATTTACAATATTGAAGATGTTTCCAATACCGATTCTATAAAAAGGGCCCTGGCTATAAGGGCCCAGGACAACCGCCATGTGATACCGCTGCCTACTTTTGCTATAAAAAAAGAATTCCCGGGTTATCTTGTCGATCCGCTCCGTTCTTTTTTCAGCCTGCAGCCCGCCAAAACGGATCATGTCCCCGTGGAGCGCTCCGTGGTCAGACCCATCTTCAGCAACCTGGGCAACTTCTATATTGCCGAACATGTCATTACCGATCTGGCTAAGTTCCTCATTTCAGACCTCCCGGGCATCCACAAAGTGCTTGATATTGAATTGGAAAACGGTAGATCGAAAGTGGTTTTAGAGATAGAGCTGGCTGTCGACCTGGCCCAATTACCGCAGATGAGGCTGGATAAACTCCTTCATGAAGTCCAGCAAACCATTAAGGAAGAAATTGAATACCGGACCGGTTTTTATCTTGATGAGGTGAATGTGCACGCCAAAAAGCTGCATCTGGATGAAAGCCTGATTAAAGATAAAAAAATGTTAAAAAAACTTATCGCCGGTCCCGACAGAAAAAATGGCCAGGAATCTATAAGCTAATCTAACCGAAACCAATCAA
>PWGD01000084.1 GCA_003554395.1 Syntrophomonadaceae bacterium
ACTGATAAAAGTATCTTTTTCCCGTTCGAAAGCTTCCTGCCACCGGCGCCTGGTTTCATCCACTTCCCGCCGGGCTTCGTCGAGCAGTTCCCGCTTTTCTTTTTCAGCAGCGGTGTGGGCTCCTTCAATGACTTCTTCACTTCGCTCTTCCAGTTCTTCCTTTTTGCGGCGGTAGTTTTGCGCTTCCTGTTCAGCTTCTTTTTTCTTCGCCGCTGCATTCTCTTCGCGCTGCACTATTTTCTGCTCCCTTTCGTCCATGGCCCGGATAACCGGTTTGTAGAGAAAGCGGCGCAGCAAAAAGACCAGGATCATGAAGTTGATAATCTGAAAAATAATTGTATACCAGTCTATAATCATATTCGTACTCCCGTATTTCAGGCTTTTTTACCCGCTCCTATTCCCCGCTTTCCTGATCCCCTTCCCTGCCTCCTTTTTGGTGTTTTATGGAAGAAAATAGGTCCAGAAGGGGTTGGCAAAAATCAGGATCATGGTCACCACAAAACAGTAGATTGCCGTTGATTCGATCATAGCCAGGCCTACAAATAGGGTCCTGGTGATGGTGTTGGCCTCATCGGGCTGCTGGGCGATCGAACTCAGGGCCTGCGAAACGGCACGCCCCTGGCCCAGGGCCGGCCCGATCGAGCCGAAGGCGATGGTCAACCCGGCTGTGGCAATGGAAATTACACCTACTAAAGCTAAAGAATCCATCCTACTCCTCTCCTTTTTTCGCTATTTCCTCGTGGGCTTTACTGGCCGAGGCAATATAAACCATGGCCAGGATGGCAAATATATAGGCCTGGATCAGGCCGGTAAGCAGGCCCAGGGCCTGCATGATGATTGGGAATATGAGCGGGGTAATGGTCAGCAGGATGGCGACGATGATGGTGCCGCTCATCATATTACCGTAAAGGCGGACGGCCAGGGCCAGGGTCCGGCTCAGCTCTCCGATCAGGTTAAAGGGCAGCATGAAAAAGGTCGGCTGCAGGTACTGCCTCAGGTAATTGAGCACACCCTGGTTGGCTATCCCGAAAACTGGCACGGCAATAAAAACGCAGATGGCCAGGGCGGCGGTAGTGGATAGCGAGCTGGTCGGCGGCACGTAGCCGGGAACGATGGCCAGGACATTGGAAACGGCGATGAATATGAAAAGGGTCCCGACAAAGGGCAGGTAAGGGCCCGGTTCCTGGCGGCTAACTTCCCGAATCTGATCATTGATCACGCTGATTAAAACCTCGAGAAGATTTTGCCAGCGGGACAGCTCTCCTGCGCTGGACAGTCGCCTGGTCACCAGCCAGGATCCGAAGGTCAGCAAGAAAATGACCAGCCAGGTAAAAGCGATGGTGGAGTTAACCTTAAACCAGCCCCACTCGAAGAGGACGATTTCATCGGGATTGATGGTCAACTTTCAACAAACCTCCTTTTGGTTTGGGAGAGGTGATTCAGGATCAAGCCCGGCGCTCCCTGCTTTCCGGTCTGTACCGGTAGGTTATAACCGTCCGGGCTATAAGGAAGCCGGCCATAGCGGCCAGCAGGTACTGCCAGCCGGCGGTCAGCAAAAGGTAAAACCCGCCCAGGATTGCGGCAGAGCGAACCAGGAAGCTGGCGATCAAAAGTGGGGTGGGCCTGGCGCTGCTGCTCAATCTCTGCACCGTCCACCACAGCCCGCCGAAAAATAGGACTCCGAGTAAAAATCCGGCCGGCACCGCCAGAAAAATTAAACCCCAGGCCAACCTTAAAAAGCCTCCTTCTTAAAACTAATATTTATCTTAGTCGCTTTCGCCTTTTTAAATTTCTTCATCTTCCTCATCTTCTTCGGGCCGGCTTTCCCGGCTGACCCAGTACCAGGCGTTAAGGCAGCCGACAATCAGGCCGATCAAAAGGAGGGTCAGGGTCCAGGAATAAGGACCCGGCCAGGTGCGATCGATCCACATCCCCAGGACCACCCCGATCACAGTGGTGACGGCAATGGTCCACCCGACCATGCCAAACATGCCCAGCCCGAACCAGACACTGCGGTCTCTGGTCTTCCGGGCTTTGATCTTGCGCCTGGCTTTTTTGCCCACGGTGCCGGGCAGGTTCTTGCTGTCCCTGTCCTTTTCCTTGTTCATAGAGTTCTCAACGCTCTCCTCCCAGGCGGGTAAACCGCCGCAGGGTATCAGCCTCAAGCCTGGACATTACAATCCGCGCTTTCTTTTCACTTTCATCAAGCACTTTCAGCTCACTTTCGACCGTCTCCTGGAGGGAATCCAGATTTTCGCCGGTCACAGCCCGAGCCGCCGAAACATAAACCTGGTCCCCCTGTTTGACAATAATCCCCTCGTCAATGGCCAGGTAGCGCTCTTCCCCGGCCGGGGTCAGGTACAAAAAGATGCCGGGAACCAGGGCGGCCACAAAATCGATATGGCGCGGCAGCATTGTAAAATAGCCATTTTCTGCTTCCGCGGTAACTTTATCAACTTCTTCATCCACCAGTACTCCTGCCGGTAAAAGTATTTTCAGGTTCAAGGCTCAACTCCCCCGTTTATCATGATCCGACCCTTATTCTTTATCCTATCCGGTCCTTAAGATTGCTGTTTCTAACCCTGGTTATCTGCCTCCGCCGGTTCCGGTTCCCCCTGTTCTTCCCGAAAAGAATCGTCCTCTGCGGGTTTTTCTTTTGGGTCACTGCCGGCCCTGGCTTTGAGGTCGCTGATTTTACCGAGCATATATAAATCCGATTCGGAGTAATCGTAAAACTCGTCGTTTAAAATCCGCTCACAGCCATCAAGGGCATCTTCA
>PWGD01000173.1 GCA_003554395.1 Syntrophomonadaceae bacterium
CCTCCGGCCATCAAGGCCCCCTCCAACAGGTCCATATGCACCGGATTGCCTTCAAGCCTGCCGCCTGTAGCCCTGTCGTCAAATAAAAGGCTGTGATTGTTGCGGATCGTTTCCCAGCCGGCCACACCCGGTACCAGAGCTTTACGGCCTCCACCGAAGCCGGCAAAATAATGGTGAACCACACTGCCGGTCAGGATGCGCCGATTGGCCCGGGCGACCTTTTTATTAACCCAGACCGGAGTGTTAAAAGAACTATGACCCAAAAATACAAGGTTATCTTCATTTTGACAGTCATGGTTGTACATCCTGACCCGGGAAGCGGTTTTCTCCCCGACCAGCTCCCGCATCTCCGGCTCGGAAAGGGGCCGGTGGGTACCGGTAGCGAAGACAATAAAAATGTCTTTTTTGGCAACCCCGGCCTCCCCCAGCTCTTCAATTAAGACCGGCATGAAAATGTCGCTTCGGGCCAGCCTGGTCGAATCATTAACCAGGATGCAGACTGTTTCACCCACCCTGACAATCCTTTTAAGAGGCGGCGCAGCCACCGGGCTGCGGAGGGCTTCTAAAACTTTTTCAGGCGGGTTATCCAGGGCTTCAGGAGAGGTGGTTTCAAGCACCTCAAAAGGCACACCCGGGGGGAATCTAACCTTAATTTTTCCTTTGCCATATGCGACTTCAATATTTCTATTCACATATCAACGCTCCCGCCATATAAAGAGTATTGGCCTCGGTTAAAAAAGGCCTGCCTCCCTTATCTTTCAACATTTCCACCACTACCCTGACCAGGGGCGGCGGAATAAAAGCCAGGTTTCCTACCTCACCAAAATGCAGCGATCCGGCCTCGGAAATCATGTTAATTCCGGTTTTGAATTTTTATTGATGAAGTTGTGACTTTACTGTCTCCACTCATCTTAGCATATTTTATTTACCGGCTCGACTAAACCCGGACAAAAGTTTAGCGTATAATAAGCGGGAGCAGGTAATAATTTGACGAATTTAAGAATCTATACTACAACTATTATTACAATGTTGATCAGGTTGCTAAATATTAAACACCGTAATTTGCAGTTGGTCCGATAATATCCAATCGAAGGAGGTTTTAAAGTGGACGTTCATGACTATTCAGTAAAAGTCGGCGGAGAAGCCGGACAGGGCATAAACACCATCGCTTCAATATTGTCGCGCTCATTCGCCGACCAGGGGCTGCATTTATTTGCTTACCAGGACTATTACTCCCGGGTCCGGGGCGGGCATAATTTTTACCAGGTCCGCACCGCCACTTTCCCGGTCTATACTTTCAGCGACCGCCTGGAGGTGCTGATGGCCCTGGATAAAGCCTCAATTGACTTACATGCCGGAGAACTGAACCCGGGTGGGGTTATGATTTACGATCAAGACATCGAGGCAGACCACCCGGGTCAAAACGCTCTTGCTCTGCCTATGGCCGGACTGGGTAAAGAACACGGCGGCAAAGCCGTCATGGGCAACTCCGTAGCCGCTGGAGCAGCCTGGCAGGTTATGGGGGGAAACCAGGAAATCCTGGAAAATACCCTGGGCCGGTTGTTTCAAAAAAAAGGCAGTGACATTGCAGAAGCCAATATCAGGGCAGCCCGGGCCGGGGCTGATTACGCAAAAAACAACTTTTCCGGGCACTGCCAGTGCCAGCTGCATCAAGGAAACCGAAATAAAAGCTTAGTTTTGACCGGCAATGAAGCGCTGGCCTTAGGTTCGCTTGCAGCCGGGTGCCGTTTTATCAGCTCGTACCCTATGACCCCGGCCAGCGGGGTTATGCAGTATATGGCCAGGCAGACCCACCGCCTGCCGCTTGCCTTCGAACAGGCTGAAGACGAAATCGCCGCCATCAACATGTCAATAGGGGCGGCAAATGCCGGGGCCAGGGCCATGGTCGCCACTTCGGGAAGCGGGTTTTCCTTAATGGTGGAAGGGCTGTCACTGGCCGGGATGAACGAAACCCCCCTGGTGATTGTGCTCGGCCAGCGCCCCGGGCCGGCCACGGGGATGGCAACGCGGACCGAACAGGGCGATCTGCTGTTCAGCCTTCATGCCGGAAACGGCGAATTCCCCAGGGCTATCTTCGCGCCAAGGACGGCAGAAGAAGCTTTTTGGACGGCAACCCACGCTTTTAATGTAGCTGAAAAATACCAGGTTCCGGTTTTTATTTTAACTGACCAGCACCTGGCCGACTCTTATTACACGATAGATCCATTCGATTTAAATCAGGTTACTATCGACCGGGGCCACCTCCTGGACAACGAAGAATTGGAACGGATGGAAACTTATCACCGCTACGAAATCACCGCTTCAGGGATATCGCCGCGGGCCTTTCCAGGCCAGGGCGGCAAATGCGTAATGGTTCCCGGTAATGAACACATGGAAAACGGTTATTCAACTGAAGATCCATCCGTACGGACCAGGATGCAGGATAAGAGAATGCGAAAGCACAGGGGGCTGGCAGAGGAAGTAAAAGCGCCTGGGAGCCACGGAAGCAAAGATCCTCACACCGCGCTTTTAACCTGGGGTTCTTCATATGGAGCCTGCCGGGAAGCAGTGGATGAAGCAAACCGGCAGGGTGAAAAATGGCAGGTCTTTTCTTTACCGCAGCTGTGGCCCTTCCCGGGCGCACAGATCTCGGAGTTTATTGGAAAAGCAGAGCGGGTAGTTTCGGTGGAAATGAATGCAACCGGCCAGCTGGGCCGCCTGCTCCGGCTTGAAACCGGCCGGCAGCCAGACCTGGCCGTATTAAAATATGACGGGCGACCGATGAATGCCGGTTACGTCCTGTCTCAGGTTGAAAAAGGAGGGGTTTTTCCATGGTAGTCGATATCAAAGAATATGATCTGGATAGAGAAATAACCTGGTGTCCGGGCTGCGGCAACTTTGCCATCCTGGATGTGCTAAAAAACAGCCTGGCCGGGATGGGCCTTTCGCCCCACCAGGTGCTGGTAGTGGCGGGTATCGGGCAGGCCGGAAAAATGGGCCAGCATTTCAGGACCAATACCCTGCATGTCTTGCATGGCCGCCTGCTTCCGGTTGCCACCGGGGCCAGTCTGGTCCACAACGGCTTGAAAATACTGGCCATCGGCGGAGACGGAGATGGTTACGCTGAAGGCGGCAACCACCTGATCCATGCCGCCAGGCGCAACATCGATGTAACCTACATGGTGCACAACAACATGATTTACGGACTGACCAAGGGTCAGGCTTCTCCAACCAGCGAGCATTCGATCAAAACTCCGACTACTCCGCAGGGCAATCCGCTGGAGGGACTAAACCCGATCAGCATGCTCCTGGGCTTAAAAGCCGGTTTTGTTGCCCGGTCCTTTGCCGGCGATAAAGAACAGCTGGGCGCGATCCTGAAAAAAGCGCTTCAAAAACCGGGGTTTGCCTTTATCGATATCCTTCAGCAGTGCCCCAGTTTTAACAAGGTCAATACTTTCCGGTGGTTTAAGGAAAGAGTTTATGATATCAACGAAGAAGGGCATGACCCTTCAGACCTGGAACAGGCTTTCAGGCTGGCCCAGCAATGGGGCGAAAAAATCCCCACCGGGATCTTTTTTGAGGACCCGGAACCGAAACCCGGTTTCAGGGAAGCAGTATTAGGGGATAAAGACCGCTCAATTACCGGACCCGAACTAAACCCGCTGGCCATAAAAGAAATCATGGAGGAGCACCTCTAAAAACTGAAGCCGGGTTATATGCTCCCTGCGTGGAATTTTTGTTTTCCAGGATGTTTTGAGAGAAAGTTTCCGGGCTATCAAAAAATAAGGCAGTTCAAGATCAACTTTCAATCAGGTCCCTGGAGAGCCTGATTCTTTTTTCCATGCCTTCCACATTGAGAATAATCCTGGCATCGACTATTGAGAGGCTCTCTTCATGAACAATGACCGGATTAAGATCCATTTCATGGATCTCCGGGTAGGCTTCAATGACATCCGATACTTTCTCAATCAGTTTTGCTATCGCAGCCTTGTCGCAGGGGGGACGTCCGCGCACACCGTCTAAGATCGCCGATGCCTTGATCTCATCGATCATCGAGGCGGCCCATTTTTCCGAAACCGGAAGGACCCGGAAAGAGACATCCTTCACCACTTCAACCATGATCCCTCCCAGGCCAAACATAACGATGGGGCCGAACTGATCGTCATTCTTCGTTCCGATGATCACCTCCACTCCCCCGGCGGACATGGGCGATACGATGCAGCCCCTGATATCGGCATCAGGCTTGTACTTGTAGGCGTTACTGATTATTTTGTTAAAGGCTTTCCGAACTTCCCGCTCGCTTTTCAGCTTCAGCATAACCCCTCCGGCATCGGATTTATGCAGGATGTCGGGAGATACTATTTTCATGGCCACATTGTATCCGATTTCGGCAGCGTATTTTACGGCCTCATCTTCATCAACCGCCAGGCGGTCCCGGGATACGGAGACCCCCTGCAGTCTTAACAACTCCTTGGCTTCATGCTCCAGCAAAGCGGACCTGCCTTCGGCCAGGGCGTCGTCGATAATTTTTCGTCCTTCCGGGACGGCTTTCGTACCCCATGTGAAGTGAAAATTACTTTTTTTGGGGCCTTCCTGCCGGTAGGAACCATAGAAAGAAAGGGCCTCTATGCATTTACAGGCGATTTCCAGGGAATCATATACCGGGATTTTATAATAGCGCAAAAGGTCCAGCGAATGAGGTTTGGCGTAATTGTAAAGGCTGTGCAGGACAATCGGTTTACGGATTTTCCGGACCAGTTTTCCCATCCGGTGGGCGGCATCCTCTTCTTTGAAAGCCAGCTTTTTGGCAAAACGGATGCCGTAACCGCCGAAAAGGCCCACGACCAGGAGCCCCTGGATATTCCTGTCATTAAGCAGGATTTCCGCACAGTCGGCAAAAATAGCCGGGTTCTGGTCGGTCCCTCCCGCCACATCGATGGGATTGGCCAGAGAGGCGTTGGGCGGCAGAATAGCCTTTAGTTTCTCCCTGGTCTCCTTTTCAAGTTCCGGGATTTTTATGCCCAGTTCGGTCAGGTAGTCCGCCGCAATGGTGGCATGCCCGCCTCCGTCGGCAAGAATGGCGATCGAAGCTTCATCAATCAGGGGCAGGGAGGCCAGGGATTCGGCGATAGGAAACATTTCGTCGGAATGATTTACGGTAATGATACCCGCCCGTTTAAAGGCGGTGTTGGCCACTTCCGAAATGCCGGCCAGAGCGCCGGTGTGAGAACCGGCAGACTTGCTGCCCTTGGCGGACCTTCCACTTTTATAAAGCACGATCGGCTTAACCTGGGTGGTTTTTCTGGCCTGCTGCAGAAATTTACGCCCCTCCCTGAGCCCTTCAACGTAGATCAAGATGGCGCTCGTGTCGGGGTCTTCAGTAAAGTAGGCCAGGTATTCATGGAACTTGATGTCGGCTTCATTTCCCACGCCCACATAGTAGTTGAAACCCATCTGGCTTTTAAGGCCGGCTTCCGTGATCAGGGTCAGGGCGATGTTGCCGCTCTGGGTGAGCAGGGCGATGGAGCCCGGCGGAACATTTTGCAGCCCCACCAGGTTGAGTCCTTTGGCTACACTGATCATCCCGGAGGTATTTGGTCCGATGATTCGCACCCCTTTTGCGCTTTCAACAATCTCTTGTTCAAGGGTTTTTCCTTCTTCACCCAGTTCGCCAAACCCCCCGGCAATTACCACCGCCCCCGCAGCTCCTTTTTCAGCGCACTGCTCAAGGATATTGGGCAGGGTCCGGGCCGGAGTGGTAATCAGGGCCAGGTCGATTTGTTCGGGGATATCCAAAACCGAGGGGTAACACTTCAGGCCCAGAATAGATTTTTCTTTTGGATTAACCGGATAAATTCGGCCGTCGTATTTGGTGTCCAGCAGGGTTTTAATAGCCTGATAGCCTCTTTTTGCTTCATCTTTTGAAGCTCCGATAATCGCTACCGAATCGGCTTTAAAAATTCTTTCGAGGGTATTAGCATTTTGAGAAGTCTCCATCAAATACCATCCTTTTTTTTTAATTACTATAAAAAAATATACCGGTTCATAGTATTTATTTTTCGCTTACTGGTCTTCATCCTTCAGGATAATCCTGGCATCAACTATAGTCAGGCCTTCATCATGTACCATGACCGGATTAAGGTCAATTTCGTGAATTAAAGGATAGGCCTGGGCTACTTCCGAAACTTTTTGGATTAAATTTACAATTGCTTGTTTGTCTGATGGAGGCCGCCCGCGGAAACCATCAAAGATCACTGACGATTTAATTTCATCAACCATATGTTTCGCCCAGTATTCAGATACCGGCACCACCTGGAATGAAACATCTTTCATCACTGAAACCATGATTCCACCCAGGCCGAACATAACCGTGGGGCCAAACTGATCGTCAGTTTTCATGCCTATTACAGTCTCGATGCCCTTGCCTGCCATTTGCGATACCAGGCATCCCCTGATGTCTGCCCCGGGTTGACATTGATTGCAGCTGCCAATTATTGTATTGAACGCTTCCCGAACTTCGTGCTCATTTTTCAATCCCAGGATCACTCCTCCGGCATCGGACTTGTGCGAAATGTCAGGTGATACTATTTTCATGGCCACATTATGGCCTATTTTTTTAGCACAATTCACCGCCTCTTCTTCACTGGCTGCCAGGTAGTCCCTGGTCATAGGCACGCCCTGGATTCTAAAAAGTTCCTTGGCTTCGTGTTCCAACAGGACTTTTCTGCCTTCGGCCAGGGCGTTATCGATAATTTCCTGTCCTTCCCGGGCTGCCCCTGAACCCCAACTGAGCTGGAAATTGCCTTCCTTATCATATTCCCGTCGATAGGAACCATATACAGATAAGGCCTCCACGCATTTACAGGCAATCTCAAGTGAATCATAAACCGGGATGTCATAGTAGCGCAAAAGTTCCAGCGAATGGGGTTTGGCATAATCATAGAGGCTGTGAAGCACGATCGGTTTGCGGCTATTTTCCACCAGTTTTCCCATCCGATGGGCGGCATCCTCTTCCATGAAAGAAAGTTTTTTGGCAAAGCGGATGCCGTAGCCGCCAAAAAGGCCGACAATTAAAAGACCGTGGATGTTCCTGTCATCTAAAAGTATTTCAGCGCAGTCGGCAAAAATAGCCGGGTTCCGATCGGTTCCTCCCGCCACATCGATAGGATTGGCCAGGGATGCGTTGGGGGGAAGAATGGCGCTCAGCTTGTCCCTGGTATCCTTTTCAAGCTCCGATAGTTTTATTCCCAGTTCGGTCAGGTAGTCCGCCGCGATGGTGGCATGTCCGCCTCCATCGGCCAAAATGGCAATGGAATTATCCTTTAACATGGGCAGTATGGCAAGTGACTCGGCCACAGGAAACATCTCACCGGGATGTTCCACTTCAATGATCCCGGCCCTTTTGAAAGCCGATTGTGACACCTCAGAGATGCCTGCCAGCGCCCCGGTATGGGAGCCGGCAGATTTACTGCCCTTGGCGGACCGTCCGCTTTTGTAGAGCACGATCGGTTTAACCTGCGTGGTTTTGCTGGCCTGCTGCAGGAACTGGCGTCCATCCCTCAGCCCTTCAACATACATCAGGATAATTTTGGTATGGGGATCATCGGTAAAGTATTCCAGGTATTCGTGAAACTTAATATCTGCTTCATTACCGACGCCAACATAATAGTTAAAACCCGTCTGACTCTTGAGGTTCGCTTCCGTGATCAAGTTAAGGGCGATATTGCCGCTCTGGGTCATTATAGCAATATTTCCCTCCGGGATATTTTTTAAACCGACTAAATTTAGGCCCTTATCAATATTGATCATTCCCGGGGTATTGGGACCGATGATCCTGATCCCATTTTCCCTGGCCAGAGTCACGATCTCTTCTTCAAGCTTTTTCCCTTCCTCGCCCAGTTCTCCAAACCCGCCCGCCAGCACTACAGCTCCTGCCGCCCCTTTTTGACCCAATTCGTAAAGGATGGATTTTATTGACTGGGCAGGGGTTGTTATGAGGGCCAAATCAAGATTACCCGGAATATCAAGGATAGAGCTGTAACATTTCAAACCGAGAATAGATTTTTCCTCCGGGTTTACCGGATAGATACGTCCTTCAAATTTCCCCTCCTGCAGGGTCACAAGCGCCTGGTAGCCCTGCTGGGTCTCATCTTTTGTCGCACCGATGACCGCTACTGATTCGGCATTAAATATTCGCTCAAGATCCATATTATCTCCCCCTGTAAACTGGATTTCTTTTCTCGGCGAAGGCGTTAACGCCTTCCTGCCAGTCCTCTGTGTCCATGCAAGATAGTATGGCATCAGTCTCCAGCTGCAGCACCGATTCAATATCAAGCTGGGACGATCTCTGCAGGTGTTTTTTTGCCATTGCCATGGGGATGGGAGCCTTGGAGGCGATACCGGCAGCTAATTCCATGATCCTATCCATAAATTCCGCCATGGGGTAAGAGTAGAGGGCGATGCCAAGTTCAACAGCCGTCGCCCCGTCCAGGACCCTGCCGGTGTAAATTAATTCTTTGGCCTTCATGAGGCCTACGATCCGGGGGAGATGCCTGGTCACGCCGCCCCCGACAAAAGTGCCCAGCCCGATTTCGGGAAAGGCAATGCTGGCTTCATCCGACATGATTAAGAAATCGCAGGAAAAGGCCAACTCGGCCCCCGCACCCCGGGCGGGGCCGTTTACGGCGGCAATTACGGGTTTGGGGTACTGGTATAACCTTCTGGTTGCTTCATGGGCCTGCTCGATGTATTTTCTTTTCTGGGCGTGGGTGCGTGCACCTTCGGAATGCTTTTTTAAATCTGCTCCTGCACAGAAGGCCTGCTTCTCTAGTCCGTCCTTAACTCTGACCGAACCGGTCAAAATCACTACCCGCACACCATTGTCTTCCCTGTGTTTTTGAAGAAGATCCGCTATCTCGGAATACATTTCCTCATTTACGGCATTCATTCTTTCGGGCCTGTTAAGCTTCAGGGTAAGGACACCGTCGTTAATTTCATACTTAATGGTTGTGTAATCCATACTGTCCTCCTTTAAATTGGAAGATATCAAAATGAGATTATTGTTGTCTTTATTGCGAAAAATCTTTATCTGTACACGGTTCAATAATACCATAAAAACAAGGGTGTGTTTAGTCATTCACGGCCTCTTCTAATCCAGCAAGATTAAGCTTAACAGCCATGTTAGAGCAATCCTGAAAGTTATACTCTCCCGGCAGAGGCAAGTTCTATGATCATTATTTCTAAGAATGGTTTGCCCCGGCTCCAAATTAGCTGCCTTTCACTTCGAACAGGTGGCCCTCGAAATCCTTAATGAAAGTAACCAGCGCATCGCCTTTTAGAACCTGCATAACTTTTACGTCCGCCCTGCGGCAGTTTTGAAGAAATTTTTCCAGATGATCAACTTCGATACAAACATGATCAATGCGCCTGGGATTGCCTGGCTGGTTGCTGTCGAAAAAGATCTCGAAACGGACCGCCGGGCCGGTATAGTTGATCACTCTTAATTCAGACGAAATATTAAATAAAGCGTGGGAGACTTCAGCCGGCACAATTTTCGGATCCTGTTTTTCCAGGCCCAGCAGGCCGGCGTAAAACTGATCCGCCCTTTCTTCTGAACTGCAGGTTAAAGCGATATGAAGCACATTCATAATCGAACGCCCTTTCTATGATCTATTGGTTCGGCCGGATAATAACCTTGAGCGAATCGCGACCCTCCATGACCAGTTCAAAACCTTTTTCGATTTCATGCAAGGGCAGGATGTGGGTAATCAGATCATCGACACCGATTCGGCCTGCTGCGATCAAATCCAGGGATTCGGCCAGTTCCGGAGGGCCGCAGTAATAGGAAGTGAGAATCCTGATTTCCCTGGTCCAGAATTCGTTGATGGGAACCTCAATGCGCTTTTCCGGACCGGGCACGGCAAAAAAGACAACGGCGCCCCCCTTATCAACACAACGCCAGGCCTGCTCCACGGCAGCAGGGGCCGAGGTGCAGAGGATCACCACATCGGCTTTACGGCCGGTTTGATTAACCAGCTGCTCTGCTACATCTTCCCGGGCATCAATAATAAAATCTGCGCCGGCCTCGCGGGCATGTTCCAAACGCCTGGCCTTAAGATCCGTGGCCACAACTTCAGCCTGGAGCAACCGGCCCAGTTTCACGAAAAGCAACCCGGACATGCCGCAGCCTAAGACCAGGATTGACTGACCCTCCTTTACGGCAGCAAACCTCATGGCCCTGATTACGCAGGCCAGCGGCTCTATAAAGGTGCTCTGATCATAGCTGACATGATCAGGCAACAGGAAAGTGCCCTTTTCAATTAAGGTTTCCGGCACCAAAATATATTGGGCAAAACCTCCGGGCAGCCTCTCTTTAACCTCTTTGCACTGGGGATAATGGCCTTTAGTGCAGTAGTAGCACTGCAGGCAGGGGACCTTGGGGGCGATAAAGACCCGGTCACCCGGTTTATACTTTTTTACCAGGGAACCGCTTTTTACCACTTCTGCGCCAAGCTCATGGCCCTGCACCAGCGGCGCCCTCGGAAGCCGGTACCATTCAACAATATCACTCCCGCAGATACCGCACGCCATGACTCTGACCAGCATTTCTTTTGGGCCGGGTTCAGGTATGGGCACTTCTTCTATCCGGATATCTTTATTGTGATGCCAGATCGATACTTTCATAGATCTCTCCGCAGCCTTTCACAGGCTCTCAGCCTTCGTTTTTCAGGGTGTTGTACATTTCAAAGGCTTTTTCCGGGCTTTCGTTTTTATGGACCACGGCATTGACGGCTTGAATCATGGCCACCGGGGCTTCGGACTGGAAGATATTGCGGCCCATATCAACGCCGGCCGCTCCCTCCTGGATCGCTTTGTAGGCCATGGTCAGGGCATCCAGTTCCGGGATTTTTTTGCCACCGGCCATCACGATCGGGACCGGGCAGGAGGCGGCAACGGTTTCGAACCCGTCTTCGACATAATAGCTCTTTATGTAATGGGCTCCCAGCTCGGCGCAAATCCGGGTCGCCAGCCTGAAGTAACGGGCATCCCTTTTCATATCTTTGCCCACGGCAGTTACTGCCAGGGTGGGAATGCCGTAGCGGGTGCCCATGTCCACCATTTTGGTCATATTTATAATCGATTGCCGTTCGTATTCGCCCCCGACAAAGACCTGCACCGCCATGGCGCAGGCATTGAGCCGGATCGTATCTTCAATGTCCACCGCGATATCTTCGTTGGAAAGCTCTTTAAGGATACTGCTGCCGCCGGAAACTCTAAGCACAATTGATTGAGTAATGGAGGGGGGGATGATGGTTCTTAGAATTCCCCGCGTCAGCATTAAGGTGTCCGCATATGGAATCAGGGGCAGGATATTAAGGTCGACCCGCTCCAGACCGCTGGTTGGTCCCTGGAAATAACCGTGATCGATAGCAAGCATTACCGTTCGCCCCGATTCAGAGTTAAAAATTCGGCCCATCCTGTTCTTCATGCCCCAATCCAGGGAGCCGCAGCCTTTTAAATAAAACCCTTCTGTCTTCTGGGGAATTTCCGGATAGCACTCTTTGGCTTCTTTTTGCTTGTCATGCTCAGGCATTTCTTGATTCTCCTTTCTGCATCTTTGGGGTATTGAGATGAATTAATTCAGGTTTTCAAGACCTGCTACCTTCATGATCGGAGCATAGAAAAAAATATATTACTGCTTGACGCAATTATAGCAATTTTCTTTTGCGGCGGTCAATCGCACCGCCCTGGGATCTATTTCAATCTGTTCTTAATGCTAAAAATTTTTTCATTATATCATTTTAAACATCTTTAAACTGTGGTTTCGGTATGCTATAATTAGTTCCCAGACATTTTGGCCGGCAGAATGGGGGATGAGGTATAAACAATTATAAAGGAGAGAGTACAATGAAAATTTTTGTCAGGCATGGTTTGCACATTGTTGTGATCCTGGTTATCTGCTTGTCGTTAATTGCTCTAAGTTCCCAACTTGTTTATGCCAATGAAGATGCGGAAAAAGCTGCTGCCATCCAGGCGGCGAAAGATGCAATTGACGCGCTGCCCGAGTTCCCGGAAATCTCCAATGAACACAGGCCCGCAGTTGAAGAAGCCCGCAGGCTGGCGGATATCGCCATGACAGAATATGGAGCCACTCGTTTTGAATTATGTCTGCGGATTGTTCTTTTGGAAATGATCGAGGAAAAGCTGGAGAAGTTTGTCCCGGATGATGATGTTATGCCCCTGCCGCCAACGGGAGGCACCTCCGCTTTACCGCTGCTCGGGATTTTAGTCACCGGGGCAGGTTTGTTTATAGCCAGAACTGGCAAAAGAAATTAATAGCAAAACCAAAACCACCTTCTTTTGTTTAACAAAAAAGATACCGGTTTCAGAAATTA
>PWGD01000158.1 GCA_003554395.1 Syntrophomonadaceae bacterium
ATTCCATGTCGTATTCAGTTATTCCGTAACTTCCTATCACCGGGTAGGTAAAGGTCAGGATTTGCCCCCGGTAGGAAGGATCGGTAATCATCTCCTGGTAACCGGTCATGGCCGTGTTAAAGACCACTTCTCCAAATACTTCACCCTGTCCGGAAAAACAATCTCCTTTCATGGTAAACCCATCTTCCAAAACCAGCAGTGCTTGCAGGGCCATCTCCTCCCTTTTTTTTAAAAGCTCAAGACGATGAAGTATGAAAGATAAATTTAATATATCTTTAAAATTATAACGGCAAAACGGGCCCTTGACAACCTATCTGCGGCAAAAAAAAGCAACTGCCTGATCCAGCTTTTCCAGGGCTTCCCGCACCACCGAACGGGGGCAGCCCAGGTTGGCCCGCACAAAGCCGGCCCCGCCTTCGCCAAACATATAACCCTGGTTCAATCCTAGCCCCGCTTTTTTCTCCATAAACTCTTTCAGTTTTAAGTTATCCATACCCAGGCCCCGGCAGTCCAACCAGGCCAGGTAGGTGGCTTCGGCGGCCGTCACCTTTAGCTCCGGAATATTGCTTTTGATATAATCGTTAAAGTGGGCCTGGTTTCCTTCAATATAGGCCATTACTTCATCAAGCCACCGATCGCCTTGCCTGTAAGCGGCCTCGGCGGCAGCGGCGGAAAATATATTGGGCCTGGACATATCGTTATTCTCCAGGGCGATCTTATACTCCGCAGCCAGGGCGGGGTTGGGGATGATGATATTGGAGATCTGCAGTCCGGCCAGGTTGAAAGTTTTAGTCGGGGCATAGCAGGTAATCGAATTCAGGGCAAATTCTTCAGACAGGGAAGCAAAGGGAATATGCCTGCTGCCGTTTAAGAGCAAATCGCTGTGAATTTCATCGCTTACTACCAGCACCCCGCGCTCCAGGCATATTTCGCCCAGCCGGATCAGTTCCTCCCTGTTCCACACTCTGCCCACCGGGTTGTGGGGGCTGCACAGGATAATCATTTTTACCCGCTCGTCGATTTTTTTCTCCAGGTCTTCAAAATCCATCCGGTAAGTTCCGTCCACCTGCTTTAAGGGATTGTTGACAATATGGCAGCCCCCGGTAGTGACGGCCGTAAAAAAGGGGTAATAGACCGGCGGCTGTAAGATTACCCGGTCGCCGGGCCGGGCAAACCGGGTCACGATCCAGTGCAGGGCGGGCACTACGCCGGGGCTGTAATGGAGCCACTCTTTTTCGATAGCCCAGTTATGCCTTCTTTTCAGCCAGGCAACTACCGCTTCGCGGTAGGATTCGGTTTCTTCGGTGTAGCCGAAGATCCCAAAGCGGGCTACTTTTTCAACCGCTTCGATAACGGGATCCGGAGCGCGGAAATCCATATCCGCCACCCACATGGGGATGATATCTTCTTCCTCAAAACAGCGCCCGTAAAAGTCCCATTTCATGGAACCGGTATTCCTCCGGTCAATAATCTGATCAAAATTACTGCTCATGTTCCCACCTGCCCTGCTTATATTAGTGAAAGGGTTAAACTGACGCCGGTCCCTTCGGGGAGGATCCGGCCAGACCCCATGCTTTGAATTCTTCCGCTTGCCGTCATATTCCTGCCAGAGGCAAAGCTCCAAAACTTTATGTTAATATCATGCAAGATTAGAACAGAATTTTGCAGAGTAAGAAAAGGATCGAGGTATTGTAAAAGCACCATTAATCAAGAAACATTTAATAAAGCAAGCAAAACAATGATCATCATTTTAAGTAGATTAATTCTACAGTCAAAATGATGCTTTGTCTTACTGGTAGAGAGCATTATGGCAGATAAAGAATAACTAATATCGATAAGAGAGTTTACTGAACCTCTTAAAATTACAGTCTGCGACTTTATAATTCTTATAGTATTGTATATGTGCTCATGCCTATTAAGATAGGGGGTAACTATAACAAGCAGGCAGGTTGAAACAAGCTTTTGTGAGCGCCTTTACAATTAAAACTTGAAGCGCCCATCAGGAATGCTTTTGTTGAAATACAGGTCGTCGGGGCACTACAGCTACCTGGCGCTTCTCATGTGGCTGTAAGGCTACCTTGTTAAAACTCCCCCGGAACCAGGGTGCTGTGGACCAAGCTTAATTGCAAGGAGTACGAGTCAACTGGAATGCAGGCCAAGCGGAGCGCTTTATGCACAGTCGGGCGGGAGCGAAGGACTACCGGCAACCCCAAGAGCTTTGGTTGGGTGATACACTGTAGCCCAAACCAGTCCAAAGCCATGACCGGCCGCGGCTTGGGTTTTATGCCGGGGAAGGGAAAATCTTTAGCCGCGGTGGGGATAAATTCCTCATTAAACAATGAATAAACACACGCTTGATATACTGAAAAAATCTTTAGTTAAATTTAACACAGAAAATCATCCCTCCCCCACTCCAAAGAATCCTTATTTTTAAACACCCCAAAACTATAAAAACTGTAAAATAATTATTGATACTTTATTTTAACAGTGTTAAGCTATATGCAACTAAGGAGGCCTGCCATGAACATCGCCTATAAAAGAGTTAGCACTGAGAAGCAAGATTTAAGGCGCCAGGAAGAAGCTTTTAAAGGAATAAAAATCGACCAGGAATATTGCGACAAACTAACCTGCTCAAAAGCAGACCGGCCGCAGCTGAACAAACTAAGACTGGAAGCCCAGAAAGGCGACAACATCTATGTTGAAAGCATATCCAGACTGGGCCG
>PWGD01000100.1 GCA_003554395.1 Syntrophomonadaceae bacterium
CGGGAAATTTAAAAGTTATTGTTTGTAGTTGAAGGCTTGCTGTAAAAGCGAAATTTAAAAGATACTATACTTACAAAAGGCCGCTCCCGGCGGCCTTGTCCTTTAAATCCCTCAGCCTCCGCCGCCAAAGCCGATACTCTGCACAACACCATTCTCAATAACAACCGGGACTTTGTCGGCCTTGTATTCCCGGCGGGCCCTTTTCAGAGCTTCCCGGTCTGTGCTGACATTATGCAGTTCATATTCCACGCCTTTCTTTTTAAGCACTTCAATTTGTTTTTCACAGTACGGGCATCCGTCTTTAACATAAACTTCAAGCATTTCAGCACCTCCATAAAATGGGTTCCAATAGCTAATATTTCAGGCAAACCAGTAAACAGACTGATAATGGCCGGGCATACTTATACTGCTATTACCATTATAGTTATCCCCCCTGCCCCTGGCAAGGACACTTCAACGACGGACTAAGGATAACGATGTAACTTGCCACATAAGGCCTTAGCTGAAACCTTTATGCCATAATTTGCTAAAAAATGTTATAATTCAAGACCTGACCCCATTAGCTGCTTTGATCATACCAGCACTTGGTCATGCTTTCCATGTCCTTGACTTTAGGGCCCAGCTTGATTATAATTTCAGCCAGGACAGACTGATGCCTTTAACGGGAAAAACGCTCACGGGGAAAGTTGCCTTCCCGTGAGTTAATTTTTTTGAGGAGGAATTTGAAAGATGAGGATTGCCCTGTCCCAGCTTAACCCAACCATCGGAGCCCTGGAACAGAACCTGGAAAAAGTAAAGGAATCCTATCAAAAAGGCCTGGAAGGGAAGGCGGACCTGGTCGTGTTCACCGAGCTTGCTCTGCCCGGCTATCCACCCCGGGATTTGCTAAACTACAGGGGCTTTCTGGACAAAGAACGGGCGTTAATTACCGATGATCTAATGCCTTTAACCGCAAAAACCGGAGTCTCGATCTTGATCGGAGCCAATTACCGCCGGGGAAACAGGCTTTACAATGCGGCCCTGCTTTTGGAGAATGGAGAGCTTAAGTCGGCCCATTTAAAAACCCTGCTGCCCTATTTCGACGTATTTGACGAAACCCGCTACTATACCAGCTGCTTAGAACGGAAAGTTGAAATGCTGGGAGAACTGCCGGTTGCCATCACCGTCTGCGAGGATATCTGGAACGATATGGACTATTTCAGCGAACCGCTTTATGACAGAGATCCTTTGCCGGGGCTGTTTGCCCAGGGGGCCCGCCTTTTAATCAACCTTTCCGCTTCTCCCTACCACTACGGCAAGCATGCCCTGCGGGAAGACATGCTTCCCTACCTGGCCAGGAAATACGATAGCGCCGTAATTTACCTGAACCAGGTGGGTGCCAACGACGAGCTTGTTTTTGACGGCTCCAGCCTGGTCTACAACAACCGCGGGGAACTGCTCTACCGGGCCCCTGCTGACCGGGAGGAACTATTTTTCGTGGAAACAGACAACCTTTTTAAGCCGGCCGGCCGAACAGTGCCTCCCGACCGGGACGACATCGGCACCGTCAAAACAATCCTGGAAATGGGAACCAGGGACTACTTTGCCAAAACCGGCTTTAAAAAAGCCGTCCTGGGCTTAAGCGGCGGGATCGATTCAGCCGTGGTGGCCACCCTGGCCGCCGAAGCCCTGGGACCGGAGAATGTCCTCGCCCTGCTCATGCCTTCGCCTTATTCCAGCGAACACAGCCTGGAAGATGCCAAAAAACTGGCTAAAAACCTGGGCCTGGACTACCGGATTATCAGGATCGACGCTCCTTTTGAAACCTTTATAGAGCTGCTTAACGAGGGGCAAAAGCCCAGGATGGATGTGGCGGAAGAAAACCTGCAGGCCCGCCTCCGCGGTAATATCCTGATGCATGTTTCAAACCGGGAAGGTTATCTGGTCCTGGTTACAGGCAATAAATCGGAGCTGGCTGTAGGCTACAGCACCCTCTACGGAGACATGGCCGGCGGACTGGCCCTGCTTTCCGATATCCGCAAAATGATGGTCTATGACCTGGCCCGCCACATCAATACTGTTCAGGGCAGAAAAGTGATCCCCGAACGGATCATCACCAAACCCCCTTCCGCAGAACTGAGCCCGGGCCAAAAAGACGAGGATTCCCTTCCTCCCTACAAAACGCTTGATCCGATCCTGGAACTCTACCTGGAAAAAAACTATTCAGCTTCTGAGATCATGGCAGAGGGGCACGATGAAGAAACAGTTAAAAAAGTGATCCGCATGGTAGATATTTCTGAATACAAGCGGCGCCAGGCCGCCACCGGCCTGCGCATATCGCCATATGCCTTCGGAGCGGGGCGGCGGATGCCTGTAACCCGCGGCTTCGAATATTATTGACAGAAAGCGCCTCCATTCGGTGACAATATATGGAGGCTCGTGAATTTTTATCTTTAAACAGGAAGTGATCGGCAATAGATGGTTACAGGTAGGACCAATCCAAATCACAAACCAGGCCGGACCGGCACAAGCTATGATGTTGTAGTGATCGGCGCCGGCCATGCCGGCTGTGAGGCAGCCCTGGCTGCCTCCAGGCTGGGCTGCCGGACTCTGCTTTTGTCCCTGAACCTGGATATGGCCGCTTATATGGCCTGCAATCCCTCGCTGGGCGGCCCGGGTAAAGGCCACCTGGTCCGGGAGATAGATGCCCTGGGCGGAGAAATGTCCCGC
>PWGD01000086.1 GCA_003554395.1 Syntrophomonadaceae bacterium
CAAGTCAAATGTAAATTAAATCCAAGGCAACATTTTAGGAGAGCGATGCTCTAATCTGGGCATTATTGGGGCAGGGAATTGGACAAGTAAAGAGAATACTTAAATGGCAGCCGGTTGGCCTGCCAGCTTAGGGGGGCCCTTCCGGCCTGGTTAATAAATATTTTACCTGGAGGTTAAGCACATGAAGCTATACCTGGATACGGCTAACGTAGAAGAAATAAGGACTGCGGCTAAATGGGGCGTGATTTGCGGGGTCACCACCAACCCTTCCCTGGCCGCCAAAGAAGATCAGGACTTCGGAAAGATCCTTCCGAGTATTTGTGACATGGTTGATGGACCGATCAGCGCCGAAGTTATTGCCATGGATTATGAAGGCATCGTCAGGGAAGCTCGCGAACTGGCGGGGGTCCATAAAAACGTGGTCGTCAAAATCCCGGTCATGCCCGAAGGCCTGGGAGCGGTTAGAACATTATCAGCCGAAGGCATCCGGGTCAATGTTACCCTGGTCTTCTCGGTCAACCAGGCCCTGCTGGCCGCCCGGGCCGGCGCCGCTTTTATAAGCCCGTTTTTGGGCCGCCTTGACGACATCGGGCAGAGCGGAGTCGAACTGGTCCGTGATATCGTGGACATGATTGATTTGCATGATCTCGACGCAGAAGTAATCGCCGCCAGCATCCGCCACCCGGAGCATGTCCCGGCGGTGGCTCTGGTTGGAGCCCATATTGCCACCGTCCCCTTCAAGGTCCTGGAGCAGATGTTCAAACATCCCCTGACCGACCTGGGGATAGAAAAGTTTGTAAGCGACTGGAAGAAAACTCAGGGCAAGTAACAACTGGCGGTGGAATTAAAAAAACGCCTCCCCAATTCATAACCCGCTTGACTTTAAGACCAGACCAAACCGGCAAAAAATGCCGCCTGCGATAATAGACCGGGCGGCATTTTCCCTTTGTATTTAAGATGATTTAAAAAGGGATATTTGTCATCAGTTAGCTTGAGCGAGACAGGGGCGATTACATCATTTTTAACAGCATAAAATAAACTGCTTACTACCCGCTAACCTGCTTGCTGTATGGTTACCGGCTGTTTTCAGTCCCGCCTGTTTCCGTTTCCAGCCTGTTTTCAAAGTAAACGCTGCGGCTTGGAAAAGCGATAGAAACACCTTCTTGTTCCAGTATCTCCATGATCTTAAAATTAATTTCTTCCCTGACGGCTAGAAACTCTGCCCAGACCTTGGTCTTGGTAAAAAAGTAGATAAAAATATCGAGGCTGCTTCCGGCAAACTGCTCAAAACGGACCATGATCAGATCGGGGTGCACTTCGGGGTGATTTTCCAGGAGATCTTTGATCCTGTTCACGCAGGTTTGCAGTTTCTGGCGGGGGGTAGTATAAGTAACCCCCAAATGAAAAGAGACCCGTCTTTTATGCATCCTGGTCCAGTTGGTGATGGCTTCGTTGGCCAAAACTGCATTGGGTATTGCAACCAGGGCGTTGGCAAAAGTGCGGACCCGGGTGCTGCGCAGGCTCATCTCTTCCACGGTCCCCTCGACGCTGGGAGTCATGATCCAGTCTCCGACGGCAAAAGGTTTGTCGAGAATGATAATAACCCCGCCGAAAATATTGGCCACCGAATCCCTGGCCGCCAGAGAAATGGCCAGGCCGCCCAGGCCTAACCCGGCTACCAGTCCGCTGATGTCGTAATTCCATTCCTGGACTATAATGACAATCGCCAGGGCAATAATGATCACGCGCAGAGCCTTGGAAGCAAATAGAGACAGGCTCTGGTCAAAATTTAATTTTTCACTGAACCTGTCATACGCTTTCCCGCCCGCCATGTTATAGAAACCCTTGGCTATGAAAATTATGACTGCCGAACGAAATAAATTGGTCACAAAAACCATTACCACCGGTGGAAGGGGTAAATAATTTAAAGCGAAGTACACACCCAGAGCAATAATAAAGTTTTTTATTGGGCCTTCAAAAGCTTCCAGGGTGGCCCGATTAAAATCGGTTTTAGTTTTTTGGGTCAGCCTGGAAATAATAATAAATAAAAAGCGGGTAAAAAGGCCTTTCATCGCCAGGGCAAACAGGAAAATCAGGCCGGCTATAGCTATCTGCCACCAGATGCTATCCTGCTTAACTATGAAATTCCAAAAGGCAGTTACACCTTCAAGCACCACCTGCACCTCCAGGGCTATAACAAATGTTTTTACTTTTACGGAGTCATAAAAAACAGATCCTGCCGGCGCACGGCAATTTTTCAATTATAGAAAAAACCGTTGCAAAAACCGGGTATGTGTAAACTTTTCTACAGAGGGTGTCCCTCTCCTGCTTTTTGTGCTAAATTAGGTAACAGCAAAAAAAAACTGGGATTAATGCCGGTCAATTTTGAGAGGCTGTTATGAATTTAAAACCGGTAAAAACATTTATTTTTCATATAACTATAGTTGCCTGCGTTCTGGCTGCTGTTTTTCTGGTTCTTTCCGGCTGCTTCCCGGCTCCGAATCCGACTTCCGGCCCCGATCAAGACAGTTTTCCCATTTATATCTCTAAAGCAGAACCATCTACTGACGACCAGGTCATCATCCATCCCCGGGATCCCGCACCGGGTGATTTCCTGGTCATAGAAGCAAGCCCGGTTCCCGCTGAGTCCGATGTGGAAATCGAATTGGAATTTCCGGGCG
>PWGD01000186.1 GCA_003554395.1 Syntrophomonadaceae bacterium
GGCCGCTTCGACAACGCTTTCTTTTAACATCAGGTTTTGCTCGTTGCTCTTGGGGATAATCACGCCCTGGTCCCCGGTCAGGCCTCTTGACTTGCACAGCTCAAAGAAGCCCTCGATCTTTTCATTTACTCCACCGATAGCCTGGATTTCACCCATTTGATTAACAGATCCCGTTACGGCCAGGTTCTGCTTCAAGGGCACGTCGGCCAGCGCTGATAAAAGGGTATACAATTCGGTGCTGGAAGCGCTGTCACCTTCAACCTCGGAATAGCTCTGTTCAAAAACAAGGCGGGCCGAAAGGGTCAACGGCATCTCCCTGGCATACATGGAAGTCAGGTAGCCGCTCAGGATCATGACCCCCTTGGTATGAAAACGCCCTCCGAGGCGGGCTTCTCTTTCGATGTCAATGATACCGCCTCTGCCCAGCCCCAGGCTGCAGGAAATCCGGGTTGGCTTTCCAAAGGAGTAATCGCCCATCTGCATGACCGAGAGCCCGTTGATGCGGCCTACCTGATCTCCTTCGGTGTCAATAAATAAAATTTCTCTTTCCATTGCTTCCTGGATCTTTTTCTGGACCAGGTTGGAGCGGTAGATCTTGGCTTCGATGGCCCGGCTGACATGTTCATCGCGGACGCCCTCCCCGGAATCATGATCGGCATAATAGCAGGCTTCCCTTACAATATCTGCTATTTCGGAAAAGCGGGTGGACAGTTTGTGCTGATCTTCGGCCAGCCTGGAAGCGTACTCCACTATTTTAGCCGTAGCGCTCCTGTCCAGGTGCTTGAAATTTTCTTTCTGGCAAAAAGAATCAAGAAAACCGTAATAGCTGCGAATGTTTTCTTCATTCCGGGCCATTGTGGTGTCAAAATCGGCCTTGACTTTGAAGAGCTCCCTGAAGTCCATATCCAGGTTGTAAAGCAGGTGATAGAACAGGGGCGGTCCGATAATTATAATTTTTACCTCAAGGTTTACAGGTTCAGGCCGAAGCGACTTGGTGGCCATAAATCCGAGGCGCTCGCCGGGTTCTTCAATTTCCAGCTGGTCGCTTTTTATGACCCTTTTCAGGCTTTCCCAGGTGAAAGGATTTTTGAGCAGCTCTTCCACTTTTACTACAAAAAATCCGCCGTTGGCCTCGTGCAGCGAGCCCCCGCGGATCATGGTAAAATCGGTAACCAGGCCCCCGAACTGGGTTTCCTTTTCTATCCGGCCGAAAATATTATTGTAAGTAGGGTTTAATTCCAGCACGACCGGGGCGCCCTTTAGTTCTGTATTATCGACGATCACGTTAACCTGGTATTTCTTAAAGCTAGCTTCCCGGTCAAAAGGCATGGCAAAGGGCAGCGCTTGCTGCTGCTGCTGTTCCTGCTGCCTGAAAAGATGGATGTTTTCCATCATATCTTCCTGCATTTCTTTCAGGTAATCAATTACTTTCGGCGTTTCCTTAAACTTATCCAGCAGTTCCTGGAAGAGATGCTCCACGGCGAAAAGGGCCACCTTACGGTCCATCTCTTCGACCTCTTCAGCCATCTTCTTATCTATATTTCTGGCTTCCCGGAGGGTACTTTTAAGCTCTTCTTCCAGCTCACTTTTCTTTTCAAAAATCTTTTTCCGCTCTTCCTCCGATAGGGCCTGTAAATCCTGATCCTGGAGCGGTTTTCCGTCTTTTTGGGGGAGTAAAAGAAAGCCCCCGGGGGTGCTCTGGATCACGAAACCGGTTTCGGTAGCTTTTTGGTTTAGTTTATTGAATAATTCCTGCTTCTTTTCGTTATACTGCTTGGAGACATTTTCTTTTTGGGAAATGTACTCATCACTTTCAAAAGCCCGGGGAATTTCCTGGCGGGCGCTTTCCACCAGCTTCTTGACATCTTTGGCCAGTATTGAGCCCTGCCCCGCCGGCAGGACAAGGTTATGGGGTTGATAGGCATTTTTAAAGTTTTTTACATAGCACAGGTCGGAGGGGATAGGGGCATCGACGGCGATCTTATCAATGTAGTTTTTTACAGCTGTTTCTTTTCCTGTCCCGGGCATCCCGGAAGCATAAATATTAAAACCCCGGCTCTTTATGTTCAGCCCAAACTCCAGGGCCTGCAGGGCCCGGTCCTGTCCGACGATCGCTTGTTCGGTCTCTTCTTCGCCAAAATCAGTGGATAGTTCTTCCCCGGGTTTATAAATTAACCTTAGCTTTTCTAGAGGAACTTTCAAGTTTTCCATGAAAAATTTGCCTCCTTGTGGTTAAATATTCAGACTAACAGGTGATTACATCATATCAAACAGGGCAGAGGCAAGTCAAAATCACACGAATCAGGCCCCTGATCAAAGGCTCATTTTTGCCGGCTGATAGCAATTTTTCGTAGATCCACAATGGGGCAACCCCTGGGGCCGGCGGGGGTATTTTTGGGGCAACCTGTAATACATGGCGGCAACTGCGCCCCCCGCTACAGGCAATCAATTATTTGCGAAGGGCAGTTCAGCCTGGCTTTATCCAGGAAAACTTTGATTTCATCCCAATAATCATGACTTTCAGAGAAAACTATTTCCCTGTAAACCTCGCTCAGTCCTGGATAGTAACGCTTGAGGATAAGGTTAAGATTGATCCAGTTGGGATCTTCGGGGCAATCAATCTTAAGCCTGTAAGCCCAGATTTGATCAGCATGGGGCGCCACC
>PWGD01000095.1 GCA_003554395.1 Syntrophomonadaceae bacterium
CGCCAGAAGGTTTTTTTGAAAGGATCGCCCAGTTCGTAAAGGATTTCGCCATCCAGGTTAACTACAGCCGCATCGCCACGGTAAATATTTTCAACCTGCCCGTTTCTCGAAGCGTAGACCAACTCAACTGACATCAATTATCTCCCGTTTTAAATAGATTTTTCTTGTCGGCAACAAGTCTGCCACTTGGCCCGGCCTGGCGAGAATAAGTTTGCCCCGGACTGCTTGGCAACTGATCAGGTGTTATCACTATACCACTAATCAGAACCGGTTTGCCACAGTAATTTAGGGTAATAATCTTTAAGGCGGTCTGTTTTTAATATTTTTCCCGTCTAACCGTCTACTTAACTGGATCAGAAATAATGGGGGAAGAAAAGAGAAAGAAAAAACCGGGCGGTCCGCTCCCGGCATAAGCGCTTTCTAAATATGGCCTGAATAGGGCCGCTGGGTGGTCGCGTAGTGCAGCCACCTGATCATGGTAATGAAATCAAAGACCGGCAGCCCGACCGTTCTCTGGACAGAAGCGGCATAGGGAGGCATGTCGCTGCATTCAAGCAAAATGGCCCCGATCTCATTATGCTCTTTAACCAGTTCCACGGCCGCAGAGGTGACTTCATTATTTACTTCCCCGTGGTCAAAAGAGCCCCGACCTTCCAAAATGGCCGAAAAATGAGGCCCATGCCTTAAATCCTTGATGATCAGCAGGCTGGGGTCTTCGACGGAACAGCTTTCAAGCAGCCTGTCTTTTACAGAGGCCAGATCGGCGGTCAAAACTCCGATTTTCTGGCCGGGCTTGAGGGTGGTTTTTATCCAGGATGCCTGGACCAGGCTGGACATGGCGACCGGGATATCAACCGCTGCAGCTACCTGTTTCTGGAAAAAGCCAAAGAATCCGCAGGCCCCGGAAATGGCCCTGATCCCTTCTTTTTCAAGTTCGATAGCCGCTTTTACAATGGGCTCTCCCAGGGCGGTATCGCCGCTGAGCAACCCCGGCACATCGAGGTCTGGAACGGCCTTCATTTTGACGGGAAAATCATAGGTCCAGGCATTTACGACATTGCCGGGCATAAGGGGGTAGTAGACATCGTCTATGTGGAGGATCCCCACCGAGTAGCCGGCATAATTCTGCCCCTTTTTCATGCGAATCATTTTACTGTCGCTGGACTCCGACAAGTATCCGTATTCTCTTTCTTCACCGTTGATATTAATCTGGAACCCCTCCCCGGGTACTGACTGAATTTTTTTTAAGTCCCTATCCTTCCGGGCGGCTCCTGAACATTTACACGCAGGCCGGTTCCGGTATCAATTCGCCGCGTTCGAACCGCTCCAGGCACATACAGCTCATGTCGATAAAGGGCGTTTCGCCGGAGATGATTTCAGCCAAAGCCCGGCCCACGGCCGGAGCCAGCTGGAAACCATGTCCACTCCAGCCCAGGTCCAGGTAAAAACCCTCAACGGCCGTTTTTCCGACGATGCCCTGCGAGTCCGGGGTCATGTCGTAGAGCCCGGCCCACTGCCGGATGATGTTTGCTTCGCGCAAAGCGGGCCAGTGGAAGGTGGTCTTTTTGACCACATCGAAGAGAAACTGCCAGCTCGATTTTTCGTTAAAATCTTTTACTTCATGCTCCGGATCTCCGACCCCCAGCAGCAGGCTACCGTGCGGGGTCTGTTTGAAATAGGCTCCATGCTCAAATGAAATGACCATGATCCCTAAAATCATCTCCAGGGGCTCAGTAACAGCC
The DNA here is from genome assembly GCA_003554395.1 of Syntrophomonadaceae bacterium. GTDB lineage: Bacteria > Bacillota > Dethiobacteria > DTU022 > DTU022 > B1SED10-74M. The sequence goes on from PWGD01000095.1 coordinate 1,743, forward strand.
ACCTGGTGGCGTTCGGGAATGACCGGGACATCAAGACCGACCTGGGCGCCAAGGGTTTTGGTATAGGCGCCGGCTGCAGCGACAACTACGGGGGTGCTTATCTCCTCGCCATTGCCGGTGACCACGCCGGTGATCTTATGGCCTTCTTTTTGGACCCGGGCCGCTTCCACACCGGTGCGGATCTTCACTCCCAACCGGGCAGCGGCCTCGGCATAAGCCTGGGTAACATGAAAGGGATTGGCATGCCCGTCCCGGCGGTTGAAAGAAGCCCCGTAGAGGCCTTCCAGGTTCAAGCCGGGGACAAGCCCGGCCGCCTGCTCCGGGGTTAAGATCTCGGTTTGATTTTCAGGATCGATTTTTTTCTGCAGGTCCCGGTTGCAGCTAAATAGATCCAGCTCTTCTTCGCTGTAAGCTAACATCAGGTAGCCATTTTGCATCAGTTCAATACTGCCGCTATATTCCAGCTCTTCTTCCAGGCGCTCCATCCGTCTCACACTTTCATTGGCCAGACGGATATTAATTTCAGTGCCAAACTGGTGGCGAATTCCGGCCACACTGCGCCCTGTAGCCCCGCAGGCAAGAGTACCTTTTTCAAGAAGGACAACATCCTTCCAGCCTTTTTTGGCCATATGATAGGCAATGCTGCAGCCGTGAACGCCCCCACCAATGATTACCGCATCCGCTTTAGATTTCATTTTGCTCGCCCTCCATTAAGCTTTTGGCTTTAATCGGCTTGGTCGGGGGCCGAAAGGTGGTCATTTCAAGCTCGCCCACACTTTTACCGGCCGCCGATGCCACTTCTTTCAAGAGCAGTTCACGGCAGGTGCTGCCCTGGCAAGGCCCCATCCCGCAGCGGGTCAGGCGCTTGATTTCCTGGGGGTTATGAAAACCGGCCCTGATTGTTTTGCGGATATCGGACA
>PWGD01000109.1 GCA_003554395.1 Syntrophomonadaceae bacterium
ATAGCGGACATCAACCCGGCCTTCGGGGTGCCCCGGATTTTCCTGGAGGAACCGGCCGGCCTGGATACTCTTTTAACCCTGCCCTACATCATAGCGGCAGCAGTGGCGGCCATGTTAGGGTTTGCTATCCTGGGCTGGATTAAAAAATACTGGACCGTGGGAGCGCGCCTCCATTACACTGTTCTTGCCCTGAGCTGCCTGGGGATGGCCTGGCTGATGTTTTACGTGAACCTGCTATAATCGTTCCACAACACCAGGGGTCGGTACTTTTGTGCTGCAGTGGGGTGCCGGTAGTTTATAAAATTCAAGTTTTGAATAAACCTCAAAAGGTGGCAATTCAAGACCTGACCCCCATTTGACCCAAAAGGTGGCAATTCAAGACCTGACCCCCATTTGACATGAATAAACCTCAAAAGGTGGCAATTCAAGACCTGACCCCCATTTGCCACTCATTTGACCTGACCCCCATTTGACACTTCCTTTGTTTATAAATATTTTACAATGTAGACTGCTGAATTAGGCAGGAAAAGTATAGCGCCGGTAGAAGGAAATCCCCGGACGGTAGTTTTTTCAGAGGGGGGTTAGTTTATGTTTTTTAAATCCTGTATCTTGATCATGGCAGCCATGGGCCTGCTGTTTTTTATGCCCGGTTGTGAAGTGGAAGAGGCGGTTGAATATGAAATCACCCTGGTCGCCGAGCCTGCAGAAGGAGGGGAACTTAGCGGTGAGGGGTTTTATGAGAAAGATGAATATGAGAAAGTTACGGTAGAAGCCGTCCCCGGTGAAGGCTATGGATTCGAAAAATGGCTTGAAGATGGGGACGAAGTCAGCCGCGATAAAACCTATAGTTTTGCGCTTGAAGAAGACCGCGAATTGACGGCGGTTTTTGCCGAAGAAGAAGGCTATGAGGTTACAGTGGAAATTAAAGACGATGCGATGGGCGAAGTCAGCGGCGCCGGAACTTACCTGGAAGGAGAAAGGGTGACCCTGACTGCGGAACCGGCTACCGGTTACCAGTTCATGTACTGGTTGGAAGACGGTATGATGACTGGTGAAAGAGAACTAACCTATAATTTGGTTGTTGAAAGCGATGCGGAGGTGGAAGCTGTATTTGCCGTTGAAAGGATCATGCCGCCCGAATTTGTCTTTGACCTCTACCACCGGCTCGCCGATCCCGAAGAAAACACCTTTATCTCCCCGGTAAGTATTTACCTGGCCCTGGCCCTGGTCTATAACAGCGCTGAAGAAGAAACCAGGGAGGAAATTGCCGAACTGCTTCAGGTAGCCGATATGGACTTAGAAGAGTTTAACCGGAAATGCCTTGCCTTCAGGAACTCCCTGGAGGGTGAAGGAGACGGTATCGAGGTGTCCATCGCCGATTCTGTCTGGTTGGAAGAAGGCTTTCCGGTTCACGATCAGTACCTGGAAACCCTGAAAAAATACCACAGGGCAGAAGCCAGAACAGCAGACTTCGCCGACCCGGAAACTACAGCGATGATTAACCAGTGGGTTTCCGATCAAACCGAAGGGATGATCGACGGGATATTTGAAGACAACCAGCCGGTCCCCGCGCAGTATTTTGTGCTTATCAACGCCATCTATTTCATGGGAGCCTGGACTGAAGACTTTGATCCTGAGGAAACCGAGGACAAAGATTTCACCCTGCCTGATGGCTCCACCGTTGAAGTGCCGATTATGCACAGGGAAAGCGAAGAGATGACCGATTACCGGTACCTGTCAGAAGAAGGCTTTGAAGCGGTGCGCATTCCTTACGGGGGTATAGAAACCCCCGGCCAGGAAACCCGCATGGCCATGTACCTCTTTGTGCCGGATCACGGCCTGGAGGATTTTTATGAACAGCTTGATGCCGGCAACTGGGAAGAATGGATGAACAGCTTTTCCGCCCGTGATGGGACAGTCGGGCTGCCCAGGTTCGAAATGAAGTATGAAAAAACACTAAACGAGGTTCTTAAAGACATGGGCATGGAAAGAGCTTTCGATGACCGGGCCGATTTTTCCGGGATGTCTCCGGATGGAGAACAGCTGCTGCTTGATCAGGTTATTCATGAAGCAGTTATCGAGGTGGACGAAAAAGGAACCGAGGCTGCTGCGGTAACCGCCGCCCTGGGCCTGGGCGATGCCCCGGGACCGTTTGAGGTAATCGCCGACCGACCCTTTTTCTTTGTAATCAGGGACGACCATGCTGAAAGTATCCTCTTTGCAGGCGCAGTTACCGACCCCCGTTAATGTTAATGTAATAATTCAAGACCTGACCCCACCCGTTACCAGTTCAAATGGGGCGCCGGCAACTCATAATGCCGGTGCCCTGTTTTTGACTTGCTATCGTCCTCTTTGATATGACCTGCATATCTACTACCGATTTAATGCGCCTGGTAAATTTGCTATTGGATATACCGGCTATAGCTGGCAGCAGCAAAGCTGTTGTACCTATTTTTTCCAGGAGCAGTCTGCCTCGTATCCTTTCAAAGCAATCCTTTTAAACAGGCTTCCTTTTAAATAGAGGGTTATATGATCTGTTTTTTTCTCCAGCACTTTTGCGATATAGATGCTCAAGTTGTCTTTGTTAAAAAGTAAATATTTGCCTTGATCATCTTTTGGCTTTTTATAATCAATAACTGTCTCAACAAAGGAGCATCCCCC
>PWGD01000031.1 GCA_003554395.1 Syntrophomonadaceae bacterium
CAGGAACAAAGGAAATCCAGCATAGGCCCGTTCCGGCTGTTCCCCGAAACGGGCCCGCTTAATCAGCGAGTGAGCTTGCGAAAGCCGCTCACCAGGGCCTGCTGGGGCAGCTTTTCGAGCAGCTCCTTGGGTATTTCTCCGGGGCTCAAGCACGTAGCTCCGCGCGGCCGCAGTATTTTTGCCCGGATCGCTTCCATGATTCGGGACAGGTCGATATCCTTTATGCACCTGGCACCGCAGGTGAAGCAGGAGGCGCAGATCCAGGGGGTTTTACTGCCCAGGAGCCTCTCTTCTTCACCCATTTGCAGGCATAATAAAACTTCCCGGGGCAGCAGGTCCATGGCGGAAATAACCGGACATCCGGCGGTACATTTCCCGCACTGGATGCAGTTATAAAAGTCCTGACCGCTTCTTTCCTTGATTTCACTGTGCAGTTTATTTGCTGCATTATCCTGATTTTGCATTAGCCTATAACCTCCTGCACTTCCAGGTTTAATGCCTCTGCCAGAGGCTCACTGAAGAAGGATATCTTTATCTTTCCTTCCTTAACGGTGGATGTCTGCTCCAGGTTGTAGCGGCAGAGGGGACAGGCAGTAGTCAGCTCTTCCGCTCCGTACTCCAGGGCCATTTTTACAATATTATTTGAGGCGTCTTCCATAACCTGCTTCTCTGTTACCGCCAGGTATGCTCCGCAGCACTTGTTTCGAAAGGGAAAAGTGATCACTTCCGCGCCCAGTGCCTGCAGGAAATCCTCCATAATGCGGGGCCTTTCAGGGTTGTCAAAGGCCATTTCTTTGGCCGGACGCAGCAGCATGCAGCCGTAATATGCCGCCAGCTTTCGTCCTTCCAGGGGCGCTTTAACCTTTTCTTTCAGCGCCTTCCAGCCCAGCTCATTGCGTAAAAGTTCAAGGTAGTGCAGAACCGATATGTCGCCGGGATATTCTTCCTCCAGGAAACTGCTTATTTTATCCCTGGCATCTTTATCTGAAGCAAGCCGTTGCCCGGTCCGCTTGAGCACGTGATGGCAGGCGGAGCATAAGGTTACAACCGGCCTATCTTTAGCCGCATACAGGGTCCTGGCCGGCGATACCAGCGTTATCAGCTCGTCATCGGTCAGGGGATAAACAGCGCCGCAGCACTGCCATTCGTCAATCTCTTCCAAAGTCAGTCCCAGTTCAACGGCTGCCATTAATGCTGTTTTTTCCATTGCAGAAGCTGCTTTATCTTTAAGGGTACACCCCGGAAAATAGAGGTAACTCAAATCCTACACCTCCAGCGTTTTGTTGATCAATTGCCATGGTTTGTTTTTAATTCATTTTTAGACAGTAAATTTCCTTTTTTCAGGGTCGTATATTTTTAAACACACCCGGTTAAGCCCGGGATAGATCAATTATAATACAAGTATAACACAGGAACAGTGGTAAAGTCTTTTTTCAATGATTCATTTAAAAGGATTCCTTAGCGAAGATAAAAACTGCAGTTGACTGATGGTATGTTTTGTATTACAATTATATTAATTATTACTTTGATTTGAGGTATTATTATGAAAAAAATAAGTAAGATCACCCGGAAAGGACAGATTACCCTGCCAATGGTTGTACGAGAAGAACTTGGGGTTACATACGGGGAAAAAGTTGAGTTTACTAAAAATGAAAAAGGAGAAATTGTCTTAAAGCCCATAAAAACCGACCTGGAAGGGATATACGGGGCTTTACAGGATCGTAAAGCTGACGGCACACTGGAAGAGCAATGCGAGCTGGGCCGGAACTGGGCAGTAGAGAAAAGACAATCACAGGAATAACTGATGCATTTCATCGATACGAACATCTTTCTGCGGTTTTTAACCAGGGATGACCCCAAAAAGGCAGAACAGTGCCGTTCCCTTCTCTACGCAGCTTCTGAAGGGGGGATCAAGCTATACACCACCGATCTCGTCTTCGCGGAGCTGATCTGGGTTTTGCAATCGCCAAAAACTTATAACCTCAACCCGCCGGAAATAAGGGACCTGGTTATCCCGCTAGCTTTGATCAAGGGATTATCATTCCCCGCAAAAAAAATGTTTCCTGAAATAATGGAGCTTTTCGCTTCATACAATGTGGACTTCATAGATGCCTACAACGCAGTGATCATGCACAGCCGGGATATTGATTTAATATACAGTTATGACAGTGACTTCGAACATTTAGAGAATGTCACCAGGGTTGAACCTTAAGCCATTTAAGCAAGGGGCTTTTGAAAAGCCACCATCCAGAATTTTTCATCCAAAATTTTGTAATCCCGCACTTCAAGCATTTCACCGGGGATATATTTTAGGGGCGGAGCATACACATCCGGGTTTGGTTTCGGCAGGAACCAGGCCAGCCACCGCGGGGGCCGGGCCAGTTCAATCGACTCATCAACCAGGTATATCTTTGCCCCCGGCTTGCCCACACGGATCATTTCCCGGATCGCTTTTTCCTTGTCGTTGAAAAAGTTAAAACCGCCCACGTGGAAGACGACATCAAAGATTCCACCCGCAAAAGGCAAAGCCTCGGCATTACCCTGCACCAGGCCGGCGTCAATACCCCATGTCTCAAGGTTTTTTGAGCATTTTTTGAGCATGCCGAAAGAAATGTCATTGCCAAAAAA
>PWGD01000094.1 GCA_003554395.1 Syntrophomonadaceae bacterium
AGTCCCTACCGCCTGACCAGTGACGATAAAGGCTCTTATCGATTAAGCCGCGAAGAAGCAGTGAAAATAATCCTGACCGGGCTCGATCCTGATGACGTGGTTGTTTCTACCACCGGTAAGCTGTCCCGGGAAATTTATGAATACCGGGAGGCCGGCGGCGAGGGTCACGGCCGGGATTTTTTAAATGTCGGTTCGATGGGTCATGCTTCCCAGATCGCCCTCGGCATTGCCCTTAATAAAAAAGATCGGGCCATATACTGTTTTGACGGCGATGGGGCAGTGATCATGCATATGGGCGCCCTGGCCATTGCCGCCGCCAGCGGGGCCGCTAATTTCAGGCACCTGGTTTTCAACAACAGCGCCCACGATTCGGTGGGCGGCCAGGCCACGGTCGGTTTTCAGGTCAATATCCGGGGCGTGGCCGAAGCCTGCGGGTACAGGCTGGCCCTGCGGGCCGATACAGAACCGGAGTTGAAAGCGGCCCTGGCCAGGATTAAGGGCGAAAAGGGACCTTCCCTGCTTGAAATCCGGGTTCACAAGGGCGCAAGGAGCGACCTGGGCCGTCCCAAATCTACGCCCGGAGAAAATAAAAGCGCATTCATGCAGTTTTTAAATAACTCCTGACCGGACAGGGGGACCGGACAAAGGAACGCGGACAGGGGTAAGGTTCTTTCGTCTGTTGAAGGGGAGGCGGTTCTGTTGTCCTGTAACAGGGAAACAGTCCACTTGAAAACTACAGCGCGCTGGCAGAGGCGGTTTCGCCCTAATGATACCACCGGGGGCCATGGTTGATTTTTTCGGCAGGCTTCTGTAGGCTTCTGCTTCGCTCCTGTGTTCTTGTAATCCGGCAATGCGTAGGGCAGTAAAACCAGAAAGGTTGCCGTAATAGATGACCAGGGTAATTATCCTTAATTCGGGAACAGGCTCCAGGATGGGGGCGCTTACCGAAACCAGGCCCAAGGGACTGGTTGACATCGGCGGTGGTGAAACCATCCTGGGGCGGCAGTTAAAGATCCTGGAAAGCTTCGCCCTAAAAGATATCTTAATCACCACCGGGCCCTTTGAGGAAAAAATCGAACAGTATCTGAAGAGCCGGCCCGAGGGGCGTTCGGTAAGCCTGGTCAACAACCCCGCTTATGAGCGGACCAATTATATCTATTCCCTGATCCTGGCCGGAGAATTTTTAAAGAGCGAAGCCCCAGGTGAGGTAATCCTCCTGCACGGGGACCTGGTTTTTGACCGCTCGGTTCTGGGTAAACTGCTGGCAGCAGGGCACCCGGATGCGGTTTTGACCAACCCTGCGGTGGAGCTGCCTGAAAAGGATTTTAAAGCGGTAATTGATGAGGGCCTGGTTAAGAAAATAGGGGTTGAACTGTTCGGTGAAAGCTGCGTTTTTTTGATCCCCTTTTACAAAATGTCCGGACCAACATTTACGGCCTGGTTGGAAGAGATGGAGCGTTTCCGGGCCCGGGGGGAGCTTAAAGTCTACGCCGAAAACGCCCTGAACAATTTGCTGCCGGAGCTTGGACTTAAACCGGTGGAGCTGGAACATGAATTCTGCATGGAGATAGATGATCCTGAAGACCTTGATCGGGCCAGAATCTATTTTGCCGGAGGCGGGGAGAGATAAAGGTGCGCTATGACCAAAGATGGTCTTTTTACAACCCGGTGCGGGTTGTTTCGGGACCGGGCCTGATAAACGAAGTGGCTTCTTACGCGCCGGAGGGCGGCATGGAGAAGGTCCTGCTGGTCACTTCCCCGGGATCAACCGAAAGGGGCCTTGCCGGTAGGCTTAGAGAGTTGCTGGCCGGGCGACAGGTGACAGTTTTAGACCGGGTCAGCCCCAACCCCGATATCGCCTCGATTGAGCAGCACCGCTCTGTGCTGGAGAAAGAAAATATCGATTTTGTGGTCGGAGTTGGCGGCGGCAGTGTCCTGGACACGGCCAAGGCGCTGAGCTTTCTGCTCGGCCTTGACGATCCCCAGTTTTCCCTGCGCGGGCATTTAGCCGGGGAGACGCCCCTGCCGGAAAGCCCGCCCCTCTACATGATAGCTGTTCCCACCACGGCCGGCACCGGCAGTGAAGCGACCCCCTTTGCCACTATCTGGGACGACTGCAGCCCTAAAAAGTATTCCCTGGCCCACCCGGACCTCTTCCCGGACATAGCCCTGCTTGATCCGGAGTTGACCCTGTCCCTGCCGCTGGAAACGACGGTCGTTACCGGCCTGGATGTCCTTTCCCACGCCCTGGAATCGGTCTGGAACCGCAACGCCAGCCCGCTCAGCATCAGCTATGCGGCCCGGGCGATCGACATTGTCCTGACGGCCCTGCCTGCGCTGGTTGAAAGGCCCCGGAATTTGGAAAAGCGGGCCATGATGCTGGCCGGCAGTTACTTTGGGGGGGTCTGCATCAGCGTGACTAAAACCGCCCTGGCCCATTCCATGTCTTATCCGATTACCTCCGTCCTGGGGGTGCCGCACGGTTTGGCATGCGGGTTTACCCTGCCGGCCCTTTTAGCCTATAATGCCAGGCACGATGACGGGCGCCTGCAGATGGCCGCCGAGATGTCCGGCTGCGGCGGGATCAGCGGCCTCTCCGAGCGCCTGGAGGATCTTTTTG
>PWGD01000170.1 GCA_003554395.1 Syntrophomonadaceae bacterium
GGAAGCAGCATTTCTATATCCTCCAGGCGGGACAGCTTATCGACACTTTGGCCCAGGGTTTCCATGCTCCCGCCGGGCAGATCGGCGCGGCCGATACTGCTTTCAAAAACCGTGTCCCCGCTGATCAGCGCTTTTTCCGCAGGCAAATAAAAGCAGACGCAACCCGGCGAATGGCCGGGAGTGTGCAGGACTTTAATTATTTCACCGGCCCCGTTTCCGGAACCGAGGTCAAGATCGCCTTCTTCCAAATAAAAATCGGGTTTAAGGGACGGAAAACCTTCACCGCCCTGACCGTCGTAATTCCTGGCAATGGCATCAAGAATGAATTGATCCTCCCCGTGGATACCGAAGCGGGCCCCGCTTTGGTGACGCAGGACTCCTACCGATTCCACGTGGTCGGGATGGCCGTGAGTGCACAGGATCAGGTCGACATCCTTGAGATCAAACCCGTCGGCCGAAACCTGGGAACGGAGCATCTCCAGGCAGTTCTCATTCAGCTCATTGTTGATGTGGCCGGGATCAAATAAAATTAACTGCTCTCCCCTGTACAGATAGCTGTTGCAGTTGTTGGCCCGCCCCCGCCAGGGATACCAGTATAGTTTTTCAGTTAACTGCATGTTATACCTCCTTGAAATTTAAAACTCTTTTTTTCAGCAGCAAATCTTTCCTTATAATATCACAAATCGTAATATTTTTGGAATGAAAATAACCCGCTTTCATTTGCACACTGAGGCGGTTTAAACCGAAATATAATGGGCCTGCAACCGCATATATGGCTGCCGGCCTTTAATGAGCAAATTCTAAACTGCTTCTTCGTAATGTAGGGAAGGGCGCAGGGGAATGTTCTGCTTTTTAAGTTCCCGGGAAACCATGGCAAAGGTTATGATAAATGCCAAAAAATCGCTCAAGGGGCGGGCGGCCCAGACCCCGAGTAGGCCTGCATATCCACTCAGGATTAAAAGCAGGGGAATAAAAAGCATTACTTCCCGCAAAAGGGACAGGATCAGCGAGGGGACTGCTTTGCCGATGGCCTGGAAAAAGATAGTTGACACTACCTGGATCCCGATCAGGGGTAACATGACCATCATAATCCGCATCGAATAGGTGCCCATGGCCAGAAGCTCTTCTTCAGCGGTAAAAAAGCCCAGGAAGGTAGCCGGGCTGATGTATACAACCAGGGCCAGCAGGGTTATAAAAGCAGTGCTGATCGTAAAGCCCTTGATCACGGCTTCCCGGATGCGGCTGTTCTGTTCGGCCCCGTAATTGTAACCGATCACGGGCAATAAACCCTGGGAAAATCCGATTACCGGCATCACTATAAGCATCTGGAGCCTGAAGAATAATCCCATGGCGGCAATGGGAATATGTCCAAAACCGGCCAGGATGACATTGGTAACGGTCAGGGATAGGTTCTTGGAAAAGAGGCGCACCATGCTCGAGAAGCCGATCTTGTAGATATTTTTGATGATCCCAAAATCAGGTTTTAAATTGGCCCCCTTCAATTTAATGTTGCTCCGGCCGCTGAAAAAATGACCGAGCAGGATCAGGGCCCCCGCCCCCTTGGCCAGCACTGTAGCCACCGCGGCACCCCTGATTCCCATGCCCAAAAGGAAAATAAAGATCGGGTCGAGGACAATATTGAGAAGTGAAGAAAAGATCATAATTTTCATGGATAAAATAGGGCTGCCTTCGGCTCGAACCACGTTGTTCAAGCTCATAATCATAAAAAACATGACCGACCAGATCGTGATTATGGAGGCATATTCTTCGGTATAACCAATAATATCGGGAGCGGCCCCAATCAGAACCAGCAGGGGGCGCAGGTAATAAAAGGAAGCCACGGCGATGACCAGGCCAAAGAATAAAGCCAGGACTACCACCTGCCCCACTGCTTTTTCGGCATCATTTATCTTTCCGGCGCCCAGGGAACGGGAGATCAGGGAAGCCGAACCGACTCCGACGCCGACGCCGATTGCTCCCAGAATCATCTGGATCGGAAAGGCTACGGAAAGGGCGGCAATAGCCTCACTGCCCAGCCGGCCGATGAAAATGGTATCGACCACATTGTAGGTTGCGGCCACAACCATGCCCACCGTCCCCGGCAGAGAATAACGAAACAGCAGTTTGCTGATGCTTTCTGTGCCCATAGCTTCGTACTGGTGCTGCATCCTTTTCCTCCTCGGCGATGATTCAAAACACCTGGTTTAGGCGGCCTAATAACCAGCTGAAAACGGGCCTGCAAATAATGACTTTAACATACTTGATGGATAATGCAAATATACAGGGGCCAAAGTAAGTTTGAACCGGTATGACTCGAACCAGTTAATCTAAAGCGCGGAGTTTTTACTCCGCGCTTTAGACTTTCTTAAGCAAAGTATTATGGGCAGGCCGTTTAGCCTCCGGCCACCGGGGGGAAGACGGCCACGCGCTCGCCATCTTCCAGGGTATAATTCTCGGGGCGGCTTTTGTGCCTGATAAAGACCTGCTTTGCTTCCCCTTTTTTTATGCCCAGGTGATCGAGGAGGTCCTTTACCCGGGATCCTTCGGGCAGCTCAACGCTGAAGGATTCGCTGCCCTTCTCTTCCGGGTGATAC
>PWGD01000098.1 GCA_003554395.1 Syntrophomonadaceae bacterium
TCAAGGGTGAGCTGCAGACGGTTTTAAATGCCGTGCAGGACGCGATTGAAGTTGTGAACGCCAGCGGTGTGGTTAAGTATGTCAATCCGGCTTTTACCAGGGTGACCGGTATCCCTGAAGAGAAGCGGGTTAACCGCAATATTTTTGAAGTATCACCGCACGGCGCCCTGGCCCAGTCCCTGATCCAGCAGAAGCCGGTTACCGGTTACCGCACCTATGTCGGCGGTTCTAATGCCGACGTTATATCCAACGCTTCGCCAATCATAGTGGACGGAGAGTTGATGGGTGCGGTGGTCGTATTTCAGCCGGTGGGAGATATTTTGAAGCTGATGGATGAGCTTAAGTACTCAAACACCATCATCGACAACCTTTATGCCCAGATCGACCAGCTTTCCGGCAGCCGCCTCTCTTTTGAATCCCTGACCGGGCAGAGTAAAATATACCGGGCCACGGTGGAAAAGGCCCGTAAGGCCGCCCGGAGCGAAGCGGCAGTTTTAATTTCCGGCGAAAGCGGGACCGGGAAAAGCCTCTTTGCCCGGGCCATTCACAATAACAGTTCTCGTAAGAAACGGCCGTTGATTATTATTGATTGTTCGGCGGTGCCAGATTCCCTGCAGGAAATTGAGCTGTTTGGTTGTGAGAAGGGGGCTATGCCGGGGATTCTCCGCACCCGCCTGGGTAAAATCGAACTGGCCCAGGGCAGCACTCTTTTCATTAAAGAGGTCAACTCCCTCAGCCCCTACCTGCAAAACCAGGTTGCCCGGGCCCTGGAAGAACAACAATTTTACCGGATCGGCGGAGACCAGCCCATCCCGGTTGATGTCCGGATCATCGCCTCGGCCAGCGATGATTTGATCAATGCTTCCCTGCAGGGCAATTTCTCTGAAGAGCTTTACCGGCAGCTGCACAAGGTAACCATTAACTTGCCTCCGCTGCGCAAGCGCCCCGAAGATATACCCCTACTGGCAGAAGAGCTGATCAACCGCCTCAACCGCAAACTGGGCAAAAAAATTAGGGAAATATCGCCGCGATCCATACAGGAAATGATCGAGTACGATTGGCCCGGCAATATCAGCGAACTCAAAAACGCCATCGAACGGGCCATGGTTTTGGCCGACGGCCCGGTTATCGAACATCACCAGCTGTTGTCTTACATCAAAAAGCCGGGCATCAAGGAAACCCAAACTTTTGATGAAATTATACCCCTTGACAAAATGGAGCAGAAGATGCTCAAACTGGCCCTGACCAGGTACGGCGAAACCCTGGAGGGTAAAAAAAAGGCAGCCCAAGCCTTGAATATATCGCTGGCTACTTTGTATAATAAGTTGAAAAAAATATAGCGGCTTAAAAAATATTTAGAATGGAGGAACTGTTTTGAAGCTATATGAATACTTAGGTAAAGAACTTTTTGCTCGCTACGATATCCCGGTGCCCAACGGCAGGCTGGTTGAAAATGCCGAGCAGGCCGGCGATGCGGCAGCCGAACTGGGAGATGTGGTCATTAAAACGCAGGTTTTAACCGGCAAGAGAGGTAAAGCAGGTGGGATAGCCTTTGCTTCCAGTCCGGAAGAGGCGAAAAAGGAGGCTTCCCGTATTTTTGATATGAGCTTCAGCGGTTATGCCGCTGAAAAACTGCTGGTTGAAGAAAAAATAGCTATAAAACAGGAATTGTACCTGGCCGTTACCATTGACGGATCCGCCCAGCGCCCGGTGGTGCTCGCTTCTTTAGACGGGGGCATGGATGTGGAAGAAGTGCCCGAAGAGCGGATGATCAGGTGGCCGGTCGATGCCGCTATCGGCCTGCAGCCCTTCATGATCAGGGAAATATGCCGCCGGATGGGCGTTTCGGGAGATCTGCAAAAAGAGTTCCTCCAGTTTTTACCTAAGCTCTACCGGATGTTTAAAGAACTGGATGCCGAACTGGCTGAGATTAACCCCCTGGCCCTGACCCCCCAGGGACTGGTTGCCGCCGATGCCAAGGTGACCATCGATGATGATGCCCTCTACCGGCACCGGGACCTGCCCCGCATTTCTGAAAAGACGGACCTGGAAAAGAAAGCGGAGGAGCTTGATTTGGCCTACGTGGAGCTGGAAGGCGATATCGCCGTCATGGCCAACGGGGCCGGGATCACCATGGCTACCCTGGATATGGTCCAGCATTACGGCGGCGAGCCGGCCAATTTCTTAGATTTTGGCGGCGGGGCCGATGTTGAAAAGACGTCAAAGTCCCTGGAATTGCTCCTGGGTACCGATCCGCGAGTACTGTTGATCAATATTTTCGGCGGCATTACCCGCTGCGACGTAGTGGCGGAGGCTTTTGTCAGGGTGAAAGAAAGCAAGGGGATTGACCTGCCGGTTTCGTTCCGCCTGGTCGGCACCAACGAAGAAGAGGGCAGGGCGATCCTTGAAAAAGAAGGAATAAAGACTTTTAATGCTATGGATGAAGCGGTGCGCCATGCCGTTGAACTGAGCGCTTGATCCCTACTGCGGATAGGAGGCCAGATTCTCTTAAAGCAGCTTCACAGCGGCTTAATTGCATAAAAGGAAAGGAGTTTAGAGCATGTCAATCTATATTGATGAAAATACCCGGGTCCTGGTTCAGGGCATAACCGGCCGGCAGGGCTCGTTTCATACCGGGCAGATGCTTGCTTACGGGACCAGGCTTGTCGGTGGCGTTTCGCCTGGGAAAGGGGGGCAGGAAGTAGAAGGAGTCCCGGTTTACGATTCGACTTTTGAGGCCCTGGAAAATCATGAAGCAGAAGCAAGTATCCTGTTTATGCCGGCTCCTTTTGTCAAGGACGCCGCCATGGAAGCTCTCGATGCCGGGTTGAAACTACTGGTCCTGATCCCTGAAAGCATCCCCCTGCATGATGCCATGGAGATCATGGCCTATGCCAGGCAGAAAAATGCTGTTATCGTGGGGCCGAATACTTTTGGCCTGGTTTCCTCGGGCAATTCCAAGATCGGGATCATGCCCAACCGCTATTTTATCCCCGGTCCGGTGGGGGTGGTTTCCCGAAGCGGGACCCTCTGCTACGAGATTGTAGGGCACCTGACCGAGAGCGGAATCGGGACCACCACCGTGGTCGGGCTCGGCGGGGACCGGGTAGTGGGTCTGCATTTTATCGATGTCCTCAAAAAATTTGAAGAAGACTTAGATACCAGGGCGGTTATCATGGTTGGCGAAATCGGGGGAAGCGCCGAAGAAGAAGCGGCCGCCCATATTGCCGCCAATATGGACAAACCAGTCATTGCCTACCTGGCCGGTAAAAGCGCTCCTCCGGGCAAGAGGATGGGCCATGCCGGGGCGATTATCGAAAGAGGCCGGGGTACCTTTGAAAGCAAGGTAGAGGCCCTGACCGGAGCCGGTGTCAAGGTGGCGGATCTGCCTACCCAGATCGCGCCCCTGATTCAATCAATCCTGGACAAGGCTTAAAAATAACCCGGCCCCGGGAAGCGAAATAAGCCCTGTTTCCCGGCCGGGACGGGTCGAAAGGAGGATACCGCCACATTGAGCGATCAAAGTAATTATGATGAACTGATGCGGTCTAAAAAGGCCTGGGAGGAAAAAGTTAATAAAGCCCTGCAAAAATATCCGGAACGCAAGGAGTTCAAGCTTGATTCGGGCCTGGAAGTGGAGAAAGTTTATGATCCGCTGGCTGTGGATGATTTCAACTACCGGAGCCAGTTGAACTGGCCCGGGGAATATCCTTATACCAGGGGTATCCAGCCCACCATGTACCGGGGCCGGCTTTGGACGATGCGCCAGTATGCCGGATTTGGCAGCGCCGAAGAAACCAACAGGCGGTTCCGCTATCTACTGGACCAGGGCCAGACCGGCCTGAGTGTGGCTTTTGACCTGCCGACCCAGATCGGCTATGATTCCGATCATCCCCTGGCCCGCGGCGAAGTGGGCAAGGTGGGGGTGGCCGTGGATTCACTGGCCGATATGGAAATCTTGATGAAAGAGATCCCCCTTGATCAGGTCAGCACCTCGATGACTATTAATGCCCCGGCGGCGGTGCTTTTGGCCATGTACATGACTGTGTCTGAAAAGCAGGGCCTGCCCCTGGAACAAATCAAGGGGACGATTCAAAATGATATCCTAAAAGAATACGTGGCCCGGGGCACCTATATCTTCCCGCCGCGTGAATCGATGCGCCTGGTCATCGATATATTTGCCTTTGCCGGCGAAAAAATTCCCAACTGGAACACGATCAGCATCAGCGGCTACCATATCAGGGAAGCCGGTTCAACCGCGGTCCAGGAGGTGGCTTTTACCCTGGGCAACGCTGTTGCTTACGTGGAAGCGGCGATGGAAGCGGGGCTGGAAGTGGATCAGTTCGCTCCGCGCCTGTCCTTTTTCTTTAATGCCCATTCCAACTTTTTTGAAGAAGTGGCCAAGTTCAGGGCGGCAAGAAGGGTCTGGGCCCGCCTGATGAAAGAACGGTTCGGAGCCCGGAATCCTCGCTCGATGATGCTTCGTTTTCATACCCAAACCGCCGGCAGCACCCTTACCGCCCAGCAGCCCGATGTCAACCTGATGCGGGTTGCCTTCCAGGCTCTGAGCGCGGTTTTGGGCGGGACCCAGTCTTTGCATACCAACTCCAGGGATGAAGCCCTGGCCCTGCCCAGTGAGCAATCGGTCCTGCTGGCCCTGCGCACCCAGCAGGTAATCGCCCACGAAATAGGGGTTACCGATACCGCCGATCCGCTGGGCGGTTCCTATTACATCGAAAAACTGACCGATCACATTGAAGAAGAAGTTAACCGCTATATTAAAAAGATCGATGAACTGGGCGGCGCGGTGGAAGCGATCGATACCGGCTTTATCCAGCAGGAGATCCAGGCCAGCGCTTACCGTTACCAGAAAGAAGTGGAGGAACAGAAACGGATTGTGGTCGGGGTCAACCGCTTCACAGAGAGCGAAGAACAGCCCATCGATCTGCTCAAGATGGATCCGGCCACCAGCCGCCGCCAGATTGAAAGGTTGAAAGAAGTGCGCCTGAGCCGCAACCAGGGGGAGGTGGCCTCCGCCCTGCAGGAGCTGCGCAAAGCGGCCCAGGGTGAAGAGAACCTGATGCCCTTTATCCTGGCCGCCGTAAAGGCTTATGCCACCCTGGGCGAAATCTGCGGCGCTTTGAGAGATGTCTTCGGCGAGTATCAGCAGCAGGTTAATTTATAGCAGCAATAGTGCAAAAAAGATCGATCATGCAGGGATTTTTTTGGTCAAAGGGGGAATTGGGATATGGCGGAAAAGCCGGTGCGGGTGTTGGTCGGAAAAGTCGGCCTGGACGGTCACGATCGCGGGGCGAAGGTGGTGGCCCAGGCCCTGCGAGATGCCGGCATGGAAGTGATCTATACCGGGTTAAGGCAGACCCCGGAGCAGATCGTAGAAACCGCTCTCCAGGAAGATGTGCAGGTAATCGGTTTGAGCATCCTTTCCGGGGCCCACATGCAGCTTTTGCCCCCGGTGCTGGAGATGCTGCGCGAACAGGAGAGCCATGATATAATTGTCATTGTGGGCGGGATCATCCCGAAAGAAGATATGGTTTACCTGAAAGAAAACGGGGTGGCGGAAGTTTTTTCTCCCGGCTCATCGACCGGGCAGATCGTTCAGTTTATTAAGCAAAAAATGGAGGAAAACAAGTAAGGCAGGGGAGAAAATTTTGTTTGAAAAAATTGATCATATTGGTATCGCTGTCAGGGATTTGGACCGGGCTCTCCGGTTTTACCGGGATCAGCTCGGCCTGGAATTAAAAGAGATCGAGGAGGTTGATGAACAAAAAGTAAAAATAGCCATGGTTCCGGTCAGCGAAAGCAAACTGGAACTTCTTGAATCAACCGATCCCGCCGGCCCGGTGGGCAAATTTATTGCTAAGAAGGGCGAAGGTTTTCATCATATATCTTTTCGTGTTTCCGGCCTGGAAGATAAACTAAAGCGGTTAAAAGAACAGGGAGTAGAATTAATTGACCATGAGCCCCGTTACGGGGCGGGAGGGGCTAAAGTGGCCTTTTTGCACCCCCGGTCCACCGGTGGGATTCTGATAGAGCTTTGTGAACATTGAGCTTGACGAGCAGTAGGCGTTAGAAAAATAGTGCAGAAAGTGGTGATTGCAGTGGATGATAAACTGAAGCATCTTGAAGAAAGGCGCCGCTTCACCCTGTCCGGCGGTGGGGAAGAGCGGATTGAAGCCCAGCACGAAAAGGGTAAACTTACCGCCCGGGAAAGACTGGTTAAGCTGCTGGACGAAGGCAGTTTTGTGGAACTGGGCACTTTTTCCCAGACCGGCCTGGAAGATGCCAGCAGCCTCGATTACCCCAATCCGGGGGAAGGGGTGGTAACCGGCTACGGGACGGTGGCCGGCCGCCAGATTTATGTTTTTGCCCAGGATTTCACCGTGGCCGGCGGCTCTTTGAGCGAAGTCCACGCCAATAAAATATGCAGGGTCCTCGACCTGGCTGCAAAAAACGGCAACCCGGTAATCGGAATCAACGATTCCGGTGGAGCCCGGATCCAGGAAGGAGTATATGCCCTGAACGGCTATGGCAATATTTTTTACCGCAATACTCTCTGCTCAGGGGTAATCCCCCAGATTTCGGTCATTATGGGCCCTTCCGCCGGGGGCGCTGTTTATTCCCCGGCCATAACGGACTTTGTCTTTATGGTAGATAAAACCAGCTACATGTTTATTACCGGGCCACAGGTGATCGAGGCGGTTACGGGAGAGAAAGTTAGCGCGGAAGAACTGGGAGGGGCGGCCACCCACAATGAAACCAGCGGAGTGGCCCATTTCTTTGCCGAAGATGAGGAGGACTGCTTTGAGCAGATCCGCAACCTGATCGGCTACCTGCCATCCAACAATATCGTGGATCCTCCCGCGCTAGAGAGCCGGGAGCCTGAATTGAGCCAGGAAGAATTGATCACCATCATGCCCGATAACCCAAACCGCTCCTACGATGTCCGGGAAGTCATCAAGCGGGTAGTGGACGGCAGTGAAATGGTGGAAGTCCATAAAGGTTACGCCCCCAACGCCGTGGTGGCCTTTGCCCGCCTGAACGGCCAGGCGGTCGGCGTTATCGCCAACCAGCCCCAGTTCAAATCCGGCTGCCTGGACGTCAACTCGTCCGATAAAATTGCCCGCTTTGTCCGCTTTTGCGATGCTTTCAACCTGCCCCTGATCACTTTTGTCGATGTCCCCGGGTACCTGCCCGGGGTGGAGCAGGAATGGGGCGGCGTGATCCGCCACGGGGCCAAGGTTTTGTACGCCTACTCGGAAGCAACGGTGCCGCAGGTTTCGATCATCCTGCGTAAAGCCTACGGGGGGGCCTATATCGCCATGAATTCCCGGTCTCTCGGCGCCGATATCTGCCTGGCCTGGCCCACGGCTGAAATAGCCGTCATGGGCCCCGAAGGAGCGGTCAATATCGTCAATAGAAAAGAACTGGAAGAAGCCGAGGATAAAGCCCAGAAGCGGCAGGAACTGGTCGACCGCTACCGGGACAAGTACGCCAACCCTTACATTGCTGCGGCCAGGGGCTGGATCGATGAAGGGATTGATCCGCGCCAGACCCGGGCTTACCTGATCCGCAGCCTGCAGATGGTAGGCGACAAGCGGGAGCAGCGTTTGATGCGCAAGCACGGTAATATTCCGCTGTAGAATTATTAACAGAAAAATTTATTTAACCCCTTGACTTTCGGTAACGGTGTGGTAAACTATAAGTTAATTTTATAGAGTCCAAGTCTGTGATGGGGAGAGTAACCGTATTGCAGCGGTGAGAGCGAGCCGGAGTTGGTGAAAGTCCGGACTTTAAGCAAGCGGCGAAGCGCACCCCGGAGATGGCGGTTGAAGCCGGCTAAAAGCCGGTGAGTAGGCTGTCCCGGTTTGATACCGTTATCAAAGCCGTTTTTCGTGAAAACGGTTGAGGGGACCGGCAATTTTGTTTGCCGGTCAATAAAGGTGGTACCGCGAGCCTCTCGTCCTTTAATGGACGAGGGGCTTTTTTAATTGAAGGGGGCCTAAAAATGAGCACGATAGCGATCCTTGGGGCAACCGGCTATACCGGGACTGAACTGGTCCGCCTCCTTAACGATCACCCGGAGGCTGAAGTAGTTTTCCTCGGCTCGGAGACTTATGCCGGGAGCAAGTTGAGCGATATCCATCCCCAGTTTCGAGAGCAGGAAGATTTAATATTAAACCCGATCCGGGTAGATGAAATTCCCCCGACGGTCGATTTGGTTTTTTGCGCTATGCCGCATGGTCAGTCGGCCGGAACGGTGCCCGATCTTATAGAAAAAGGTTTCCGGGTTATTGATTTAAGCGCTGATTACAGGCTGAAACTACCTGAGCTATACCGGCAATGGTATGATCTCGAGCATCCGGCTCCTTCTCTTTTGGAAGAAGCGGTTTACGGCCTACCGGAATTAAAGCGAGGAGAGATTTCTACGGGCCGGCTGATCGCCAATCCGGGCTGTTATCCGACCAGCATTATCCTGGCCCTGGCCCCGCTAATAAAAGGAAAACTAATTAAGGGCGGCAGCCTGATTGTGGATTCCAAGTCCGGTGTATCGGGGGCGGGGAGGGCGCCAAAACAGCCCTTTCATTTTCCGGACTGCACTGAGAATTTTAAGGCCTACCGGGTGGCCTGCCATCAGCACACCCCGGAGATAGAGCAGGAGCTGGGCCTTCTGTGGGGGGGGGATTTAAAAATTACCTTTACGCCCCATCTGGTGCCGATGATCCGCGGTATTTTAAGCACGATTTACTTAGAGCCGGTTTCCGGTAAAAGCGAGGAAGAGCTCAGGGCCCTTTACAGCAATTATTACGGGGAATGCCCCTTTGTCAGGATCCTGGAGGCATCAGCTTGGCCTGAAACTCGTTTTGTCCGCGGCAGCAATTATATTGATATCGCCCTGAAGATGGATCACCGGACCGGGCGCCTGATCGTGATTTCGGCCCTTGACAACCTGGTCAAAGGCGCTGCCGGCCAGGCGGTGCAAAACATGAATATCATGCTGGGCCTGCCGGAAGATACCGGCCTGGGTCGGCTTCCGATTTGATGAACCCCACCGGGCAAACTAAACCGGGCCGCCCGGTTTAAGGCCGGTCAAGATATATTGAAAAGGCAGACAAGGGGTAAATTTACGGCATTAGGCCAGCCGAATAAATAGTATTAAAGCATATTGTAAGGAGGCCCTGAACGAAGATGGAAGAAAAGTGGTTTAAAATGGAAGGAAGAGGGATTACAGCGCCAAAGGGCTTTAAGGCTGCAGGCATATCCTGCGGGCTCAAAAACGGCAAAAATGATCTGGCCGTTATTTACAGCGAGACTGAAGCAGCAGCGGCGGGAGTATTTACCAGCAATTTGGTCTGCGCAGCCCCGGTCAAGCTGTGTCGGCATAACCTGGCAAACTCGATCAGGCTCATTGTGGTCAACAGCGGCAACGCCAATGCCTGCACCGGTGAACAGGGGAGGCGCGATGCTGTTGAAATGGCGGAACAAGGCGCTGCCGGGCTGGATCTTGACCCCGGGCAGGCCCTGGTTTGTTCGACCGGGGTCATCGGTCAGCCGCTGCCCATGCCCAAGATCAAGGCCGGCATCGGACGGGCTTTGGAAGGATTGGGGCAGGGCGAGGAAACCGACTGCGCTGTGGCAAAAGCAATTTTGACCACGGATACAAAAACCAAGCAAACAGCCTACCGCGGCCTGACACCTGAGGGTGACTTTCACCTGGCCGGAGTGGCCAAAGGGTCGGGTATGATCTGTCCCAACATGGCCACTATGCTGGCTTTTCTGACCACTGATGTAAAAATAGAGCGGTCTTTTTTACAGGAGCTGTTTAACGATGCTGTTAACAAGTCCTTCAATGTGATTACTGTAGATGGGGAGACCTCTACCAATGATACCGCCCTGATCCTGGCCAATGGGGCCCAGGGCCAGGTGGAGATTACTGAAAAGAGCGGGCTCTTAAACAGCTTTAAAGGGCTGCTGGACCAGGTTTGCCGGGAGCTGGCTTACATGATCGTGGAAGATGGCGAGGGATTGACCAAGGTGATTAAGCTGCATATTAAAGGTGCCCGGGACGAAGAAAGGGCCAGGATCCTTTCCCGCAGCGTTTTAAATTCGCCGCTGGTCAAGACTGCCTTTTACGGAGAGGATGCCAACTGGGGCCGGATTTTAGCCGCCCTCGGTTATGCCGGGGTAGAACTGGACCCCGACCGGGTGGATATTTTTATCGGCCCTTACCAGGTTGCAAAAAACGGCGGCGCGGTCCCTTTCAGTGAGGAGAAAATGAAAGCAGTGCTCCGGGAGCGGGATATTTCCGTCCTGGTCGACCTCAAGCAGGGCCCGGCCGCACTGACAGCCTGGGGCACGGATATGAGCCATGATTATGTGTCGATCAACAGTGACTACCGGTCATAAAAAAAGCGGGTGAAATTGATGAGAGAAGAAGTATTAAAAAATATTTCCAAGGCGGAAGTGCTGGTTGAAGCCCTTCCTTACATGCGCAAATTTACCGGCACCTACTTTGTAGTCAAGTACGGCGGCCAGGCTATGGTTAACCACAAATTAATGGAATCGGTCATTGTCGATCTGGTCCTTCTTAAATATATCGGCATCAAGCCGGTGCTGGTGCACGGCGGCGGCAAAGAAGTGACCGAGGTCATGGAGAAATTGGGCAAAAAGGCCCAGTTTGTTAACGGCCTGCGGGTAACCGATGATGAGACGATGGAAATTGTGGAGATGGTTTTAATGGGCAAGGTAAACCAGCATATCGTCAGCCTTTTTAACCAGCAGGGCGGCAAGGCGGTTGGTTTTAGCGGCCGGGATGCCGATATCCTGCAGGCCCGGCGCCTGGAGCCGCAGGCGGTCAACGGCGATACCGGCGGAGAAGCAGTGGACCTGGGCCGGGTCGGGGAAATATTGCAGATCAATCCAGCCCTGATCCATACCGTAAGCGACAACGGCTATATCCCCGTTATTTCCTCGATCGGGGCCGGTTTAAACGGCGAAAGCCTCAATATTAATGCCGATCACGTGGCCGGCGAGCTCGCCGTAGCCCTGCAGGCGGAAAAACTGATTGTTCTGACCGATGTGGACGGTATCTACTACCTGAAAGAGGGAAAGCAGGAATTTATTTCATCGATCAGCCAGGGCGAGATCAAGGCCATGATCATGGAGGGAGCGATCAGCGGAGGGATGATCCCCAAGGTTGAATCCTGCCTGCTGGCTCTAGGAGGAGGGGTTCGAAGGACCCATATCATCGACGGCAGGGTGCCTCATTCCCTGATTTTAGAGATTTTCACCGACGCCGGCATTGGCACGATGGTGAAACAGTAAACAGAAAGGGAGGTTCGCTAGAAAGTGGGAACTATCGAGGATTTAGAAGCCAGGTACATTATCAATACCTATAACCGCAGTCCCGGGGAAACGCCCTGCCTGGTCAGGGGGGAGGGCTCCTATGTGTGGGACGAAAGTGGCAAAAAATATCTTGATTTTTTAAGCGGCCTGGCCGTCAACCTGCTGGGCCACTGCCATCCGGATCTGGTCGCAACCATCGGCAGGCAGGCTTCCCGGCTGATCCATACTTCGAACCTCTATTACACCGCTCCCCAGGCTTACCTGGCCCAAGCGCTGGTGGAAAGCATCATGCCGGGGGGCAAAGTATTCTTTGCCAACAGCGGCGCAGAAGCCAACGAGGCCGCCATTAAACTGGCCCGGAAATATAAGCCGGAGCGTTATAAAATTATTGCTGCGGATAATTCTTTTCACGGGCGGACCATGGCCACGCTTAGCGCTACCGGCCAGCCGAAATACCGGGAACCGTTCAAACCCCTTTTCGAAGGTTTTGACTTCGCCGCATTCAACGATCTTGATTCGGTGGCGGCCCTTATTGA
>PWGD01000122.1 GCA_003554395.1 Syntrophomonadaceae bacterium
AGCAGGCCCAAATGTCCGTGCGGCATACCGCAAAGGCTTAACAGCTGCCCGGCAGCAGTGAAATACTGCTCGCCGAGCTCACCGCCCCTTTGATAGGGGCAGCTTAACCTGTCCCGGCACATTAAGGCCACACTCCTGGCCCCGGCAGCTACGCAGTATAGCAGGGTCGAAACATCGACGCTGCCGATACAACTGACCCGGACCAGTTCTTCTTCCGTTTCAGGCATTGGAGACCGGGGGCAGGCAAAGACAATATTTTTATCTTTAAGATCACGGTTATAGATCGTATTTTCAAATTCAGTAAGGCTTTCGGTCTTATTTTGACGGATTGCCCCCGTTGGGCAGGCCCCGGCGCAAATGCCGCAGCCGACACAAACGGTTTGGGAAATCTGGGCCACCGGCAGCTCGCCTTTTTGCATTGAGACCCTGGGAATAGAAAAGGGACAAACTTCTTCACACACCCCGCAGCCCCGGCAAATATCGGTCTGAACTGAACAAACGGGAATCTCAAAATCACGGCCCCAGATTTTTAAAACCTGGTTTTCCTGTTCATAGGGGATGGCATCGGTGGGGCAAACATGCGTGCAGGCCCGGCAGCCCGTACAATCACCGGCAATATTTTCAGGGTTTGGGCCCACCACCTTGTCTACTCCCCTGCCGAGGGTAGTAATGGCCCCCGGCCCGCAATCCTGGCAGGCCCTGACGCAAAGCCCGCATAATATGCACTTCTCTTCGTCTTCTTTAACTTCAAAGGGAGTTGTATCAATCCCTTCCAGGCGGGCCAGCTTTGTAACCTCTTCCGCTCCGGGGCACTGGGCCAGGTACAGCTCCAACAGGCTGCGGCGGGTTTTCAGGACTTCCGGGGAACGGGTGGATACAATCAGTCCCTCTTCAGCAGGATAGAGACAGGAGGTGACGATACGCGATTGGCCGTTCCATTCTTCTTTGGTAATCTCAACCACACAAAGCCGGCATGCCCCGCTGCGGGGAAGCGAAGGATGGCTGCACAGCTGCGGCACCTCAATCCCCGCTTCGTTTAAAATATCAAGGAGCATAACCCTGCTTTCGGTTTCCAGTTTTCTGCCGTTAACTGTTATAGTAATTTTTTCGCTCATAATTATCCTTTCGGGTTCTCCTTTAGTATTAAAGCTAAATATTGATCATTTGTATTAATCCTTAGTCTTAACTTTTAGTGACAACAGCATCAAAATTACAGGTTACTTTGCAGATCCCGCACTGGTTGCAAAATTCCTGGTCAATGTGATGTTTTTCTTTTTTGTCACCGCTGATCGCTTCCTGCGGGCAGGCTTCTGCGCACAGGCGGCAGCCGGTGCAGTTGTCGGTTATTTCATAAGTAATCAGGTTCCTGCACACCCCGGAGGGACACCTTTTCTCCTTGATATGGGCCACGTATTCATCTCGGAAGTGAGTAAGAGTACTGCGCACCGGGTTCGGGGCGGATTTTCCCAGGCCGCATAAAGAACCGTTTTCCAGCACTACCAGCAGTTTCTCCAGTTTTTCCAAGTCCTCCTCTTCACCTTCGCCCCCGCAGATCCGCTCCAGGATAGAATGGAGGTTGACCAGGCTCATCCTGCAGGCGGAACACTTCCCGCAGGACTCTTCCACCAGGTAGCTGGTAAAATAGCGGGCCACATCAACCATGCAGGTATCTTCATCCATGACGATCATACCACCGGAACCCATCATGGAGCCTTCGCGGGTCAGGGTATCAAAATCAACCGGAAGGTCCAGTTTGCTTTCAGGCAAACATCCTCCGGAAGGCCCTCCGGTCTGAACAGCTTTAAAAGGCTTGCCTCCCTTGATCCCCCCACAAATATCGAAAATAATGGTCCTGAGCGAGGTTCCCATCGGCACCTCGACCAGCCCGGTATTTTGGACCTTGCCCACCACGGAAAAAACCTTGGTTCCCTTGTTTTTTTCCGTGCCAAACGAAGAGAACCAGCCTGCGCCTTTGTTAATAATCTCCGGCACATTGGCATAAGTTTCCACGTTATTTAAAACAGTCGGCTTATCATAAAGCCCTCTTTCAGCGGAGCGAATGTACTTGGCCCGTGGTTCACCGACCCTGCCTTCAACAGACTGCATCAGGGCTGTTGACTCTCCACAGACAAAAGCTCCGGCCCCCCGGTTAATCTTGATATCAAAAGAA
Organism: Syntrophomonadaceae bacterium; assembly: GCA_003554395.1. GTDB lineage: Bacteria > Bacillota > Dethiobacteria > DTU022 > DTU022 > B1SED10-74M. The sequence continues at coordinate 2,171 of PWGD01000122.1, forward strand.
AAACCGGTGCCGGCTATGTTGTTTCCCAGAAGCCCCGCGGCCCGGGCCTGTTCAATGGCCAGATGCAGGTGCTTCAGGGCCCGGGGATATTCTTCCCGGACATAAATATAGCCGCTGGAGGAGCCAACGGCATAGGCGCAAATTAGCATACCTTCAATGATCGAATGCGGGTCCCCTTCCATGATACTGCAGTCCATAAAAGCTCCCGGGTCTCCTTCATCACCGTTACAAATTACATAACGGAGGTCGGAATCAATGGCGGCTGTAGTGCTCCATTTTTGACCGGTAGGAAACCCACCGCCTCCCCTGCCGCGCAGCCCGGAAAGCTTAACTTCATCAATAACCTGACCGGGGCTCATGTCTTGAAGCGCTTTAAAGAAGGCGCTGTATCCACCGTGATTAATATAATCCCTTATATCGAGGGGATCAATGGTTCCCACATTGCGCAGGGCAATTTTCTTTTGCCCGGCATAAAAAGGTATTTCCGTATAATCTTTAATGCCCGGGTCTTCATCATGTTCCCGGTAAAGCAAGCGGTCTACTATTCTTTTGCCAACAACGGTATCCTGGATTATCGCTTCTGCATCTTCAGGTTTAACCCCGGTATAGTAAATATTTTCCGGGTATAAAATCACCAGCGGCCCTTTTTCGCATAAGCCATGGCAGCCTACTTTTTTAATACCAAGAGTGACGGGAATATCCAGGTTTTCTTTTTCAAGTTCACTGCTTAAAGCTTCAGCTACCTGGAGGCTGCCCCTGGCTTTACAGCCCGTCCCATTACATACCAGAACCCGCGCTTGTTCCACCGGGGTTTCAGCCTGCAGCTGTGATTTTTGCTTTTCAAAATGCTCAGGGCCAGTAATCCTTGGAATTAGATCATATTCTTGTATCTCACCGTTACCGCTGGCTGCTGTTTGGTCAGCAAAAGAAACATCGGCTTCAGCGCAGCGCTTCTTAATCTTTTTAGACAGTTTGCCCACGGTCATATTTCCATAAAATTCGCCATCAATAATTGCGACCGGGCCCATGGCACAGGCTCCCACACAACGGACAGAATTCAGGGTCACTTCGCCGTCGGCAGTGGTGTGGCCCGGTTTGACCTTCAGTTCGTCTGATATTTGGCTCATAAGCATCGAGGCACCCCTGATATGACAGGCAGTTCCCTCACAAATATCAAGCCGGTGTTTGCCCCGGGGCTCTAAGGAAAAAGATTTATAGAATGTTGATACTGAATAAATCAGGGCTTCGGGAAGGTTTAATGTTTGGGAAAGGAGATTTATCGCTTCGGAAGGGAGATAATTCAATTCATTTTGAACATCCTGCAAAATCATAACCAGGTTGGCCGGATCCTTGTCATACTGCTGCACTACCTTGTCAACAATAGGAGCATAGTTATCCATTAGTATTTACTTCCTTATTTAAGTTATTGTTGTAAAGCAAGAACCTTATATACATCTTAGAATCATTATAAATTTTCAAACCCTAAAAAAGTATAACATTCAACTTTCTGTATTGTCAACGCATGCAGCCTCTTTTCAAAGTGCTCCTGACCTGGTTCCACCGCTTTCCCAACCCCTATTCAACTTATTGTTATTGCCCCCTCTTTCATAGAAAAAAACACAAGCGCATTGCACTTAATTTTATTCATTAACATGTTCAGCGCTCCTGCCCTGACTTTACCGGAAAGACCCGGTTTATTTCGTAAAATACTTTGATCGGTCATGAAACTGAAATTTTTCATGTTATTATTAATTAAAATCAAGGAAAGGAGCATGCAGAATGAGCAAACATGACAAACCGGCAAAACATGTCCATGTCGATCTCGAACAGGCCCTGAGCAAGGAAGAGATCGGCAGGTACCTGGCCGACATCGGCCAAAGATTAATTAACGAAGGAAGCTTTACAATCAAGCAGGGCCAGGAGAGTTATGAAATAAATCCTACGGGGCATATCGAACTGGAACTGCAGTACAAAACCAAGGGAGAAAAAAATACCTTTGAAATAGAAATCCAATGGAAGACCGGGGTAGATCATAGTTTTGAAATAAGCTGAGATCCGGTTTTAATTGCGGTAGAGGTATTCCCTGGTCAGGGGTAGTTTGTTGCACAAACTTTTACTGAACAGCAGTTGATGAACATCAAGAACAGAGCAGTGAAACGAGGCGCTGGTACCAACCAGGTACAGCCGCCACATGCGGACAAATCTGTCACCGTACTTCTCTTTTACCTGGTCAACCACTTTTTCAAAATTCTCCGCCCAGCGTTCAGTGGTCAGGGCGTGGTGCATCCGCAGGCATTCAACATCAATCAGGTGAAAAGAGTGTTCCGGCAGGGCCCAGATTATTTCCCGCAGTGAGGGCATATAGGCCCAGGGAAAGATATATTTCCCCAGCCATGGATTGATCGGGGCTTCAATCGGCCGCGTAATTGTATGCAGTAAAGAAAGGCCTTCCGGTTTTAACATTTTTTTCAGGCAGGAGAAATAAGTAGGTATATATTCTTTGCCTACATGCTCAAACATACCTACACTGACAATCTTATCAAAAGTGGATCCTTCCACCGCCAGGTCGCGGTAATCGGCCTGGCGCACTTCAACCAGGCCTTCCAGACCTTCATCTTTGACCCGCTGCCTTGCTTCTTCTTCCTGTTCCCTGCTTAAAGTTATACCCAGGGCTTTTACGCCGTATTCCCTGGCAGCCTTAATAATAAGCCAGCCCCAGCCACAACCAATATCAAGAAAGGTTTCTCCTTCTTTTAAGTTCATTTTGCGCAGGATATGATCATGTTTTTGCAGTTGGGCCTGCTCAAGGTCATCATCGGCACTTTTAAAATAAGCGCAGGAATAACTCATGGTTTGATCAAGCCAAAGTTTAAAAAAATCATTGCCCAGATCATAATGATACTGGATATCTTCGGTTTGTTGTTGAGGGGAAGTTTCCCTCTGACATTTCATAAACCGCTGCATTATGCCATTCCTGGCCGAATCTCGTTTAAAAACATCTTCATTTTTAATTAATAGAGTAAATAAAGCTTTTAAATCCCCTTCAAAATCAATCTTATGATCCATATAGGCTTCGCCAAATTTTACTTCGGGATCGAGAAGCATATCCCGCAGATCCAGCTTTTCCTTGAAAATTACCCGAACTGGCGGTTCTTCTTTTTCACTGGTTCCATATACTTCCGTCTCCCCGTCCCAGTAGGTAACCGCAAAAGGCACCCCCTTGATGCAGCGGCAGATCGCTCTTAATAGGTTTTTTGGCATTTTTCTTTCTCCTTTCTTAAAAGCCTCCAGCCAGCGATTTTCAAGGTGGAGAAAACAACGTTAAAGCGATTAAATAATTTATCTTAAATATCAAGCTTTAATATGATCAAGAGGAGCAGACAGTGTGGAATCATTACCGGTTGGGCTTACTATCATTATGCCGCAATTCTTCCAATTTTGCAATTATTATTCTTCCCTTTTTCCTTAAAAGAATAATGCCGCAGCGTCACCAAGGAGTTTTTTTATGGTTTCAAAATAATATTGACGCGAAAAAAATGAATTTTCATCTTGAGACCATATCCAGCTTTGAATAATATTGCAGCCCCATAGAACGGACCGTGGTTTAAAGAAAAACCCTGGCCAGGACATGGTCAAACCTTTGGACAATAGCGTCGATATCATTCTCGCTAACATTTAAGGGCGGGGCAATAATAACGCCGTCTCCGCTGATGCCATCGGCACACCCTCTTGAACCGTAAAGAACCAGTCCCATCTCCAGGGCAGTGTCGACGACAGCATCGGTGATGTTATCGGAGGGATCAAATGGCCGCCTGGTAGATCTGTCCCGGACAAATTCTATCCCCGCAAAAAGGCCGATCCCCTCAATGCGGCCGATTGCCGGGTATTTATCCTGCAGCGAACGCAGCTGCCCCAACAAATGGTTTTCCAGGTTCCGGGTATTTTCCAGAAGTTTATTTTTTAAAATATAGGTCACCACTTCCAAGCCGGCCGCTGCCGCCACCGGATTGCCCCCGAAAGTATGGCCGTGGGCAAAGCTGCCCGAATTGTTTTTAAAAGCCCGGTAAATCTTACCCCGCAGAACCGCGGCACCGAGCGGGATGTAACATCCGCCCAAGCCCTTGGCCAGGGCAATTATATCGGGGGCCACATCCCAGTGTTCCAGGGCAAAAAACCGTCCTGTTCTGCCCACCCCACTCATCACTTCGTCGGCAATAAGCAGAACATCGTAACGGTCACAGATATCCCTGAGCAGGGGCCAGTAACCGGGAGGAGGCACTGATACGCAGAGCGAGGAGCCGACCACCGGCTCACAAATCACGGCAGCAATATTTTCCGCGCCCTCCCGCCTGATCACCTGCTCCAGGTCCCGGGCGCACTCCAGGCGGCAGGAAGAGCGTTCCTGCCCGAAGGGGCAGTGGTAGCAGTTGTGAGGAGCAGCATGCGGAAAATCAAGAAGCATTGGCGAATAGCGTTTGCGCCGCGAAACGCTGCCACCGGCGGACAGGGCCCCGAGGCTGTTGCCGTGGAAACTCTGCCACCTGGATACCACCTTATATTTGGAAGGTCTTCCTAATTCTATAAAATATTCCCGGGCTAACTTAATGGCATATTCAACTGCTTCGGCGCCACCTGAAACAAAGGTAACCCGGTTATCTTCGCCGGGGGCCAGATCGGCCAGCAGCCCGGCTAATTGCCGGGCCGGAGCGTTGGTAAATTTAAAGCGGTGTGTAAAAGTTACCTGGTCCAGTTCTTTTTTAATAGCTTCGATTACCTCGGGCACACCGTGCCCGATATTGCTGGAAACCGCTCCACTACAGGCATCAAGGTATTCTTTACCTTCTGAATCCTTAAGAACCATCCCTTCTGCTTTTACGATTTCCGGATAAGTTTTGTTGAGATAAGGATAAAAAAGGCGATCCTGCATGTTCAATAACACCCTTTCTTTATAGTAGTTGCTTTGAAAGTTTTAACCACCATCTAAAAAAAGCTTTTTGCCCTAGACAGCTTGCTTTAAACCAGCTTACTTTTCATGCCCCCGTTTGGTAGTTTTGCCTCGACAGCTTTATTATACTTTAATTTACGGCTTATTGCTGGCTTGATGTATTTTTTTTCAGGGACCCAGGTGGTATATAGTGGTATATAATTGTAAATATAATCATCAAGGAGGGTTATCATGTCTACTTTATTGCTGGAAGAAATGACCTGGCCGGAAATTAAAACTGCTTTAGAAAATGGCTACCGGACCGTAATTATCCCTTCAGGTTCTATTGAACAACACGGCCCCCCCCTGGCCCAGATTTCGGATACCACCATAGGAGAAGCCTCGGCACTTGATCTGGCAAAAAGGCTTGGCAAAACGCTGGTGGCCCCTGTTATCCGCCCGGGCTTATCCGACCATCATTTAGCCCTTCCGGGAAGCCTTTCACTGCGGCCGCAAATTTTTGCCGGCTTAGTCGAAGATTATATCGCCTGCTATAAAGCCCATGGTTTTAAGCAGTTTATCCTTATTTCTTCACACGGCGGAAATTTTAGCGCCCTCGATGATATAACCGCAAAAATGCAAGAGAAGTATCCAAACCTCAAGTTTGTAACCGGACTTCCTTTGCCTGATCTTATAAATCTGCTTGCTGACATGGAACGGGAAGAAAATATGCCGGCCGGGAGCTGTGGAGGGCACGCCTGCGATTATGAAACCTCTGTCATGCTGCATCTGGCCCCCCAGCATGTTCGCATGGCTGAAGCTAAAGCGGGTTATGTCGGCAAACCGACCCCTGAAATATTGGACCGGATGCATCAAAAGGGCATAACTGCTGTCTCAGCTTCCGGGGTCCTGGGTGATCCCGGCCGGGCCGATGCCGAAAGAGGTAAACGTTATTTTGAAAAAGAGCAGGAAGCTATTTACAGGGCGATCAGGAATAAACTTGATCATTAAAAAATCATGATTTATGATCGCCGGTTATGCTTTATGATCGTCTTTGTTTTCTCTCCAAGGACACTTTCAGCTGCCGAGGTTTCAAAATCAAGCCCGGCTTCCAGGGTTGTATTCATGGCTTTATTTATACAGCGCTTTGAAGCCTGGACCACAGCCGGGGCTTGGCCGGCCATTTCTGCAGCCATCTTTGCTACTTCGTTATCCAAATCGCCTGCAGGATAGATATGGTTAACCAGCCCGATCCGGAGGGCTTCACGAGAGTCAATCCGGCGGCCGGTAAAAATCAGTTCTTTGGCCATGGCCGGCCCGATCAGCCTGGGCAGACGCTGGGTCCCACCACAATCGGGGACCAGGCCAAAAGCAACTTCAGGGATAGAAAAAACAGCGCTATCTGAAGCAAGCCTGATATCACAGGCCAGGGCCAGTTCCAATCCCAATCCGATACAACCCCCTTTTATGACAGCAATTACCGGCACGGGCAATTTTTCGTACATGGAAAAAACACCGCTTAAATAGCGCAAGGTGTCGAAGCCGTCACGCATAGTCTTCTTGCCAAGGTTAATTCCTTCAGTTGCAGCCAGGTTAATATCAAGCCCACCACAAAAGGATTTACCGGCACCGGTTATAAGAACTACCCTGACTGAATCATTTAAAATGATCTTTTCAGCCGCTTCTTCCAGGGCCAACCACATCGCCCCGTCAAAAGCATTGGCTTTATCAGGGCGATTCAAGGTAACTATAGCTACATTGCCATCAACTTCAAACCTAACAGGGTGATCATTAAAATTATTTTCGATCATCAGGCCATTTCCCCCTAAAAGTTTTTCAATTTGCACGGGCATATGATATCATAATAAATAAATCCGGATAAGGCTTAAAAAGCAGTTTTGTAAACCTCAGGGTTAACTTTTTCATAATTATCCTGCCTTCAACCGTATTATTTCGGCAGGGTTCTGCTATAATATGTATTCGGAGAATTTATTAATAAGGCGGTGGCATCATTTAAGTGGCCACTTCTTTTCTTGATCATGTTGAAAAAGATCGGCTGCCTTAAAACAAGATCTTTTCAAGTTATAGCATGGTAAACAGTTCACTCACAATTATTGAGGAGGTGTATTTAATGGAAAACATTGGTGCTTTTCTTCCCCTAATCCTGCTATTTGTCGTTTTTTATTTTCTGCTGATCAGACCCCAGCAAAAACAGCAAAAACAGCGCAAGGAAATGATCAGTAACCTTAAGAAAGGTGATCGGGTGGTAACCATCGGGGGCATCCACGGCATCATAAAAGAGATTGATGAACAAAGCATCTCTTTACGCGTAGCTGAAAACTTAAATCTGAAATTGTCCCGCGCAGCCGTGGAAAGAGTCCTTGATGATGCAGAAGAGTAAAATTAGCAGTTAGATCAAGACACTTTAAGCCCTCCTTTAGAATGTTAAAATAATGACTTAAAGGAGGGTTTTTTTACTGTCTTAAAAGTTGTCTGATTAATGATGATCAAGTTTGCTCAACAACTTCATAACCGGTGGAACGAATGGCATCTTTTAACCTTTCGGGTTCGACTTCTTCCGGGTTATATTTAATTATTGCTTTTTGTTCATTAAAACTGACGATGGCTTCCAACACACCCGGCACTTTGTTTAAGCTGTTTTCCACTCTCTGGGCACAATGATTGCAGCTCATGCCGGATATGCTGATCACAATATTTTTACGCTTTTCCTCATTTACCGGTTTGTTCATTTATTGCACCTCCTGGCCAGTTTAAAAATTCATCTTAGTATTGGCACACCTCTACATTGGCCCCATTAAAGTTCTAATCTTCTTAACAACTGCGCGTTGAACGCCACGATTACCGTGCTCGCCGACATCAGGACAGCGCCGAGAGCAGGCGTTAAAAGAATGCCCCATGCGGCCAGGACACCGGCGGCCAGGGGAATGGCTATAATATTGTAGCCGGCAGCCCACCATAAATTTTGAACCATTTTTCCATATGTCGCCCTGGAAAGGGTGATTATTCTTGGTATATCACGGGGATCAGATCTTACCAGGACAATGTGACCGGCTTCTACGGCTACGTCAGTCCCCGCGCCGATGGCAATCCCAATATCAGCTGTAGCCAGCGCCGGAGCATCATTTACTCCGTCTCCAACCATCGCCACTTTTTTCCCGAGGGCCTGGAGTTCTTTCACTTTGGAAGCTTTATCTTCCGGAAGCACTTCGGCAAAGACTGTATCGATCCCCAGTTCCTCGGCTACGGCATCGGCCACAGCCCTGGCATCGCCTGTCAGCATGGCTACCTCAATTCCGCGTTGATGGAGAGCTGAAACAGCTTCCCTGCTTTCGCGGCGCACAGCATCCGCAACTGCAAATACAGCAATCGGCGTATCATTATTAAGCAAATAAATTGCAGCCTGCCCCCTCTTAGCCGCTTTCTCTGAAAACTCCCGGAGGGCCGGTGGAATTTCTGCGCTTCCTTCATCCAACAAATTAGGCCCGCCCATCTGGTATTCAACCCCATCTATGGTGGCGGTGACCCCTTTGCCCTTAATTGCCTGAAACTGCTCGGCAGCAGGAACCGAGATCTCTCGTTCCCGGGCCGTTTTTACAATACCGCGGGCGATGGGATGTTCAGATTCTGATTCTACTCCTGAAGCCAGCCGCAGCGCTTCCTCTTCAGTAATACCGTCGGAAGCAGACATGGCCACAACCCGAAATTCTCCCAGGGTCAGGGTTCCGGTTTTGTCAAAAATTATGGTATCAAGGTTGCGGGCTTCTTCCAGACCTAAGCGGTCCCGCACTAAAAGACCGCCCATTGCACCCAGAGTTGTCGAGATGGCCACCACCAGGGGTATGGCCAACCCCAGGGCATGAGGACAGGCAATAACCAGGACCGTAACAACCCTGACTATAGTAAAGTCGATCGGCATACCCAAAAACTGCCACACGATCAGGGTAAGCACCCCGGCCAAGACAGCAACAGCGGTTAGAAACTGGGCGGCCCGATCGGCTAAATTCTGGGCCCTGGACTTTGAGGATTGTGCTTCGGAAACCAGCCGCATGATTCCCGATAACTTGGTTTCTTCACCGGTGCTTGTAACCTTAATCCTGAGCGAACCTTCACCGTTATTAGTGCCGGCAATTACTTCATCTTCTTCTTTCTTCTTAACCGGCGCAGATTCGCCCGTGATCATGGCTTCATTAACATCACTTTTTCCTTTTTCTATGACTCCATCCGCCGGTATATTGGCCCCCGGCCGGACCAGGACCATATCGCCGGCTTTTAATTCGCTTACCGGGATCTCCTCTTCTCCCTGGGCGGTAATGCGAACAGCGGTATCCGGCAGGAGTTTAGCCAGTTCCTGTAAGGCCCCATGGGCCTGAACGATGGAACGCATTTCAATCCAGTGGCCCAAAAGCATAATCGTCACAAGAGTGGCCAGTTCCCACCACAGCGCTTCAGCCTGTATCAAATTCAGTTCGACAACCCATGAAAACAGGAAAGCAACCGTGATAGCCAGGGAAATAAGAGTCATCATACCGGGAAGCCGCGCTTTAAGTTCCTTCCATGCTCCCTGGATGAAAACCCAGCCCCCATAAAAAAAGATGATCGTGCCAAGAACAGGTGGAATCCAGGCCGATCCGGCAAACTCTGGCGCCTGATAACCCAGGAGGTTCTGGATATGCACCGACCAAAAAACTACCGGTAAGGTCATAATTAAGGACAGCCAGAACTTGTCCTGAAACATTTTAGGGCTGTGCCCGGCATGCTTATCATGATCATCATGACCGCTTTGAT
>PWGD01000176.1 GCA_003554395.1 Syntrophomonadaceae bacterium
AGAAAAAAGAGCTGATCAAGGATTTTACTGAAGCTGCAAGTAAAGCGACCGGTATTAATCAGTCCGCTTTTGTAGTTTATCTGAGGAGCTCAAAACCTGATGAAGTTGGGGTAGGTGGTAAACTTTTGTCAGAACGGAACCAATAATTAACTGATAAGAAAAAGGAGGATATAGGGTCAGGTCTTGAATTATTACTTTTTTCATCTTACCGAAGACCACAATAGATAATCCAATTGAAAAATAATATTTCAAGACCTGACCCTTACTACTTGACATGTAAACCATAAATAGATGTAGATTTGGAAACAGTAATAAGAAATTGGCTGGTTCAGGGTCTAATGGGATAATCAGGTTATTGGTTCAAGTAACCGGACCGGCCGGCCAGTTAAGAATCGGGGGATTGCTAGCAATGTGTCAGTACTGCCACCAGCACGGCGAGGGGAAGAAATGGTACCTCAAGGCCGAAAACTATGCCGAGCATTTTCTGAGCGACATCAGGCGCAGTAAATATATCGAGCATTTTTTTAAAGACCCCCAGCGCTTAAGGAATAGAATTGAGCTGCTTGATACCTTGAACCGGATGCCGGTTTTTGTCCAGGCGGTTATTAAGCCGGCGATCATCGGGCGGATGAGAAAAATGCATTACGGCCAGGTGTTGCCGATCGAGGATGTGGAAGAGATTTTTGGCTTCGTTAATACGGTGGTTCGCCTGCCCTGCATCTGCCGTCAGGCCTCTCTGGGGACCGAGAAGCGCTACTGTTATGGCTTAAGCCTGGTTCCGGCGGGGCAGTCAAAGTTAAAAGAAATCGTGGAGGCAGTCGGGGCCGATTACCTGACCGGGCCCGATGTGAAGGGCTTGGAGACTGTCCCAAAGAAAGAGGCTTTGCAGCATTTCAGGGAACTGGAAAACAAAAGCCTGATTCATTCCGTCTGGACTTTTGTCACCCCTTTCATTGGCGGGATCTGCAACTGTGACCGTGACTGCATGGCCTTTAAGGCTACTGCGCTGAAGGCGCTGCCGGTGATGTCTAAAGCCGAGTACGTGGCCCAGGTTGAACCGGAGCTCTGTAAAGGCTGCCGGAACTGTATCAGCGCCTGCCAGTTCGGGGCGATTAAATACAGCCTGGCCCGTGGTAAGGTTGCCATAGAGCCCCGGTTTTGTTACGGCTGCGGGGTCTGCCGCGCGCACTGCATGAAAGAGGCCATCACCTTAACCGAGCGATATAAAGTCCCGGCTGCAGCAGAGAACTGATAGGGCTTAGTTAGCCAGAGTTATAATATGGTTTTAGTTGAACTCTACGCTTACCGGGAGATTAGAACAGCTATATTGATAGCAACCAGTCAGTATAAACAGTAAATAACTAAGTAGAAGGGGAAAATTAAGTGGGCACTATAAAGCGGATTGGGGTATCCAGTTCATTTTTTTGTTTTTAATTCCCGGGATGTTGTTTTGGGTTCATATTAACTGGACGGTCCCCTATTTTGCCAATCTTTTTCATGGGTTGCTTATTCATGTTATCTCTATTCCAATCTACCTGGTTATGCCTTTTGTGGTCTACAAGACCAGGAATACGACTACAGCGATTTTTATCCATGCTCTCCTTGGATTTCCCATGCAGCTCCTGGTGGCACTGGGCTTTATATCTTAGACGAAGGTATAACTTTTGCCATTTATAGGAGACCTTTGATAAAAGCGGAAGCCTCATTTGTGATAAGCTCTGCTTGGTAATGGTGCAAGTAGTGTCCGCAATCTAGATGTTTATATTTTCCGGTTTTGTTGTTCAGGACGTAATCTGTCAGGATTTCCCTCCAACCGGGGGCATCAACATCACTGCCCTCTGAGATGAAGAAGTACATTGGGGTGTCCAGGGGGATTCCTTCAGCCTGCACTTTTTGGGCGTTCTTATGCAGGTAGTCTATTTCATGTAGCATGTTTCTGGTATAAGCACTTTTATAAACCATGGCCATATATTGCATTTTGTCTTCAGCATTGAGTTGATCTGATTGCAACAGGGGAAACATCTTTTCTGCATCATCATCAGACATAAACCGGGATAGTCCCAGCCTTGAAACCAAATACATAAAGAGCAGGTTTGCTTTAGGGGGAAGCTTAAGCGAATGCTCCACCACTTCTGGGACCAATGGGTCAAGCCAGACAATTGCCTGCACTTCGCGGGGGTATTTTTGGGCTCAGCGCAGCGCTTCAAGGCCTGCCATGGAATGGGGGAAAAGTACGTACGGAGAGCTCTCACCGGCAAGATGCAGGGCTTTCCTGGTTTCCTCGAGCATTGTGTCTATATCCCTGGGGCTTTTTGATCCTTCGCTCCAACCATATCCCGGCCTTTCGATTATCGCAATCCGGTAATTATTTAACAGCCTGTGCCATAGAGGCTTGAAATCGACGGCTGGGCTGCTGGTCCCGTGTCCGGACATGAACACCAGGGTTGCCGCCCCTTTTCCTTCCCTGTATACGTGCAGCTTGCGGCCGTTTACTTTGGCCATTTTACCCGGAGGGGGGAACTGCTTTTTTTCATTATGGAGCCGGTAATTGTGGTTGATGGTGGCAAAAATTAAAAAAAG
>PWGD01000032.1 GCA_003554395.1 Syntrophomonadaceae bacterium
ACATGATCGGCCATCTCAGCTATGACGCCCAGGTCGTGGGTGATAAAAATAATGGAAGTGTTGATGCGGTCTTTTAGATCTCTCATCAACTCCAGGATCTGAGCCTGGATGGTTACATCCAGGGCGGTTGTCGGTTCGTCGGCAATCAGCAACTTCGGATTGCAGGAGAGGGCCATGGCAATCATGGCTCTCTGACGCATTCCCCCGCTCAATTGGTGAGGGTAGTTATCGAGGACTTCATTGGGCCTCGGGATACCGACCAGTTCCAGCATCCTGCCCGCTTCTTTCCAGGCTGCCGCGCTCTCCATCCCCTGGTGAAGACGAATCGCCTCGCTGACCTGGTCGCCAATCTTGTAAACCGGGTTCAGGGAAGTCATCGGTTCCTGGAAAATCATGGCTATATCGTTACCCCTGATGCGGCGCATTTCCTGTTCGCTAAATGACAGCAAGTTTTGATCTTCCAAGTAAATTTGGCCCCCTTCGATTTTGCCCGGGGGATATTTAATCAGCCTCATAATGCTAAGAGAAACCACGCTTTTGCCACAGCCCGACTCGCCGACCACGCCAACCACTTCCCCTGGCCTGACGTTGAATGAAACACCATCTACAGCGCGGATAACAGCTTCATCGGTGTAAAAAGTGGTTTTTAAATCTTCAACTTTTAGCAAAAATTCCATCAACGACCTTCCTTTTTCTTAAAATGTTCAATCACTACCGGTGTCTTCTGGAGCGAGGATCCAGGGCGTCACGCATACCATCCCCAATCAAATTAAAACCGAGCACCATAAAAAATATGGCCAGACCGGGATAGGTGGTCAGGTGATGGGCGGTGCGTATATACTGGCGCCCATCGCTCAGCATTCGGCCCCATTCAGGATCAGGGGCCTGGGCACCCAGACCCAAAAACCCCAGACCGGCCGCCCATAATATGGCGGTGGCGATCTGGAATGTAGATTGAACAATAATCGGACCCAGGCAGTTGGGCATAATATGCCGGATAATAATCCGCATGTCGCCGATGCCCAGCGCTTTTGCGGCAGAAACGTAGCCCTGCTCTTTAACAGAAAGAACAGAACCGCGAACCAGGCGGGTATAAATCGGCACTGAGGCAATCCCCACGGCAATCATAACATTTTCCACCCCAACCCCCAGTATAGTCACCACCACAATAGCCAGTAAGATGCCGGGGAAAGCAATTAAAATATCAATGATACGTTGAATCAGCAGGTCAAATTTTCCGCCGTAATAGCCAGACAAAGCGCCGACCGGTACCCCGATCACCATGCCGATTGCCACGGATATAAAGCCGATCAGTAAAGAGATCCGGGCCCCGTAAAGAATCCTGGAAAAATTATCGCGACCCAGCCAATCCGTCCCTAAAAGGTGTTCACTGGATGGAGCCTGATAGGCAGAGCCGAAATCTATCTTGATCGGATCGAAGGGGGTGATCAGGGGCGCGAAAATTGCCGAAAGCACAAAAATACAAAGGATAGCCAAACCGGCCATGGCCAACCGGTTGCGGCGAAGATGCCTCCAAACCTGGCGCAGCTCGGTATCTTTTTTGGGGGTAGAGAGGTTGCTTAAAGCATCGATCTTTTTCCCTTTGTCAAACACTGCGCTACTCCACCTCCTTGCTGCCGTAAGTAATACGGGGGTCAAGGAAGGCGTAAATTACATCAACCACAAGATTTATCAAAACAAAAAATAAGGCAAGAATGAGGACCGCGCCCTGAACCACAGGATAATCCCGGGCCAAAATTGAATCAACCATCAACCGACCTACCCCGGGCCAGGAAAAAACGGTTTCAGTGAGCACTGCGCCCCCCAGTAAAGTGCCAAACTGCAACCCCATCACGGTAACTACAGGAATTAGCGCATTCTTTAAGGCATGCTTGTAAACAACGACCTTTTCTACCAGTCCCTTGGAACGAGCCGTGGTGATATAATCCTGGCCTAAAACATCGAGCATACTGGAACGGGTAATGCGGGCGATCAGGGCAGTTGTAGCCAACCCGAGGGTAAGAGCAGGAAGGACGAGATGTCTCCAGGTGCCAATCCCCCCTGAAGGAAACCAGCCCAGGTTTACGGAAAAAAGAAGTTGAAACATGATCCCCAGCCAGAATACTGGTGCGGCAACCCCAAAAAGGGCTGCCAGCATACTGGCATTATCAAAAAGGGAATAACGTTTAGTCGCAGATACTATGCCTGCGCTCATGCCAATAATAATTGCAATAACCATGGCGGTAGAAGCCAAAAGCAGGGTGTTTGGAAAACGCTCCGCCAATTCTACCGTAACGGGCCGACCGGTAAAAGTGGATCGGCCCATGTCACCCTGTAAAAGGTTAGTCAAATAAACATAATACTGAACATGCAGACCTTCATCTAAAAGAAGATCTCTGCGGACCTGTTCTATATATTCAGGGCTGGCGTGAACTCCGGCAATAGCGCGGGCGGGGTCTCCCGGTATAAACCTGATAATTGCAAAAACAAGAATAGATACCCCGATTAAGACTGGAACAGCCAGAAGCAGCCTTCTAATTACATATCCATACAAATGGCGTCAGCTCCCAAAG